>DATLOW010000169.1:0-4381 GCA_035536055.1 Paraburkholderia sp. | reverse complement strand
TCGACAGTACGCGCGATGTTAGGGCGCTGGCGGCGATCTGTCGAATCGGGTTCGGTGTGGCGCGGTGTGGCGTGGCGCGGTTCGCCGGTGCGCTATTGCGCGACACGCCGCAGCACGATCCGGTGGTCATGGTCGAACGTAACGCTTGCGCGGTTCGTGTAGCGCGGGTCGGCGGTCACGACGAACTGCAGTTCACGCACCGGATCGAACTGCGTCGACACCGCCAGACGATGCGTGCCCGGGCTCAGGAAAAACGTGATGTGCTCGCCGTTCATCAGATCGGCGACCCGCTCGCCGTCGACGTACACCTGCGCGCTGCGGAACCGCACGATCACATCGTCGGAACGTTCGCGCCGCAGGTCGACCGCCAGCCTGTTACCGCCGGGTTCGGTGTAGCCCGGCTGCAGCATACGTTCGGCCGGCACCGCCTTGAACGGTACGGGTTCGGCAGGCGTCGACGCGCACGCGGCCAGGCCCGCGACGATGCACACGACCATGCACACAAGCGCCGACACGGCGGCAGCGCGCGGCGCGTGGCTCGACGCGTGGTTCGACGCGTTGGTCGACGGCTGGTCAGGCAGGCAGGATTGCGGCATGACTCGTCTCCGTTAGCGGATTGTCGGCTTTTTGTCGGATTTCAGAGATCGTTGGGTACCGGCACTGAAGTGCCTGGCAAATGCGTGCGGGTGTAAGCCGCAGGCATGGGGACGGCGCGAGGTTCGACCTCGGCGCGCATTTGACGTTGCGGCTAGGTGCCGAACGGGTTCATCACGCGCGCGCCGGTATTGGCGAAGTCTTGCGTGTTGCGCGTAACGACAGTCAGGTTGTAGATCAGCGCGGTGGCCGCGATCAGCTTGTCGAGCGAATGCTCGCCGTGCGGTACACGCAGGCGACCCCACGTTTGCGCGACGTCGTCGTCGACATTCAGGATGTGGCTCGAGAACGATTCGACGATTGTATTGAGCCACTCCTCGAGCCGCGCGGCCTGATCGACGTCGCCACGATAGCGCATCAGATCGACGCCGCGCCGCAGCTCGCCGACCGTCACCACCGACAGATACAGCTTCAGACTTTCTTCTTTGGCACGCGCGAAAAACGCCTGCACACCCTTATCAGCGCGGGCGTGCTTGCGAATTTCGCTGATGACATTGGTATCAATCAAATACATCCTTATCCTCCCCAATATCATCGTTATTGACACGCTCGAAATCGGCATCCTCGCCGACGTCGGGCATCTTCAGCAGCAATTCAGTGAAGCTGAGCTTCTTCGGCTGACGCAGTGCCTGCGCCAGGATTTCCCGATGCTCCGCTTCGACGCTGCGACCATGGGCCGCCGCCCGTTCGCGCAGGCTCTGCACCAGCGCTTCCTCCAGACCGCGAACCAGCAAGTTGGGCATCCGCATCTCCAGACCTCCGATGTGCTATCAATGCTAGCACTGGTCTAATGAAAGTGAAAGGAATATATTTTTTCGGCGCGACGCCCCGCAACGCTTGCATGCCGTGCGCTTCGCGGTCAACATCGGCGCGTGCGAACGGCGCGTTTTGGCGCGTTCCGGCCAGGCGCCGCCGTGCGATCCATCCAGAACGTCGACATTGGAACCGGAGCTCCCATGTGGTACTTCAGCTGGATTCTCGGCATTGGCGTCGCGCTGGGCTTCGGCATCATCAACGTGATGTGGCTCGAAGCGAACGGCAAGCTGCTGCAAGACCCCGACGCGGGCCATGCGCACGGCGCGGCCACCCCACCCGCCGTCAACCCACCCGCGTGACTTCGCTCACGTTCTTTTGCGGCCATGCGGGCACCGGCAAGACCACGGTCGCGCGCCGGCTGCTGCGGCCGCTGATGCAAGCCACCGGCGAGCCGTTTTGCCTGCTCGACAAAGACACGCTATACGGCCGCACCGGCGCCGCGACAATGCAGGCGCTGACCGGCGATCCGCACGATCGCGACAGCCCGTTGTTCCTGCAGCATCTGCGCGACCCCGAATACCGAGGTCTGCTCGACACCGCGCACGACAATCTGCGGCTCGGCGTCAGCGTGCTGGTGGTGGCGCCGCTGTCGCGCGAAGTGCGCGAGCGGCGGCTTTTCGATCACGCATGGCTCGGCATCGGCGACGACATCCGGCTGCAGGTGGTCTGGGTCGTCACGGAGGAAGCGACCGCACATGCGCGCATCGCCGCCCGCGGCGACCCCGCCGATACGTACAAGCTCGCGCATTGGGACGAGTACCGGCAGCGCCGCTTCGAGCTGGAAGGCAACGCGCGCACCGATGTGCTGGTGTTCGACAACACCGCGCCGGCGCCCGCCGATTTCGCTGCGCTGCTGGAAAAGATCGCGGGGCGCCCGCTTGCGTCGGACGCCCCGCAGTAGACAGAGATACCGGCCACATCGGGCATCAGACATCGACCGTCGCGCATCGACTGTCGTCACCTGCGTAGCACGGCCCTCGCCGCGCGCACGCTCAAACCGTCGCCATCGCGTCGAGCGGCTGGCCTTCGTACAGCTGGCCGAAGCGATTGCCGAGGAACTCGCGCAGCGACACCTGCTCCTGACGCACGAATCCACTTTGCGGCAGCCGCTGTTCGCGGAACAGATCGAGCACCGCGCACATCGCACCGGCCGTGGTGATCTGGATCGCGCTCATCGGCATGCCGCAGACAGTCTTCGCGAAGATCTTGCGCGTGAACACTTCCTGCACCAGTTGGCCGTCGCGCAGGCCGGTCACCGTGATGAACACCAGCACGACGTCCTGCGCGGTCGACGGCACCGAGCGGCGCATGATGGTCTTCAGCGTGTCACGGTCGGTGGCGAGGCGCAGGTCTTCGAGCAGGAACTTCATCAGGTCGCGATGGCCCGGGTAGCGCACCGACTTGTAGTCGAGCGATTCGACGCGGCCCGCCAGCGTCTCGCACAAGGTGCCCAGACCGCCCGACGTATTGAACGCTTCGTACTCGATGCCGTCGAGCGAAAAATGCTCGAGGCCCTCGAGCGGCTGCACCCATTGCGTACGGTTGTCGCGGATCGCTTCGCAAGGCTGACAGTATTCGTTGATCAAGCCGTCGACGCTCCACGTCAGGTTGTATTTCAACGCGTTGGTCGGAAACTCGGGCAGCGCGCCGACACGCATCTTGACGTCGCGGATTTCGGTGAAGCGGTTCGCCAGCTCGTGTGCGGCGATGCCGATGAAGCCCGGCGCCAGACCGCATTGCGGCATAAACGCATGCTGCGCGCCGTCGGCGAGCGCGCGGATCGCTTGGGTGGCGCGCACGTCTTCGGTCAGATCGAAATAGTGGACGCCCGCGCCTTTCGCGGCCGCCGCGACATTGACGGCGAGGTAATACGGCAACGCGTTGACGAGCGCATCGAAGCCTTGCACCGCGCCGCGCAGCGCGGCGGCATCGGCGGAATCGACACGGCGGGTGGGAATGCCTTGCGCGGCGAGCTTGTCGAGCGCGTGCGGATCGCGATCGAGCGCGACCACGTCGTAGTCGCCGGTTTCGCGCAGCATATGGGCAATGGTGTGGCCGATCAGGCCGGCGCCGACGATGGCAATTTTCATGCGCTTCTCCTTGTTTTGCGCTGTCGTTATCGAGGTCGCACCGCGCCCGGTGAAGCCGGCACGGCGCCCGCGGGCAAGCCCTGCACCGAGTTTAAGGAGAAGCAGAAACGGATCCTACGCACAGAATGCTGCGGATCGACCATGAGTTTCGTCGTTTTGACGTCATGACCCGACGTTTCGACGAAAACGTATTAAAAAGGCGTAAACGCGCATTCATTTCAGCGCAAACACGCGCCGTTCAGTTGCGAGCGTCGCCGATCATCCCGCGGTCGATCTTGCGCGCGAGGATGATCGACGTGGTCGTGCGTTCGACGCCGGCCAGCGTGCCGATCTGATCGAGCAGTTCGTTCAGGCGCTCCGGCGAATCGGCGCGCAGCCACGCGACGTAATCGTATTCGCCGCTGACGGCGCACAGCAGTTGCACCTCGGGCATCCGGCCAAGCCGCTTCTGCACGTCCGGCCCATACTTCGGCGCGATGATGATGCCCACATACGCATAGATGCTCGCGTCGAGCACGTCCTGGCCGAGCCGCACGCCGTAGCCCGCGATCACGTTGGAGCGCTCGAGCCGCGCGATGCGCGCAAGCACCGTGGTGCGCGCGACGCCGAGCTGACGCGCGAGATTCGCGACGCTCTCGCGGGCATTGTTCTGCAGCAGCGCAACGAGGTTGCGGTCGAGTTCGTCGAGTTGATCGAGGCGCGGTGGTCTCATCGAAAGAGCGATAGTGAGGCGTTGAAGAATGTGGCGCGCGCATCGGCGGTGCGCGTCGCGGCGTCCCTCGGATTATGCCCGCGTTCGCTGCGCGGGCGCGAGGGTCGCG
>DATLOW010000168.1:0-22757 GCA_035536055.1 Paraburkholderia sp. | reverse complement strand
GGCAAGAAATCGCTGTACGTTGCGGTGTCGTTTATGGAAGTGACCGGGCGTCTTGCCGGCGAAGACGTGACGATCGAGCGGCCGATCGAGTTCTTCATTCCGGTCGGCCAGCGCGACGAATCGCAGCAGTGGATTACCGCGACGATGCGCTCGCTTTCGCTGGCGGCGCGCGGCGGCTTCGTCGCGCGCAATCTGCAGGATCTGCGCAAGGTGTCGTGGGACCGCGGCCAGGTGCGTCTCGGCGACGTGCAGCGGCTCGACGGCGTGCGCACGCCGCGCTGGCACGATTCGGAAGTCGCGGCGCTCGCGTATGCGATCCAGCAGATTTTGCACCGGCGCGGTTTTCTCGATGCGGAAGGCAATCAGGTGCCGTCGCGGCTGCTTGCGCATCTGCCGCGCGCGGAGCGCGTAGCGCTACCGCTCGCGGCCGGCATGAATACGCAACAGGCCGCGGCGGAGCGTTTGCCGGACGACGCGGAGGAAACGGGCTCGCGGCAACTGCGCACGATGCATGGCCGCAAGTGCGGCTCGTGCGGCGCGAATGCGGTGATCAGGAAGGACGGCTGCGATTTCTGTACCGCATGCGGGGAAATCGGCGCGTGCGGCTGACAGCAGCGGCGCTTACTGCGCGGCGCGCAGCCGCGCATTCAGGCGGCGCATGCCGGCGAAGATTTTCGTAGCGATGTCCGCCGGAAAATCAGCGGGCAGCATGGCCGCCACCTGGTCGATCACATTAGCGGTGCGCAGCGAAATCTGCTCGATCATGTCGTCGACTTCGCCGGGCAGCAAGCCGACCCGGCTACCCTGCTCGATCCAGTGCCGGCGCTGGATCTGTTCGACGTGATAGTGGTTGTTATGGCCGTGCACGCTCATGGCCAGCTTCGCCTTCTGCCGCGCCAGCTGATTGCGGCCGCTGCCGATGATCGGGTGAGCCGACAGCACGTCATAGAGCGGCGTCGAGCGGTAGCGGTTCGCGGGGAAATGGGCGATGCTGAAATTCTTCGCGTGGCCATCGGTTGCGGCAAGTAACCAGAACACGATCTGCGTGGCGAAGAAATCGCGCCGGTCCGCGGCCGCGTCTTCGGCATCGCTGAGAATCTCCATGATTCTTTCGATACCCGGCCCGCCATCTGCCTGGTACTTGCGCAGCGCCGACGTCCCCGTTGCCTGGCACATGTCCTCCTGCGGCAAGCGCAGAATCCAGCGCCCGTCGCTGGCGAGCCTGCGATCGAAACGCGTCACGACCAGCGCCTTCTGGTCCTCGAAGCGGGCGATTGAACATTCGGCGATCGGCAGGCCGTATGCAGCGACAATTTTCGAGCACAGCCACTCGTTTTCGACCGACGTGCGCATGTCGGCTTGCATGTTCCCGACCAGCCCAAGCGGCAGCTTGAAAATATGTGTGGTAGGCGTGCTGCCTTCCGGCAACAGCCACTCGCCGTCGTGCCACAGCAACGCAGTCTTTTCCTGCGCGCCGGCGATCGACAGGCGCAGGTCGTCGATGGGTTCATGCTGGCCGAGCACCGCAGTCGAGGTGGTATCGCGCAGCAGTTGCGCAACGGCCGCTTCGTCGAGCGGCCGGCCGCCAATGGACTGCAGGCTCTTCGGCGTCTGGTCCGGTGGCAGCAACTGGATGGCGCCGACACAGTCGCGGCCCAGTTCCGCCAGCAAGCCGAACGAGGACGTATCGCGGGTCTTGTAACGCGCGGCGATACGTCGCCGTATCGGCTCGCTGTCGGGCAGCAGATTGTCGAAGTATGCGTCGACATGAGGCCCCCGGTGCGGCTGGTTGTCCGGCGTAAAGGGTAGCGACAGCGACAGCGGACGCCCCTGGGAATCCTTCACCCAGTCGTCCCAGTACGTCAGCCGTTCTCCGCCTTGCGCGAGTTCCCAGTAGCCGACGGGCAACCCGTTCATCCAGATGTTCAACCGGTTGGCACCGCTGCCGCGAACCATGATTACCAGTCCTCCCGCTTGCGGACCACGCGCCTCGGCGGCGTTGGCGCCGATTTGACGCTTCGTCCTTTTTTGCTGCTGGCGGTTGCCGCAGTCGGTGCGCGGGTCGCCTTTTTTCCAGCGCGCTTCGAACTGGCCAGGTGCCTGGCGTTAGAGGTGGCCTTTGCATTGGGGGCGCTCTTGGGGGCGCTCTTGGGACCGCTCTTTGGGGCGCGCGTGGCCGGTTGTGGTGCGCCGACCGTATTGCGCGGCGAGCGGGCACGTGTTGCGTTTGGCCGCCCGCTCGCGGACCGGCTGAACGTCATCTGAACGTTCAATGCGCGCAACACCCGCAGCAGACGCTCCATGCTGGCCGCGCCCGGATTGACTTCCAGTGCCGCATAAGTTTGCTGGGTTACGCCAAGCAGACCGGCAACACCGGCCTGAGTGAGTCCCGCCGCCTTGCGGAAAGCCTTGAGCATCAGCTGCAGTTCGCTTGCCGTACGAACCGGATAGTCCACGGCCGTCCTCCGTGTTTATCGTATGCCGGATACAGTCTTCCGGCTGTAAAACAATACTACAGACTTCAGGTTGTATGCAACACAGATTATAAGCTGTAGGCGCAAAAAACAGTCAATAAGCTGTATATTGCAAAAACAGCCTATAGGCTGTATTGAGGTGCTTGTCCGAGGCCGGCGAGCGCGGCCTTCGCGTATGCCGGTCTACCGCGGGCGGCGCCTGAACCAACCTGCGATCGACAAACGCTCGCGCGTCGCGGGCAGCACCTCGTGAATCATGCTGCCCGACAGAAAGGCCACGATGCGGCCGCCGGCCGGCGCGACGTCCACTGCTGTTTCGTGCTCTGGGTAGAGACGCAGAGCGCCGCCCTGGGTGCAGCGCCATGCATCGTTCAGGTAGGCGACTACGGTCACCACGCGGCTGTCGTCATGGCGGAACTGATCGCGGTGCCGTGCATAGGACGCGCCCGGCGCATAACACGAGAAATGTCCTTCGTAATCGGCGAGACCCAGACACAGCTCGCGATTCAACGCGACACGCAGGTTTTCCATCTCGGCGAGAAAGCAGTCGCACGCAAGCGACTGCGCCGCCCTGATCCAGCGAATCCGGTCGCCGCGCACCTCGGGCCGCCACGCGCGCGTGCCGCCCTGGCCCACGAATGCAGGCTGCAGCGCGCCGGCGCTCTCGAGCGCCCGGCACTCCAGCGCCAGCGCGCGAGTAAGGCCGGCGGAAAGAAAACGATGCCGCAGCGACCAGCCTTGTCGGTCGATGTCGTCGGCGATATAACGATGTCGTTCGGCGATGCACGCATCGGCGTGCACCTGAGATTGCGTATGCAGCAGCACACAAGCCTTGGCAAGAATGAAACGAAGCGCATTCGAACGGCCGCGCGCAGCCGCAGGCGGCGCGACGCGGCTTCGAGCGGCTCCCGGCCGCTTCGAGCGGCAAGGCACAAGGACGACCCAGGAGCAATCGGCCGTTGCGGCCTACGCTATTCGAATGAACGATCTACGCCGGCTGAGCAGCACCGGCAAGCAGCGCGCATTGAATCATTTCGCGTGTTGCGGCCAAGCAAAATTGGCGGCGCGACGCGCAAAAAGCGCATCAATTCCGCAGCGCATCCGCGGGTCGGCAGATGATAAAGAGCAACGCCTGCGACTCGCCTGGTGCCCCTGCGCGCAGTTCCGTCCCGTGGATGCTCTGCACGCGACGCAACGGTTCGCGATTGCGCAGCGCGGCGGTCTTTTGCCGGACGCATGGGCGCAATCGACGTCAGCCGCATCGGGCCGCTTTTGGCAGGTATAAAGATTGCAACTGGAGCTTCCACATGAAGATCGCCACTTTCAATATCAACGGCATCCGTTCGCGTCTTGCTTCGCTGCTCGTATGGCTCGAACGGGAACAGCCGGACGTCGCGTGCCTGCAGGAACTGAAGGCACCCGACAGTGGCTTTCCCGCGGCTGAAATCCGCGCGGCGGGCTACGGCGCGATCTGGCATGGACAAACCGCATGGAACGGCGTGGCGATTCTTGCAAAAGGCGCGACGCCGGTGGAAACGCGGCGCGGACTGCCCGGCGGCGATGCCGATGCGCACAGCCGCTACCTCGAAGCGGACATCGAAGGCCTGCGCGTCGGTTGCCTTTATCTGCCGAACGGTAACCCGCAACCGGGCCCGAAGTTCGACTACAAGCTCGAGTGGTTCGAGCGGCTGATCGCCTACGCGAACACGCTCTACACAAGCGGCCAGCCAGTGGTGCTGGCCGGCGACTACAACGTCGTGCCGACCGATTTCGACATTTACAACACGCGCTCCTGGCTCAAGGACGCACTGCTGCAGCCTGAAAGCCGCGCCTGCTATGCGCGGCTCATCGAGCAGGGCTGGACCGATGCGTTACGCACGCAGTTTCCGCAGCAAAAGATCTACACGTTCTGGGATTACTTCCGGCGGCATTGGGAAACCAATTCGGGGCTGCGCATCGATCATCTGCTGTTGAGCAAGCCGGTCGCGGCTGCGTTGCGCGGCGCGGGCGTCGATACGTGGGTGCGCGGCGAACCGCACGCCAGCGATCACGCGCCGGCGTGGATCGAACTGGATCTGACGCGCGCGGTAACGGCGAGTGCGCGCGGCAAGACGCCGCGAGCAGCGGCGCAAAAAACGGCGGCGAAAACAGCACCGGGCGCGGCGAAAAAGACGGTTGCGCGCAAGACTTCGACAACCGCGTCAAAGACCGGGGCGAAGACCGCGGCGAAGACTACGAAGAAAACCGCCGCCAAAGCCACCACGAAAACCGTCACGAAGACCGATACGAAAGCCGCGGCAAAAATCACACGAAAGAAACCTGCCGGCCGGGCTGCCGCAACCACAACCCGGAGCGCGACAAAATCCGCGTCCGCCTCACCCCGCAAGACGCGCACGTCCCACCGCTAATCGCAGCGCCGATCGCGCAGCTGTGGTATTGATGCACGATCCGATCGAGCACAACCATCCCGACCTCCGCCATGCCCTCTGCGCAGACCTCGCGCCCATTGCGAAAAATCGAACGCCACACATTGCGCACACGCGATGGCCATCGGATCGCCTTCGGCATCGCCGGCGCACCAGACGGCATCCCGGTGGTCGTGCTGCACGGCGGCCCCGGCAGCGGTTCGAACCCCGGCGTGCTCGAATTGTTCGACCTGGCGCGCTACCGCATCGTGATGATCGATCAGCGCGGCGCAGGCGCATCGCGCCCCGCGGGCAGCTTGCGGCATAACAGCACCGCATATCTGATCGACGATATCGAGTCGGTGCGCACGCATTTGCGCATCGAGCGCTGGGGCGTGCTCGGCGGTTCATGGGGCGCGACGCTCGCACTCGCGTATGCAGGCAACTGCACGCAAGCGGTGCGCGGCGTCGTGTTGCGCGGCCTGTTCCTGAGTTCGGCGCGTGAAGTCGACGGGCTGTTCATCACGTCGCGCCGGCGCGCGCCGCGCGAGTGGCGGCGTTTTGCCGCCGCCGCGCAATGCAGCCAGCCATCGCGCCTGTTCGAGGCGTGTGTTCGCGTACTGCTGCACGGCCGCAACCCGCGGCAGCAACAGGCAGTTGCGCTGGCGTGGGCCCATTACGAGAATGCCGTGCTCGCATCCGCGCAACATCGCCGCCAGGCGCGCGTCAAACGGCGCAAGGCGCCGCTGCTGCGCAAGATGGTCGGCAAGTACCAGATCCAGATGCACTACATGCTGCATCGCTGCTGGCTCGGCGAGCCGCGCCTGCTGTCGCTGGCAAGACGCGCCGCACAGGCCGGCGTGCCGCTCGCGGCCGCGCACGGCACACGCGATCCGATATGCCCCGCAACCAACCTTGTACGCCTGCGGCAGTCGGTGCCGCAGGCGCAGGTGCGCTGGGTGCATGCGGGTCACCTCGGCAGCGACCCGGCATTGCGCGACGCGGTCCGCGAAGCGATTCGCACGATGTTCGGTTGAGCGCCCTGGAGCGTCTTAGGCGCGCTGCAAAACAAAACCGCCGGAACCCGTGCTCCGGCGGTTCGATATTGCGGCACGCGCTTACCGCGTGAACCGATGCACGCTTACGGACGGGCGTACGGCGAACCAAGGTACTGGTTGTACACCGGTGCACTACCCACCGCGCCCGCTTGCGACGAGCCACCCGTCGAAACGCCATAACCGCTGGTGGCAGCACCGCCGTTTTGCGCCATCGCCGCTGCCTCAGCGTGCTGGATACCGTCCGGATAGTGAGCGTCGCCCGTGTCGTACAGGCTCGGATGCACGCTGCGCACTTGCGCCAGTTCGGCCTTCACTTCTGCGCGCGTCACCGACGATTGCGCGAACGACACCGCCGGCACGGCGAACACAGCAGCAACAGCGATAGCTTTGATCAGCGATTTCATGATCTTTACTCCAGGGGCTTCGTTTAGCGGTGTTGCAGACGACTGCTTGTCTGTAACGGTTGAATGGAGTCTAGTGTCGGAGAGCCCCAGGGTAAACCCGCCGCTCGAAAAATGACTCTTTCCGGTTTTGCAGAGAATGCTTACGAAACCCACAAGGAAAGGATTTCGAAAGACCGCGTCGGATCGACAAAAACCGCATTGAGATTACCGCTGCGCCATGCACTGCTGATTCGAATGACGCGAATGTGCATTCGCCGCGGTGGGAAAACGCACGCGCGCACTCGTGAGCGCCGCTTGCACACATTCGCCGGACACGCACGCGCGCTGCGTCAGCGGCGCAGCAACGCGCCCGTTGCATCGGTGCGTGCAGCCTTACGCGCCGCCACTATGATTGATGCACGCCCCGTCGAAAACGACTCGACCGGCAGCCCCGGCGCACCCGTAACGCGTCGACATTCGCACGGACCGGAGACAAAAAATGAGCAAGCTCACGGCAACCATCAAGCACGAGTTCTTCGAAATGCTGCCGCCCACGCTGTTTTTCTTCGTGATTCTGCATATCGTTGCGCTGATCCGCGCGCTGACCACGCAGGGCACCGGGCTGTCCATGCAGACTTCGGTATCGGTAACGATCGCGGCGCTGGTGCTAGGCAAATCGGTGCTGCTCGCGAATCTGCTGCCGTTTATCAACCGCTTTCCGGAAAAACCGCTGATCTGGAACATCGGCTGGAAAACGGCGATCTACACGCTGGTCGCGCTGGTCGTGCATTACCTCGAGCATTTGTACGACTACTGGAAAGACGCGCCCGACGTCTTCGCGGCACACGAGCAACTGATCGCAATGATGGATTGGCCGCGTTTCTGGGCGATCCAGATTCTGCTGGTCACGCTGATCGTCAACTACTGCACGATTGCCGAGCTCAGCCGGCTGATGGGCCGCGGCAAACTGAAGGCGATGTTCTTCGGGCCAATGCCCGTCGAACCCGCCAAACAACCGGCCGCGTGAGCATGGTCTGAATGCGGCCGGAATGCAGCCTGAACGCGGTCTGAGTGCGGCATCGCCGCCGCGGCACCGGCCCCGCGGCGCGCTATTTGCCGGGCTCCGCCTGCGGCGTTTCGTGCAGGCGATGCGTAGTCTGCGGTGCTGCCGCAGCCGCCGAAGCGGCCGCCGATACCCCGCTCGGCCCCTCCGGCACGTCGGCCGGACGCGTTGAGTTGCCCGCGGCCTGCGGATACATCGCCAGCAACGTGCGCAGCACGCCGTTGGTCCAGCCGAAGCCGTCCTGCAGCGGATATTCGCCGCCGCCCGCCGCGGTCGATCCGGCTTTCGCATCGACGTCGTATTTCTCGACCAGCTTGCCGGTGCGCTGGTAATACGCGACATTGGTCTCAATCCAGCGCGTCGCGATCTGGCCGGCAAGCGCGGCATGTCCATAGCGCCGCAGGCCGAGCACCGCCAGATATTGCAGCGGCGCCCAGCCGTTGGGCTCATCCCATTGCTGCCCGGTCTGCACGGTGGTGGTGGCAAGGCCGCCGGCGCGCAGCAGCTTCGCGCGCACGGTGGCTGCCACGGCGTTTGCCTCGGCCTTGTTAGCGATACCGAAGTACAGCGGATAGACGGTCGCGGCACTCAGCCGATGCGTGAGGCGGTGCGCCGTGAAATCGTAATCGCCGAACGCATTCAGCTGCGCATCCCACAGCACGCTGCGAATCGCCGCCGCACGTTGCGCGGCGCGCTGTTCGAAACGTTCGCCTTGCGCTGCATCGCCCTTCAGACGATAAGCCTTCGCGAGCGTGCGCTCGAGGTCAGTGACGAGGCAGTTCAGATCGACCGGCACGAGCGACGTCACGTCGATGCTGCCCAGCGTGCGGCCATCGGCAAACCAGCGCGAACTGAAATCCCAGCCGGTTTCGCCGGCCGCGCGCAGATTGCGCCACACATCGGCGGGCTGGCGCTGCGGCAACTGCTGAGCGGTCTCGGCATCTTCCCGATACGATTCGTCGCGCGGCGTATCGCGCGCATCCCAGTAGCGGTTCATCAGCGTGCCGTCGCGCAGCCGTACCACATGTCGATACGCGCTGCCCGGCGCAACGCGGTTCGCGCCATCCATCCAGTAGTCGTACTCTTTACGCAGTTCGGGCAGATAGTGCAGATACACGCGATCGCCCTCGCGGCGCGCCGCAAGCTGCACCATCTGCGCGAAAAACGGCGGCTGCGAGCGGCTCAGGTAATAGGTACGATTGCCATTCGGAATATGGCCGTAGCGGTCGATCAGCGTCGCGAAGTTGTTCAGTTCGTCGTCGAGCAGATCTTCGCGTCCGCTCTGTTCGAGCCCGAGCATGATGAAAAACGAATCCCAGTAGTAGATCTCGTCGAAGCGATCGCCCGGCACGATGTACGAATAAGGCAGCGGCAACAGCGACGACCATGGGCTCGCGGTCTTGTCCGGATCGCGCCGCAACACGTCCCATAGCGTATCGATGTGTGCGGTGACGCTCTGGTTCGGATCGGACACGTAGTGCTTCGTCTCGCGCCCGGGCAGCGTGAAATGCGCCGCGACGAAGCGCTTCAGATCGAAGCCGGGCTGCGCCTTCTGTTGCGCATAAGCGGCGACGACGCTCGCGGGCGGCAGGTTCGGCACCATGTCCGCGAAGGTCTTGCTGTCCGGATACAGATGCGCGAGTTCGACGTCGCGATACAGCACGCCATACAGTTCGGACGGCGGCACCGGCACGACCGGCGAGGCACTGGTGCCGCTGGCCGGAGATACCGCACCGGCGGCATTCGTGGCCACCGCAACCGTACTCGCCGCAGCGGGCGAAGCCGGTATGGCCGTTTGCGCATCGGCCGTCGCGTTCTGCGCAAACGCAGCCGGCGGCCACGCGAACACGACTGCAGCAACGGCAATGCCCGGGGTCTTGAACCACGCAAAGCGCATGGCGCGAGCGAACAGTGGACAGCAAGACGGCATCGGCAGCATCGGGGAGGATCCTTCGGAGCGTGGTCTGTGCTGAAGAAAGACGCACGGCAACGCGCAATGTTCCCCAAAAACCAATGCAGCGTGCGAGGCCGCTGTTCGTCAGCTGACGAACGGCAGCTTGCTGTCGCGCGCCGCGGTCAGCATCGACAGCGTGATCTTGCGCACTTCGAGCTTGCTCTGCGTGATATGCGCGCGCAGCACGATGTGCGCCTCGGCGAGCTTGCCGCGTTCGAGCAGGTTCAGGATCGCCGTGTGCTCGTCGTAGGTCGCGCTGGTGCGATGCGGCTTCAGAAAATCGAGCCGCCGCACGATGCGAATACGCTCGGTCACTTCGTTGTGGACGCGCAGCATTTCGTCGTTGCCAGTTGCACCGATCAGGCCGCGATGAAAACCCTCATCCATGTTGAACAGCGTGCCGGGATCGTCCTCGCGTTCGCTATGCGCGACGCACCACACCGCTTTCAGCTCGTCGAATACGCGCTGCGGCGGTGCGCTGCCGGCGAGCCGGTCGAGTGAAGCGAGCTCCAGCACGATGCGCAGATCGTATAACTGGTCGAGCCGCTCGAAGTCGATGTCGGCCACTTTCCAGCCGCGCCGGAAGCCTACTTCGAGATACCCTTCGCGCCGCATGCGGAACAGCGCATCGCGCATCGGCGTGCGCGACACACCGTAGTATTGCGCGATGTCGCTTTCCGAAAAGCGGTCGCCGGGAAACAGCCGAAAGCTGAAAATGTCGCGCCTGAGCAGCTGATACACCTGCTCCGCGAGCGGATTGGCGCTGTACGGTCCTTTCTCGCCGCTGCCTGCCGGCGTATCCGCATCTTTGATCCGCGATGCGCGTCCGTTCAACGTAGCCGGTTCGATACCCGCCTCCGTAGCGCATGCAGCACGGCGTCGTTGCGCGGGCCGTTCACGGCGTCTCGATCAGGCTCACGTGCGCAGCGACGATGGTCCAGCCGCCGAAGCGCATCGCCGCCACCGCATCGGTCGCCTCGAGCCGCACCCACGTCTGCATCTGCCGGCCGAGCAGCGGCGTCGCATCGCTGGTGAATTCGGTGCTGACCGTCGCATAGTCGTCGCCGAAGGTCGTGATGACCGTGCGGTGCAGCCGGCGCGATGCCGGCACCGGCTCGCAGGCTTCGCGCCAGCGGCGGATCGCAGCGCCGCCGTGCTGCACTTCGGCAATCCCGTAGCGCACGGTTTCCGGTGCGCTCCAGAACAACTGGTTCATCGTCGCGACGTCGTTGACCAGCAGCGCGCGTTCGTACGCTTCGAAAGCCGCCTTGACCTGCGCAACCACTTCCGGGCGATTCAGTTCGGGGGCCATCGCGTCAGTTCTCCGTCAGTTGCGCAAGCCGCGCAGTCCAGCCGACGATACCGCCTTGCGAACGGATCATCGCCAGCGTCGCCTCCTTGAAGGCCGGGAAGTAGCTTGCGGTCGCGTCTTCGATCAGCAGGCATTCGTAGCCGCGGTCGTTGGCTTCGCGCATCGTGGTTTGCACACACACCTCGGTGGTCACGCCGGCGAACACCAGATGCGTGATCGAACGCAGCGCGAGTTCTTCGCCAAGGCGCGTTGCATAAAACGCGCCCTTGCCCGGCTTGTCGATCACGATCTCGCCGGCCAGTGGCGTCAGTTCGGCGACGATCGCGTTGCCCGGCTCGCCACGCACCAGAATGCGCCCCATCGGGCCGATGTCGCCGATGCGCGCGTTCGGCGCGCCGCGCAGACGCTTGGCCGGCGGACAATCGGACAGATCCGGCGCATGCGATTCGCGGGTATGCACGACGAGCCAGCCATGCTCGCGTGCATAGGCAAGCAGCGCCGCGACCGTTGGCACGATCGACGCAAGCAGCGACACGTCGTTGCCGAGCGCCGCGCCGAAGCCGCCCGGCTCGATGAAATCGCGTTGCATGTCGATCACGACGAGCGCGGTGGTACGCGGATCGAAGCTGAAAGGCGCGGGCTGCGCGCCGTTTACCGTCTGCTGCGGGGTGGCCATCGTCGCGTCCCTCGCTCAGCCCTTGTACTTGCGTTCGGGCGGCGGGAAACCGCATGGTGTGCCGTCGGTCACGCGCACCTGCGCCTCCCACGGCAGCCGGTATTCGCCGCGCACGAGGTCCTGCATGAACGTGTACGGACAATCCTGCGCGCCGCCCTGCACCGCCACATAGCCGCGATGCCCGAACTGATAAATGTTGTTCTCGACGCCCCAATGGATGCGCGCCTCGCGCACCAGGTCCGGGCGCATCTCGCAAGTGATGATCTCGTCGGGGCGATGGCTGCCGTCCACCATGATGGTGCCGTCGAAATCGCAGAACATGCCCTCGCCCATCGAATCGAAGCTGCCGTCGCTGCCGCACAGGCACACGCTCGCCGTTTGAGCGAGATTCTGAAACGCATTCGACTGGTTCGTGATGCGCCACGCGTGGCGAATCGGCGCGGTATAGCCGGCGGTGCGGATGATCACTTCCGCGCCCTTATACGCGGCCTCGCGCGCCATCTCCGGGAACATGCCGTCGTGGCAGATGATCAGCGACAGCAGCGCGCCGTTCGGCCCCTTGCACACCGGTACGCCGAGATTGCCCGGCTCCCACGGCTCGACCGGTACCCACGGGTGCAGCTTGCGGTAGTACAGCTGCACGTCGCCGCGATCGTCGATGATCAAACCGCTGTTGTACGGATTGCCGCCCGGATTGCGTTCCATGATCGAAAAGCACCCCCAGATCTTGTGCTCGACGCAGGCGGCCTTGAACGCAGCGACCTCAGGACCGTCGAGGCTGCACATGATCGCTTCGTCGGTGCGCATCGACAGACCGTGCAGCGCATATTCGGGGAACACGACCAGGTCCATCGCCGGATTGTTGCGGCGCGCCTTGCCGACCAGCTCGACGATGCGCTGCGTTTGCGCGGCAAGCTGCGCGGGGGTTTCGACGTCCGGGTTCTGCAACTGCACGAGGCCGATCACGAGGCCGTTCGGCGACTTGTTCAGGCCGCCCAATCCACTCGAACTCATTATTGATTCGCTCCTGTTTTCAGGCTTGTTTCAGGCAATTTTCAGGCTTCAGCATGCAAGCTTGCGGGTGCAACGGCCGCGCCTTCGTGCGCGTCGCCATGGCCGGCCATATGGCGGCCGAGCGATACGCGGTCGGCGTGCTGCGCAGCCGTCTCGTACACGAGACGGCCTTCGGCCATCACCGCGATGCGGTCCGCAAGTTCCAGCAGCTCGTCGAGGTCTTCACTGACCAGCAGCACGGCTGCGCCCGCATCGCGCGCGGCAATCAGCCGTGCGTGAATGTCCGCGACCGAAGAAAAGTCCAGACCAAACACCGGGTTTGCGACGATCAGCACGTCGACCGGCTGGCCCAGCTCGCGCGCCAGCACCGCGCGCTGCACGTTGCCGCCGGACAAGGTGCCGATCGCCCGTTCGGGCAGCGGCGGCCGCACGTTGAACTCGGCGATCAGCTGTTCGGCGCGCGCGCGCATCGCGCGCCGGTCGATGCGCCAGCCGCTGCGTTTGACCGGCGCACGGTCGAAGTCGCGCAGCGCCAGGTTGTCGGCTACCGAAAGGTTCGCCACGCAGGCGTTGCGCAGCGGCTCTTCGGGCAGTGCAAAGAGGCGCAGACGCGTCATCTCTTCGCGCGTCGCGCGATAGGGTTCGCCGTGCACGCGCATTTCTCCCGCGTGCACGCGACGCTGGCCGACCAACGCTTCAATCAGTTCCTTCTGGCCGTTGCCGGATACGCCGGCAATCCCGAGAATTTCGCCGGAACGCACCTGCAGCGAGACTTCGCGCACCGCCGTGTGGCCGCGGTCGTCGACCACCGACAGCGTGGACAATGCGAGCCGCACCGGCGCGTCGGCCGGCATCGCGCGACGCGGCGCGCGTGCTGCTTCGCTTTGCACGGCTTCTTCATGCGCGATTTCGTTGCGCACGGCTGCGCTGTGAGCAACTTCGCCTTTGCCTTCAGCTTCGCCGCGCGCCTCGTCTACCGCCTCCGCTGCGTGCCGCACCACCGCGTCGCTGCCCATCATCCACGCCGCCAGACGATCGCGATCGGTATCGGCCACCGCGCTCGTGCCGACGAGGCGCCCCTTGCGCAGCACCGTCACGTCGTCCGCATAGGCCATCACTTCGCGGAACTTGTGCGTGATCATCAGCACCGTCAGCTCGCCGCCGGTAGCCATGTCGCGCATCAGGCCGAGCACTTCGTCGGCTTCCTGCGGCGTCAGCACCGAGGTGGGTTCGTCGAGAATCAGCAAGCGCTGCTGCAAATACAGCTGCTTCAGAATTTCCAGTTTCTGTTTTTCACCGGCGGCGAGCGTCGCGACCGGCGCGTCGAGTCGCAAACGGAACGGCATGCTGCGCATAAACGCATCGAGCGCGGCACGCTCCGCGGCCCAGTCGATGCGCCACGGCAAACGCCCGCGCGCCAACAGCAGATTCTCTTCGACCGTCAGTCCCGCCGCCACCGTGAAATGCTGATACACCATGCCGATGCCGAGCGCCTGCGCATCGCGCGGCGACGCGATGCGTACCTGACGGTTGTCGGCAATGATCTCGCCGTCGTCGAGCAGCCCATAGCCGACCAGACCTTTGACGAGCGTACTCTTGCCCGCGCCGTTTTCGCCGAGCAGCGCGTGCACGGTGCCGGCGCGCACCTTCAGCGTCACGTCGTCGAGCGCGCGAAACGTGCCGAAGCGCTTGCTCGCGCCGAGCACCTCGACGCCCAATGCGCCTCGCCTTGCCGCCCGCGCCGCGGCCGCCGCAGCACCGCGTGCCTGCAAATGCGTGACCATGATCAGCGCCCGAGCGCGGCAACCAGCGCCGCAGAATCGGACACCGTGCCGAACACGCCGCCTTGCATCAGGATCATGTTCAGCGCTGCATCGTGGTTGCCCTTGTCGGTCGCGCCGCAGCAGTCCGACAGCACGGTGCATTCGAAGCCGCGATCGTTCGCCTCGCGCATCGTAGTGTGCACGCATACGTCGGTCGTGATGCCGGTCAGCACCAGATTGACGATACCGCGCGTGCGCAGGATCAGTTCGAGATCGGTCGCACAGAACGAGCCCTTGCCCGGCTTGTCGATCACGATTTCGCCCGGCAGCGGCGCCAGTTCGTCGATGATTTCCCAACCCGGCTCGCCGCGCACCAGAATGCGCCCGCACGGGCCCTCATCGCCGATACCGATCCCTGCGGTGCCCGCGCGACGGCTGCGCCAGCGCTTGTTGGCCGGCAGATCCGACAGATCCGGACGATGCCCCTCGCGAGTATGGATGATCGTAAAGCCCTGCTCGCGCATCACGGCCAGCACGCGTTTGATCGGCTCGATCGGCGCGCGCGTCAGCGACAGGTCGTAGCCCATCTTGTCGACATAGCCGCCGATGCCGCAGAAATCGGTCTGCATGTCGATGATCACGAGCGCGGTATTGTCCGGGCGCAGCGCGCCATCGTAAGGCCACGGATAAGGACGGGCTTCGATGAATCGGTTCATGTGGGTTCTCTGGATTGAAGCGTGCGGCACGCGCACTGCAAGGTGAATCGAAGCATCAGCGGGTCAGGCTCAACTCGCCGGGCGCGCCCGCCAGCGTGCGGTCCGGCCGGCAGTTGACGATCATGATCGCGAGCGTCAGCACGTAGGGCGCGGCGTTGTACAGGTAGTAGCCACTCGTGACCCCGACCGCCTGCAGCGCCGGCCCAAGCGCACCGGCGGCGCCGAACAGCAGCGCGGCCCACAGGCAGCGCAACGGCTGCCAGCGCGCGAAGATCACCAGCGCGACCGCCATCAGCCCCTGGCCGCTCGACAGGCCTTCGTTCCAGCTGCCCGGATAGACCAGCGACAGATACGCGCCGGCCACGCCGGCGAACACGCCGCCTACCGCGGTGGCGGCGATCCGCACACCGGTAACCGGATAGCCCATCGCGCGCGCGCTTTCCGCGTTTTCGCCGACCAGGCGCAGCATCATGCCCCAGCGCGTGTGGCGCATGCCCCATTGCAGCGCGAACGCAAGCAGCACACCGATGATGAACAGCGGATTCACGCGCAACGCGTTATGCAGTTGCGACGAAGCAGCGCCGCCTGCCAGATCGAAGGAAGCGAGCATCGGTGCCTGCGGCTCGATAAACGGCTTGCCGAGATAGAACGCGAGGCCGACGCCGAACAGCATCAATGCGATGCCGAACGCGATATCGGAGACGCGCGGCAGCGAGCAGACGAGCCCATGCAACAAGCCGAGCAGAAGACCGGTAGCGCATGCGGCCAGCACGCCGAGCCACGGCGAGCCGGTCAGATACGACGCGGCATAGGCGGTCATCGCGCCCGACACGAGAATGCCCTCGAGCCCGAGATTGACGCGGCCGCCCTTCTCGGTCAGGCACTCGCCGAGACTGACGAACAGATACGGCGTGCTGACGCGCAGTGCGCCGGCCAGCAGCGACATCGCCAGCACGGCGAAAGTGGAATGCAGATCAGGCATGCTTGTCCTCCAGTTGCGCGACGCTTTCGCCGGCATGCGCGGCAGCCTGCAGCCGGGTGCGCCATGCAGCGAGGCGCACACCGAATGCTTCCCATGCGAGCAGGTTCGCGAACAGCAGCCCTTGCAACACCAGCGTGGTTGCATCGGGCAAGCCGAGACGGCGCTGCAGCAGACTGCCGCTCGCTTCGATGCCGCCCACCAGCACCGCGCAGACGACGATGGCGAGCGGGTTCTGACGCGCGGCGAACGCGACCAGAATGCCGGCATAGCCATAGCCGACCAGCATCGAAGCGTTCGCGCTGCCTTGCACCGCGGCCACTTCGAACATGCCGGCGAGGCCCGCCGCCGCGCCGCCGAGCACGCAGGCGAGAATCGCCAGACGGTTGACCGGCAGGCCCACCAGACGCGCGGCGCGCGGGTTGCCGCCCGCTACGCGCATCGCGAAACCTTGCGTGCTGTGACGCACGAACACCCATGCCGCGATGCAGGCGAGCAGCCCCCAGAACAGGCCCCAATGCACGTCGAGGCCGGGCAGCGAGCCGATCATCATCGAGTCGGGCAGCGGCGGTGTGGACGGCTTGTTCAGCGTGGCCGGATCGCGCAGCGGACCTTCGACCAGGTGCTTGAACAACGCGATCGCGATATACGACAGCAGCAAGCTGCTGATCGTCTCGTTGACGCCGCGCAGCTGGCGCAGCACGCCCGCCGCGCCGACCCACACACCGCCGGCGATCATGCCGAACACGGCCATCAGCGGCGCGGCGACGAACCACGGCGTCGTGGCCGGCACCAGTTGCGGCACGACGGCCGCCGCCAGGCCGCCGAGCGCGAGCGCGCCCTCGCCGCCGATCACGATCAGCCCGACCTGCGCGGGCAGCGCGACACACAGCGCCGTCAGCATCAACGGTGCGGCACGCTGCAGCGTGTTCTGCCATGCGAACACCGAACCGTACGCGCCCTGCACGATCAGGCCGAGCGCATCGGCAGCCGGCTGCCCTTGCACCAGCAGAAACAGCGAAAACAGCAGCAACGTGGCGGCGAACGCGCACACGGTCGGCACGGCCGGCAGCACGCCGAGCATCAATCGCGCGGCGCCGGCCGCGGGGCTACGCGCGGGACGACCGGAGGAAACAGCAACACTCATCACAACTCCTTGCGCGGATCGATGTGGAAAAAACAGGCTTGATTGCGCTGCGGCGCTGGCGCGCTCAGATCTGGCCGATGACGCCTGCGACCAGGTAGTTCATGCTTTCGAGCGCGATATCGGTTTGCGGATGCGTGACGCCGGCCGCGACCGCGACGCCGCCCTTGTTGTCCTTCAGCGGGCCCTTGAAGATCGGGTACTGGCCGGCGATCATCTTGGCCTTTACCGCATCGGCATTGCTGCGGCCAGCCGCGTCGACCTTCGGGCCGTACGGCGACATCTTCACGAAGCCTTCCTTCAGGCCGCCGCGCATCAGGTTCGGCAACGGCTTGTTGTTCTGCACCGACGTGACGATGGTCGTGTACGGCGTGGCCCAATCCCATTCGGCACCGGTCAGATAACCCTTCGGCGCGAGCGGCGCCTGGCTCGCGTGATAGCCGCAGGTCATCGCGCCGCGCTTCTCGGCGGTCTCGACGATCACCTTCGGGCCGTCGACGTGACAGGTAATCACGTCGCAGCCCTGGTCGATCAGGCTGTTGGTGGCTTCCGCTTCCTTGACGGGCATCGACCAGTCGCCGGTGAAGATCACGTGCGTGGTAATCGACGGATCGACCGACTGCGCGCCGAGCGTGTACGCGTTGATATTGCGCAGCACCTGCGGAATCGGCTTGGCGGCGACGAAGCCGAGCTTTTTGGTTTTGCTCGCGTGGCCGGCCACCACGCCGTTCAGATACTGGCATTCGTCGATATAGCCGAAGTAGCTGGTGATATTGACCGGGTCGCCCGCTTTCCACACGCCGCCGCAATGCGCGAAGCGGATTTTCGGGTACTTGGCCGCAACCTTCAGCACGTGCGGATCGAAGTAGCCGTACGAGGTGGCGATGATCAGCGTGGCGCCGTCCTGCTCGATCATCGCTTCCATGGTCTTTTGCACGGCGACGGTTTCGGGCACGTTCTCTTCTTCGACGACCTTCACGTTCGGCAGCTTCTTGATGATCTCGGTCGCTTGCGCCTGCGCCTGGTTGTAGCCGAAATCGCCGCGTGCGCCGACGTAAATCACGCCGACGGTCAGCGGCGTGGCGGCAAAAGCCGCTTCGAACGGCAGCACGCTGCCGAGCGCGAACGCACCGGCACCTTTGATGAAATCGCGGCGGTTGGTCATGGTGTGGATTCCTGTTCCTGTGATTGGTGTGGGATAACAAAAGGGGGGACGCGGGTGCAGCCGCTAAAGGCTCACGCTGTGAGCCAATCGTTGCGACGCCGGTCTGCGATGAACAGAGGGCTTTAAGTGCCGCGTGGCTGCGATTCCGGTCATGCGTTCAATCTTGAATACAAGTTGCGCACGCCATTGCAGCTTTCGTGCCGGGCGTGACTACGTGCGGGCAAATGCCTGATGGATAAGGTTTTGTGAAATCAGACGGCAGACACGGCCGCGCGGCGGCGTGACCCAACCTGGGTCGCGGCGGTGTTCATCGTGGTGCAGCGCTCCCTGGGAGCGTGCGTGGGAGGCGGACAGCACGGAGGGTCGGCGGGCACGCAAGCGGACGTGCCCGCCATGCAGTTGCGCGACGCGCGCCTGCAGAACAGCGATGCAGGCAGACGACTACGGCTTCACCGCAATCACATCCACCTCCACCACCCATTCCGGTCGCGCCAACGCCGACACGACCAGCCCCGTCGATACCGCGTGCACGCCCTTCAGCCAGCGCCCCACCACGCGATACACCGCTTCCCGATAGCGGATATCGGTCAGGTAGATCGTTACCTTACAGATATCCTCCAGTTTGCTGCCCGCTTCTTCGAGCAGCATCTTCACGTTCGCCATTGCGCGCTCGGCCTGCGCCGCTGCATCGCCGACGCCGACCGATTCGCTGGTATCGAGGTTCTGGCCGATCTGGCCGCGTAGAAAAACCATCTTGCCGGCCACCACGGCTTGCGCAAGGTCGTTGTCGAGCGCCTGCTCCGGATAGGTGTCGCGCGTATTGAACGGACGGATGCGAGTGTGTTCCATGACGGGTTCCGCGTTGAGTCGATGCGTTGAACTGAAAGCGGCGCTCACGCGCGCCGGTCGAAATAGCCCGCGCGAATCGCGCTGCCGATCAGGTTCAGAATCAGCCGCCCCGCGGTAATGCACGAAATCTGGTTGACGTCCTTCTGCGGCTGGATCTCGACGATATCCATGCCCACCACGCGCCCTTTCTTTACCAGCCCGTGAATCAGCTGACGCGCCTGCACGAAGGTCACGCCGCCCGGCGCGGGGCCGGCCACGGCCGGCATCACTGAAGGGTCTAGCCCGTCGGCGTCGATCGTCAGATAGTAGTTGCCGCCATCCGGAATCCGTTCGAGCACCGACGCCATGCCGACTTCGTGCAGCTCATACGCGGTAACCAGCTCCGAGCCCCACGCGCGCGCCGCGCGCAATTCCTCGGGCCTTCCGCTGCCTTGCGCGCGCAGGCCGATCTGCACGATCTTCACCACGTGCTTCATCTCCGACGCGCGGCGAATCGGACTCGACAGGCCGTCGCGCACGCCGTTTACTTCGTCGCGCCAGTCCAGATGCGCATCGACGTGCACCAGCGTGATCGGCCCCATGCTGTCGAACGCGCGCAGCACCGGCGTCGTGATGCCGTGATCGCCGCCCATTACGATCGGCAGCGCACCCGCCGCGAGAATCTTGCGCACCGCGCTTTCGACGCGTTCGTAGTGGCTGCCCGGCGCGGCCAGATCGGCGATCACGTCGCCGCAATCGACAAAGCGGATATCGCTGCGCTCCTGCAGCAGCGGACCGTCGATGTCGAAATCGTAGTGGCCCGGCGAGCGCACCACTCGGTCGGTCGCGGCGCGGATCGCGCTCGGCGCATTGGTCTGGTCGTTCGTGAAGTCCGCTGCCGAATAGGCGGAACCGTACGGCATGCCGAGCACCGCGATGTCGGCTTCGAGACGATCGAGGTCCAGCGCGAGGTCGGAATACAGCAGCGTCTTGTGGCCGGTCTTCGGCGGCACGGTGAGCGGTCGCGTCATGTCAGAGGCTCCAGCGTTCAAAAGGTGAGGGAAACGCCGCGCGCTTACGCGCGGCGGTAACGCGTCGCGTAGCGCTCGGACCATTGGCCCGCGACATCCAGCAGCACGCTGCACGCCCAATAGATCAGTGCGGTCGTGCCGAGCACTTCGACATAGGCGAAGGTGTCCGCGGTCAGCAGGTTGCTCTGGTAGGTCAGCTCGGCGAGGCTCATCACCGAGAACACCGACGTGTCCTTGAACATCATGATCGTCAGGCTGGTGGTGGCCGGCGCGAGAAAGCCGAAGATCTGCGGCAGCACCACATAGCGCTGCGTGTGCCATTCCGACAGCCCGAGCGAGCGCGCTGCCTGCAATTGCCCGCGCGGCAGGCTGGCAAGCGCCGCGCGCAGGATTTCGCAGAAGTAGCCACCGGTGTAGAACGCGGTGGCGGCCACGCCGATCGCAAATGCCGACATCGCCACGCCCAGCTTCGGCAGCCCGAAAAAGCTCAGGTAGACCAGAATCAGGAACGGCACGTTGCGCACCACTTCGACGTACGCGGATGCCAGCCCGCGCACGGCCCGCGACGGCGCCGCGCGGCAATAGGCGGCCACCGTGCCGGCCGCGATGCCTGCCGGAATGCCGAGCACGCACACATGCGCGGTCACCGCGAGCCCCTTCAGCAGCGGCCGCACCGAAGCTTCGACGACGTTGAAATCAATAGCCATGAGGCAGCACCTTTGCTACGCGTCGTTCGAGCCGGCGCGACGCCGACGATACGACGAACAGGATCGCGAAATAGAGTGCCGCCGTCAGCGAAAACAGCTGCAACGGCAGATTGGTTTGCAGCGTCGCATGGCGCGCGGCCGTGGCGAGGTCGTGCACGGCGATGATCGACATCAGCGAGGACGCCTTCAGCAGCATCGTAAATTCGCTGGTGAGCGGCGGAATCGAGCGGTAAAACAGCTGCGGAAACACGATGTAGCGCCACACCTGCCAGCCGTTCATGCCTAGCGCGCGCGCCGCCGGCATTTGTCCGCGCCCGAGCGAGTTCAGCGCGCCGCGCAGGATTTCGGAGATATACGCCGCGGTGTTCAATGCAAGCGCAAGAATGCCGGCCGGCAGCGGTGCGAGCGGTATGTCGAGCACCGCGGGCAGCACGTAGTAGGCCACCAGCATCTGGATCAGCGCGGGTGTGCCGCGAATCAGGCTTACATACACGACCACGCACGCGGCAAGCATGCGGCCGCCGAGTTGCCGAGCGATCAGCAGCAGCGCACCGATCAGCGTGCCGAGCGCGAAGGCCGCGACGCTTGCGACAACGGTCGTCGCGGCGCCTGACGCAAAGTCGTGCACGAATGGCGCGAGCGTGGCGAGCATCGGGGCGAGCGCAACCGGCATCGCGAGGCTCAGGCGCTGTGCGGTGCGCTTAAACCGCGCCTTCGGGCAGATAACCGCTGGTCGGCAGATTCATCGTGTAGCCGAACCACTTCTTCTGCATCTGCGCGAGCTGGCCATTCTGCGCGAGCTCCGTCAGCGACGTGTTGATAAATGCGCGGATTTCCTTGTCCTGCGGATGGGCAACCCAGGCGAGCATCTTCGGCTCGCCGATCTTGCCGATGACGCGGTATTGGCCCGGCTCGCGCTTCATCAGCACCGCCACGATGTTCGACGGCATGATGCCCACGTCGAGCGTCTTGTTTGCGAGCGCAACCATCACGTCCGGGTACGCCTGGAACAGCTTCATATCGCTGAAACCCGCGCCTTTGGTTTTCAGCTGCGTATCGAATGCCTGCGCGATCGGTTGTGACGAAGAGCCCATCTGCGTGCCCACCACATGCCCGGCAAGATCGTCGGCCTTGTTGATGCGGCTATCGCCGGCCCGCACGACGAGCACCGTATCGACCACGCCCACCGGCTCCGAGAACGCAAAACGCTTCGCGCGCTCCGGGTTGATGCCGACGCTGGTCGCGACGAAGTCGAACTTGTGCGTCATCAGGCCAGGCAGCAGGCCCTGAAACGGCAGATTGACCTGGTTCAGCGTCACGCCGAGCTTGCCCGCCATGTACTCGAGAATGTCGTGGCCGTAGCCCACCACCTTGCCGTTCTCGACGAACTCGAACGGTTCGTAGGCGGCCTCGGTACCCACCGTCAGCTTGCCGCGCTGACGGATATCGGCGAGCGTGCCGCCTTCCGCGAACGCGACGGACGGCACCGCGAGCGCGAGCGATACGCCGCCCGCTACAGTCAGAAATTTGCGTCGGTCGAGCGAGATCATGGGGGTCCCCGAGGTCGTGGCCAGTCGTTGGTGAACCCAATGTAGGCAGACAAAAAAGTTTTGGAAAACCATTTTTTCGTTGCTATGGTTTCGAAAAACGAGACCTTTCGGATGGTCGGCGAGGGACCTGCGCGATGAAGAAGATGGATCTGAACGAACGCGATCTGCGCTCGCTGCGTGTGTTCTGCGCAGCCGCTCAGGCCAGCGGTTTCGCTGCCGCCGAGCGCGTGCTGGCCATGTCGAAGGCGTCGATCAGCCGGCATATCAACGACGTCGAAACGCGCCTCGGCGTCAAGCTGTGCGAGCGCGGTCCCGGCGGATTCCAGCTGACCGAGAGCGGCATGGTTGCGCTGCGCGTCGCGTTGCAGGCGCTCGAATCGCTCGAGCGCATCAAGCCCGAGGTGGATGCGGTACGCGGGGTGTTGTCAGGGCCGCTGCTGCTCGGCACGTCCGAACACGTGATGACGCACGAAGGCTGTCATGTGCCGCAGGCGCTGGCGGAATTGCAACGCGTCGCGCCGCTGGTGCGCCCATC
>DATLOW010000167.1:0-5486 GCA_035536055.1 Paraburkholderia sp. | reverse complement strand
GAGCGCGCGCCGCCGACGATCAGGGTGACGTCGGGAGAAATCATCGCGTGATTGTACCGGCGCGATGGGATAATGCGGCCTTCGGTCTGCCGTCCCTGATCGCCTTTTCATTAAGCGTCGCGTCGCCGCGGCGCCTTGCGCTTCGTGGCCCATCCAACTTCGCTTCGCCCCGTTTCCGATGCCGTCGCCGTGCCGCGCGGCACGCTGATGATTCAAGGCACCACCTCCGATGCCGGCAAGAGCACGCTGGTCGCCGGCCTGTGCCGGCTGGCGCGGCGCGCGGGCGTGCGGGTCGCGCCGTTCAAGCCGCAGAACATGGCGTTGAACAGCGCAGTGACCGTCGACGGCGGCGAGATCGGCCGCGCGCAGGCGTTGCAGGCGCTGGCCGCGGGCATCGACGCGCATACCGATCTGAACCCGGTGCTGCTGAAGCCGACCAGCGATCGCGGCGCGCAGGTGATCATCCACGGCAAGGCGCGCATGAATCTCGATGCGCGTGCGTATCACGAGTACAAGCCGGTGGCGTTCGAAGCGGTGCTCGCGTCGTACCGGCGTCTGCAGGCCGCCTACGACACGATCTTCGTCGAAGGCGCCGGCAGTCCCGCCGAAGTGAATCTGCGCGAGCGCGACATCGCCAACATGGGCTTTGCCGAAGCGGTCGACTGCCCGGTCGTGCTGGTCGCGGACATCGATCGCGGCGGCGTGTTCGCCCATCTGACCGGCACGCTCGCGTGTCTGTCGGCGAGCGAGCAGGCGCGCGTGCGCGGCTTCATCATCAACCGCTTTCGCGGCGACCTGGGTTTGCTGCAGCCGGGGCTCGACTGGCTCGAGGCGCGCACCCGCAAGCCGGTGTTGGGCGTCGTGCCATATCTGCACGGCCTGACGCTCGACGCGGAAGATATGCTGCCGCGCGAGCTGCGCGCCGGCGCGGAAACGGGCGCGGCGCGCGATACGCTGCGCGTCGTCGTGCCGGCGCTACCGCATATCAGCAATCACACCGATTTCGACGCGCTGCGCGCGCATCCGCTGGTCGATTTCCACTACGTGCGTGCCGGGGCGACGCCGCCGGCTGCCGATCTGATCATTCTGCCGGGCTCGAAGAATGTGCAGGGCGACCTCGCGTTCCTGCGCGCGCAGGGGTGGGATCAGGCGCTGCAGCGGCATTTGCGCTATGGCGGGCGGGTGCTCGGCGTGTGCGGCGGCATGCAGATGCTCGGGCGCGAAGTGGCGGATCCGCATGGCGTCGAGGGCGCGCCCGGCACGGTCGCGGGACTCGGCTGGCTCGATTTCGCGACCACGCTGACGCGCGACAAGACGCTGAAGAACGTCACCGGGCAGTTGACGCTGCCTGGTGCGCCGGCGGTAGCCGGCTACGAGATTCATATGGGCGAGACTGTGGGGCCGGCGCTGGCGTCGCCGGCGCTGCAACTGGCGACGCCGGACGGTGGGCTGCGCTCGGACGGCGCGCGTTCGGCGGACGGCCAGATTCTCGCGACGTATGTGCACGGGCTGTTCGACACGCCGGCCGCGTGCGCGGCCTTGCTGGCGTGGGCGGGGCTCGCCGACGCGCCGCCGCTCGACTATCCGGCGCTGCGCGAGGCCTCGCTCGAGCGGCTGGCCGATACGCTCGCCGAGCATGTCGACGTGCGGCGGCTGTTCGGCGCGATCGGCTGATCAGGCGCGGTGGGGCGCACGGCGCACGGACTCTGCGGCGATCGATTCGTTCCTGATTGGAAATAATCAAAGCCTGCGACGCGGTTTTTCCGCTCAGACGGTTCGAATAAAGTGGGTTCCTATCGGCGGCGCTCACCCTTGTGCGCCGCCTCCCATCGAAAAAGGAACCGTCATGAACCAGCAACACCCCGATCTCGCCGCGCTGATGCTGCGTGTGTCGCTAGGCGTGATGTATCTCGCGCACAGCCTGACGAAGATTTTCGTTTTCACGCTGCCGGGCACGGCACAGTTCTTCGTGTCGCTCGGCTTTCCCGGTTGGCTCGGCTATCTGACCGCCTTCGTCGAACTGCTCGGCGGCATGGCGCTGCTGGCCGGTATCCAGGTGCGCTGGGTCGCGCTGGTGCTGCTGCCGTTTATGTTGGGCGCGCTGTCCGTGCATCTGCCCAATGGCTGGAGCTTCGCGGCGCCGAAGGGCGGTTGGGAGTTTCCGGCGTTCTGGGCCGCGGCGCTGGTCGTACAGGCCTTGCTCGGCAACGGCGCACTGGCGCTCAGCAAGAACCGCGCGCCGGTCGCGCTGCGGCGGGCGAGCGAAGCGGTCTGACGCAGAAGGGCGGTCGAGGATGCCGCGACCGCCCTTTGCACTGTGCGACCACTGCGCTCGCGCCCAGCAGACCCGCATCAATACAACACCATCTGCGTACACCGGAACAGCGCAATCGTCTTGCCATCCGGCGCGAACACCGTCGCATCCCACACCTGCGTGCTGCGCCCGAGATGCGCGCCGCTTGCCACCGCCCGCAGCGTCCCTTCAGTCGCGGTACCGAGGAAATTGCTCTTCAGCTCGATCGTCGTAAAGCTCTTCGCGGTTTCCGGCAGATGCGCGAGGCACGCGTAGCCGCACGCGGTATCGGCAAGCCCGACGACGGTGGCCGCATGCAGAAAGCCGTTCGGTGCCAGCAGGTCGGGCCGCACCGTCAGTTCCGCGGTCAGCTTGCCTTGTTCGAGCGTCAGCGCGCGAAAGCCGATCAGCTCCGGCAGCGTGCCGCGTTGCAGTTGCACCAGCCATTCGAGCGGACGATCGGTGCGCAGTTTGGTCATTGCAGCTCCTGCAAAAGGAAGAGTTGAAGGTTCACCCCTGGCCGGGGCTTTGGACGTAGCCGGATTTGCCGATATTATCAACGCCTGGACCGGCCGCAGCGCTGCAGCGTCGGGTGTGCGCCGGTTCCTGCAGGCCCGAGCGGGCGGGCACGGCAAACCGGCTGGCGTGGCCAGTCTTCTTCCCGGGAGAATTCATGACGGTAATCGTGGTGGCGAATCCTAAGGGCGGCGTGGGCAAGAGCACGCTCTCCACCAATCTGGCCGGCTACTTTGCGGCCGAAGGCGAGTGGGTCGCGCTGGCGGACCTCGACAGGCAGCAATCGGCGCACGCGTGGCTCGAGCTACGTCCAGACGGTTTGCCAGCCATCGAGACCTGGCACGTCGATCCGGAGGCGCCGGCCAAGCCGCCGAAGGGCCTTGAACGGGCCGTGATCGACACGCCGGCTGGCCTGCACGGCAACCGTATGAACGTCGCGCTAAGCCTTGCCGACAAGGTGATCGTGCCGCTGCAGCCGTCCATTTTCGATATTCTGGCGACCCAGGAATTTCTCGAACGGCTCGCGAAGGAAAAGGCGGTCAGGAAGGGTTCGATCGAGATCGGCGTGGTGGGGATGCGGGTCGATGCGCGTACCAAGTCGGCCGACCAGCTGCATCGGTTCGTCGAAGGGCTGAAGCTGCCGGTGCTCGGTTTCCTGCGCGATACGCAGAACTATGTACAGCTCGCCGCGCACGGGCTGACGCTGTGGGATGTCGCGAAGAGCCGCGTCGAGAAGGATCTGGACCAGTGGGAGCCGATCCTGAAGTGGACCAACGGCAAGGCCTGAGGCAAGCGCTGAAGTAAGGCCCGTAGCAGGGACTGTAGCAAGGCCTGAAAGCCAACCCGCAACGGCCGCGGATTCTCCCGCGGCCGCTTTATTTGCGCGGACTTCTTGTTAACTCCAGCTTTGCGTCGGCACGTGATCGCGGCTGCCCTTGATGCGATTCTGCTCGTCGACGAACACCAGATCCGGTTTCCAGCCAGCCTGCAGTTCGGCTTCGTCGATCATCGCGAACGCGGCGATGATCACCAGGTCGCCCAGCTGCGCGCGCCGCGCCGCCGAGCCGTTCAGCGAAATCATGCCGCTGCCGCGCTCGCCCTTGATCGCGTACGTCGAAAAACGCTCGCCGTTGTTGATGTTCCAGATGTCGATCCGCTCGTTTTCGACGATGTTCGCCGCTTCGAGCAGATTTTCGTCGATCGCGCACGAGCCTTCGTAGTGCAGCTCGCAGTGCGTGACCGCGGCGCGGTGAATCTTCGATTTGAGCATGTGGCGTTGCATGGCGCTTCCCTTGCTTGCGTGGCGCGGGCCGTAGCGGCGGCGCGTCAGATTTCCAGATTGTCGATCAGGCGTGTCGCGCCGAGCTTCGCCGCAGCCAGCACGACGAGCGGCGCCTGCAGGTCCTGCGCGCCGGGCGCGAGCAGGTTGGCGCGCTTGCGGATCGCGATGTAGTCCGGCTGCCAGCCGCGCGCGGCGAGCGTCGCCATCGCTTCGCTTTCGAGCTTCGCAAAATCGCGGTCGCCAGCCAGTATCGCTTCGCGGACGCGGTTCAGGGTGGCCGCCAGCATCGGTGCTTCGGCGCGCTGCGCCGCTTCCAGATAGCGGTTGCGCGAGCTGAGCGCGAGGCCGTCGGTGTCGCGCACGGTTTCGGCCGCGACGATGTCGGTCGGCAGCGCGAACTGTTCGCACATGGCGCGCACGATCATCAGCTGCTGGTAATCCTTCTTGCCGAATACCGCGACGCGCGGCTGTACGCACGACATCAGCTTCATCACCACCGTGCACACGCCGGTGAAAAAGCCGGGGCGGAACTCGCCCTCGAGGATGTCGCCCAGATCGTGCGGCGGGTGCACGCGGTATTCCTGCGGCTGCGGGTACATGTCGCGCTCGGTCGGCGCGAACAGCACGTAGACGTTTTCTTTCTGCAGCTTGTCGATGTCCGCTTCGAGCGTGCGCGGATATTTGTCGAAGTCTTCGTTCGGGCCGAACTGCAGCCGGTTCACGAAGATGCTCGCGACCACCGGGTCGCCATGCTGGCGAGCAAGGCGCATCAGCGACAGGTGGCCTTCGTGCAGATTGCCCATGGTCGGCACGAACGCGGTGCGGTTCTGGCCGCGCAACTGGTCGCGCAATTCCTGGATCGAGCTGATGACTTTCATGATCGGGTGTGTGTCCTCGTGCGGGCGGGCCGCAGGGCGGTAAACGATGGCTCGCGATGCGCTGCTTCGTCTCGGGTGCGTGTCAGGTGCTCGCGCATCGTGTGCGCAAACGAGGTGCCGGTGTTGCCTGTGCCGTTATGCGGTTTGCAGGTCGCGCAGGTTGGTGCGCGCTGCCGGACCCGAAAAGGCCGGATTGTAGAGGATTTAACCGCGCCGCGCACCCGCCTGAGGCACGACGGCACGCGCGCCCCGGCGCGACGTGCCCGCCGGATGTGCGCCGTGCGCCGGTTGCGTGCGCTTTTGCGCACGCCTACCTCACGCGGGCAGATACGCGAGGCGCACGTAGATCGGCGCGAAGGGCTCGGCCTGCGTGATCTCGATCAGCGACTCGCGCGACAGCTCGAGCATCGCGATGAAATTGACCACCACCACCGGCACGCCGCGCGACGTATCGAACAGCTCGGAAAACTCCATGAAGCGTGCGTTCTGCAGCTTGCGCAGGATCACGCTCATGTGT
>DATLOW010000166.1:0-4670 GCA_035536055.1 Paraburkholderia sp. | reverse complement strand
ATAGACGATCGCCGCATCGAACGGCTCCAGCTGAAAATCGACGTCGTGCTGCCAGGTGGTGGTGATCTGCACGTGCAGGTCCGGATATTCGGCCTGAAACTGCATGATTTTCGGCAGCATCCAGCGCATCACGCAGGTCGGCACCTTTAGCGCGAGATCGGTGCGCTGGCGGGTCAGGCGCAGCGAGACTTCCTCGATGCGCGTAAAGCTTTCGGCGACGGCGGGCAGCAGTTGCTCGCCTTCGGCGGTCAGCGTGAGGCCTTTGGTGTGCCGCTTGAACAGCGGAAACCTGTAGTAGTCCTCGAGCAGCAGGATCTGCCGGCTCACGGCGCCCTGGGTCAGGCACAGGTGCTGCGCCGCGCGTGTGAAGCTGCGATGGCGCGCGACGGTCTCGAAGATCTGCAGTGCGTTCAAAGGCGGAAGTCGTCGCATGGCGTGAGGCGGGTGAAATCAGAAAAACGCATTGTGCGCGCGCTTGCTCCGACGCGCTGCGCATGTCCGTGAAGGCCCGAAGCATAGCGCTGCGGGCGCGTGGAACGATCGCGTTGTGTGTCGCGTGCCATGCGCGTCGGTGATGGCAAGGTTTTGCCGGCCGCCTTCGGGTGGCCTTCGGGCGGCCTTCGCGTGCCGTTGAGCGGCACCAGCGAAAGCGCGCCGGCGTGCTTCCGTCCACCGCGCGCGCACGCGAAACATGCACTGCAATGGCGCGCGCAGGTCGGCTCGCGCACCATCGTCGACGGTTTGCGCACGGTGTGGCGAGGCCGTGCGGGGCTCAGTGACATGCGCGGCGGCGCGGTCGCTCTTAGCGGCCTGGGGCCTGGAGCCTAGGGCCTAGGGCCTGGAGCGTGGGGCCTGGGCTTGGGGCCTAGGGCTTGGGGGGCCTGGGGCCTGGGGCCTGGGTTCGGCAGCTCAGCGACCCGGCCGCGCCGCACCGCATCGCTGCGCCACAGCCAACCCACGCGCACGACACCACCCGGGGCCCTGGCATGGCAAAGAACTTGCACATCCGCACCTCTTTCTACCGCCCGCAATCCGCCCGCCACCTTCCTCCATGACCTACACCTTCGACTTCAGCAGCTTCGGCATCTACGCCGGCCTGCTCGCGCGCGGCGCGGCCGTCACGCTCGGGCTGACCGCGCTGGCGACGCTGCTCGGCGCGGCGCTCGGCATTGCCGGCGCCTGCGCGAGCATCGCGGGACCGCGCGCGCTACGCGCGCTGATCGCCGCCTACGTCGAGCTGATCCGCAATACGCCGTTCGTCGTGCAGCTGTTCTTCGTCTTCTTCGGTCTGCCGAGCCTCGGTGTACATATCGATGAAATCCAGGCCGCCGTGCTGGCGATGACAGTCAATCTCGGCGCGTACGCCACCGAGATCGTCCGTGCCGGCATCGACTCGGTGCCGCGCGGGCAACTGCTGGCCGCGCAAGCGCTCGGCCTGCAGCAGCGCCAGATTTTCCGCCACGTGGTACTGCCGCAGGCGCTTGCCAACGTGTTCCCGGCGCTGGTCGGCCAGGTGCTGATCGTCATGCTCGGCTCCGCCGTGGTATCGCAGATCTCGGTGCCCGACCTGACCTATGCGGCGAGCTACATCCAGTCGCGCAATTTCCGTTCGTTCGAAACCTACCTGATCATCACGGCGGCCTACCTCGCGCTGTCGATCGTGCTGCGTCAGTTGATGAACCGGCTCGGCGCGCGTCTGTTCGCCGGCCGCGCACCGCGCGGCGGCGGCACGGCGGGCCACGCCGGCGCCGGCTGGCGTGCCCGCTTCGCGTGGCGCAGCAACGGCTCACACAACCTGCCGACGGAGCCGGGCCGATGATCGAATTCACGCTATGGGACATGGCGCGCAATCTGCTGCTGGCGGCGCGCTGGACGATTCTGCTGTCGCTGATCGCGTTTGCGGGCGGTGGCCTGCTCGGCTTTGTGCTGCTCGCGCTGCGCGTCGCGCCGCACGCGTGGCTGCGCCGCGCGGTGATGCTGTACGTCGAGCTGTTTCAGGGCACGCCGCTGCTGATGCAGCTGTTCCTGACGTTCTTCGGTCTGCCGCTGGTCGGCCTCGACGTATCGCCGTGGTTCGCCGCGGCCGTCACGCTGACGCTCTACACCAGCGCGTATCTGGCCGACATCTGGCGCGGCTGCGTCGAAGCGGTACCGCGCGGCCAATGGGCGGCCGGCGCGAGCCTCGGCATGACGTTCAGCCAGCAGTTGCGCTACATCGTGTGGCCGCAGGCACGGAAGATCGCCGTCGCGCCGACCGTCGGCTTTCTGGTACAGGTGGTCAAAAGCACCGCGCTGACGTCGATCATCGGTTTCACCGAGCTCACCAAGACCGGCACGATGATCACCAATGCGTCGTTCCGGCCGTTTCCGGTGTATGGCATGGTGGCGCTGCTGTACTTCGCGATGTGCTTTCCGCTGACCCGCTATGCACGCACGCTCGAGAAGCGGCACGAGGCGCTGCAGGCGCGCTAGCGGTGCGGGTAGCCGGTGCGCGGCGCGCCGGCTGGTGCGCTAAAGACCCGAGCGGACCGCGGCTCGACCTTCGCGCTTAGGGCTCGAATAGTCCGCAACTCGACCACTGCACTCAAGGCCCGAACCGCCCGCAGCCCGATCCGCGCCGCGCGCGCCGCTGCCCGTTGACGCGCGAACACAAGCGCCCGCGCGCATGCCGCTAGTAATTGGTCGTCAGATACGGCGAACTGAGCGGCGTCGGCGGGAACGTCGTGGTCGCGAACGCCGACTGCTTGGTGAACGCATAGCGCACGTACACGCCGGCGACGAACTCGCGATACTCGTACGCGTTGCCGAACGACGCCGACGCGCCCACCGTCAGCTGCGGAGCAAGCTGATACTCGCCGGCGGCATCGAGCGAATACGACACGCCGGTTTTGCTCTGCGACGGGTACACCGCGTTCGGGTCCGGCGAGATCCCCGCGCCGGCGGCCTGGTCCTGCAGCGTCGAATTGTTCGGATAGTACGGCGAACTGTCCTGCCGATAATGCTGCACGCCGATCGAGCCGCCGAAGTTGTACGCGAAGTGTCCATCGCGGCCCATCCAGCGCAGCGGCAGGTTCAGGATCACGTACTGCTGCGGGCTGAAGTAGCCGCCCTGGCCGAGCGTGAAGAACGACAGGTTGTTCGCGTAGTGCATCAACGTCGTGTTGACGCCGACCGTCACGCTCTGGTCGTCGTCCTTGTACACGCGCGAGTAGACACCGCCACCGCCCTTGCCCGCCGTATTGCTCTTCACGTTGTGGCCGGTCAGGTACTGAAACTCGCCGTTCACGTAGACACCGCTCGTGCCATTGTCCCATGCGAGGTCGCCGCGCAGCCCGTTCGACGTGACGCCGCCCCAGTTCTGGTTGGACGCGTCGTCGTGCGCGCCCGCATACGACAGCAGGCTGTCGGTAACAGCACGCCGCGACGCGGTGACCTTGTACGACACCTGCTGCGACAGGCCGCCCTGATACTGCACGCCGCCCACCACGTTCTGCTCGCGAAAACCGAACGGCGTGCCGCCGGCATCGATCTTCAGCCCGCGATATTCATAGCCGATGTCGAGACCGACGCCCGCCGCGTGCTGCGAGTTCGACGGCGTGGTCTGCCGGTTGATCGAGTTCGAGCCGAAGCGTGCCAGCGTGTTCGGCGACGCGTCGGAGGTGCCGGCATCGAGCAACACCGGCGTCGCGCGCACCACCACGTGGCCGTCGCCGGCGTGGATGCGGCCTTCGATCGGCGCTTCGATGTCGTTCAGGTCCGACAGCCCATCTTCGCCGCTGCGATTGCGGAACTGCACGCCGCCCGCGAGCGTGCTGGTCTGCTCGCGGTTGATCTCGGCGAGTTCTTCCTCGACGGTGAGCGTCTGCGATACCGGCGCCGACGGTTGCGCCGCGCCGCCCTGTGCGTAGCCGCCTTGCGGATAACCGTCCTGCGGATAGCCGCCCTGCGCATAGCCGCCCTGCGGATACGGCGCGTACGGGTTCTGCGCCTGCATACGCGGCGCCGGCGGCTGCGGCACGTACGGCACGAGGCCGTAGCCCTGGTTCGTATAGTTCTGCGGCAGCGGCGGCGCGTATGGCTGAGGGGCGTAGGGCTGCTGCGGGTACGGCTGCTGGGCGTAGGGCTGCTGCGGGTAGGCGGTCTGCGCATACACCGGCTGGCCGCCCGCACGCGGCGCCTGGCCCGTGCGGGCAGTCCGGCCAGCCGTCGCGCTCTGCGCGGTACGCGCCGGCGCACGGCGCCGGGCCGACGTGCCGGCGCCCGCACCCGGCGGATTGCCGCGCGGCAGTTGCGCGGCCTCGGTTGCCTGGGCGGCTTGCGGCGACATCGGCCACGGCGTGCTCATGTAGCTGCCGTCGGCCGGCTGTGGCGCATAGCCGCCCTGGCCGTAACCGGCTGGCGGCTGCGCGTACGCCGGCGGTTGCGGATAGGCCGCCTGGCCATATGCCGGCTGCTGCGCATACGCGGACTGCGGTGCATAACCCTGCTGCTGCGCGTAAGCAGGCTGCTGAGGGTACGCACCCTGCGGCGCATACGCGGACGCTTGCGCGCCGCCAGCCTGCTGCGGATACGCGGACGGCTGCTGATACGCCGGCTGCGGTGCATAGCCGGATGCCTGCTGCGGATACGCCGGTTGCGCCGCGTATCCCGACGGCTGCGCATACGCGGGC
>DATLOW010000165.1:0-4160 GCA_035536055.1 Paraburkholderia sp. | reverse complement strand
TTGAAGCCCGAAGAATAAAGGCCCTCAGGCGTAAGCCGAGGGCCTTTTTCATTGCGTTGGCCTGCAAGATCAAATCTCAACGCACGCCAACGAGACAACACCCCTACCCCTCGAAATCCGTCGACACCGACAGCTTCTCCCAAGTCTTGAACTGATACTCCATGTCCGCCAGCTTCTCGCGCATGAAGCCGAGCGCATCGCGGCCCAGCGGCAGATGACACGGCGGATTCGGCGTATCCACCAGCGTCAGGATCGCGCGCGCCGCCTTCGCCGGATCGCCTGGCTGCTTGCCGTCGCGCTTGCGGCGCGAGGCGCGCAGCGGTTCGATCATGTCGTCGTAGTCGCGGATCGAACGCTCCGCGTGCACCATCGCCGCGCCAGCCCAGCGCGTGCGAAAGCCGCCCGGCTCGACCGCCGTCACCGCCACGCCGAACGGCTTCATCTCCTTGCACAGCACTTCGGTGAAACCCTCCAGCGCAAACTTGCTCGCGTGATAGTAGCCAAGCCCCGGAAAGGTCACGACGCCGCCCATCGACGTCACGTTCACGATATGCCCCGCGCGCCGCTTGCGCATATACGGCAGCACTGCCTTTGTCACCGCAACCACGCCGAACAGGTTCACGTCGAACTGCTTGCGCATCTCTTCGAGCGGCGATTCCTCGATCACGCCTTCATAGCCGTAACCGGCGTTGTTCACCAGCACGTCGATCGGACCGAGCTGAGTCTCGACGTCGTCGATCAGCGGCGCAATCGCCGCGGTGTCGGTCACGTCGAGCAGGCGGCCGATCGACTGCCCCGGCTTCAGTTCGTCGAACTGAATGCGTTGGTCGTCGCGCCGTAGCGTGCCGATCACGCGATGCCCGTCGTTCAGCGCGGCTTGCGCAAGCGCGCGCCCGAAGCCCGAGCTCACACCGGTAATGAAGAAAGTCTTGAAGCGGCTGGATCTGTTCATGGCGGCGCATTCCTTTGGCAAGACTTCGCTGTGAAACGCTGCGATGATGCCCGCGTCAGCGGCTGCCGGTTTTCCGGCGGCATACGGCGCTTTCAAATTCGACCGGGCACGCGCGCACGGCACGAACGTGCTGTGCAAGCCGCTGCGCAGGCGCGTCGACCATCGAATTGGCAAAGCCCGAGGCAGGCATCGAATCCATGAGGCGCTTACTTGCGTGGCCTCGGTAGCGATGGTCGGCGATGCGCCGACAGCTTTCACGAACCCTACATCCGATCGACACGACTGCAAAGCAGGGGCTTCCCTGCCGCAGCAGGCGCGCGATCACTGACTCAATCAAACTCGATCAGGCGCAACAGGCAAGACCGAACGTGACCACGCGCGAGCCGCCACGCCACCTCATCGCCGCCAATCAATGCGCGTCGCCGCCGCCACCCAGGGTCAGCGTATGTACGGCCGGCCCCGGCAGGAACGGCGCAACATCGCCATGCACCCACGTTTCGTGGCCGGCAATGAAATAAGGCGACAGCGGATTGCCCGACTGCCCGCCCGGCATCTCGAAGATGCCGTCCTGCTCGCGCCCCGGCGACACCGCGAAGCGCTCCGACGCACCGAACGACGGGCCCTGCACGCGCGGCATATTGATGTCGCCGGCGAGCGGATCGCGCGGTGTGCCGAGCCAGCCGCGTAGCCACGGCAACCACGCCGGCACGAGGCGTGCGAACGGATGCGCGATCGCCGCGCGGTTGCGGTCGCCCCAGCGCGCATCATCGAGCGTGGTGCCCTTCGGCAACTGCGCGATCGCGTGATCGATCCGGTCCAGCGTGAAGGCGCGCCAGTCGGCGAAACCGGCCGGCACCCAGGTGCGGTGTTCGGCGAGCGTCTCCATTACCGCTTCGTAGCGCGAGTTTGCCGCACGATAGCCAAGATCCGGCGCGACCGCGGCGAGGTCCTTGTCGAGCGCACCGAACCACGCGTCATACAGCGAAAAGTAGAAGGCCCGCACCAGCCGGTAGCCGACCGCGCCGGCGTCCGCGCGGCCGTCCCAGCCCTCCACGAGACGCCGGAATTCCGCGCGCTGTGGATGGCCGTCAAGCGCCCGCGCGTCGAGCGCGGCCAGCGCGGTGCGGCGCCAGTAGTCGATCCAGAACGCGCGGTCGTCGGTCTGGATCGCCAGCATGTCGCGCTCGGTTGCATGCGACAGCGCCAGCAGATCGTTGCGGATCTGCGTCGCGCGCGCGCCGAGGTCGGTGCCGGCATCGCCGATGCGTGCCTGTTCCGCCAGCGGCAGCACGCGGTTATTCGCGGTCCAGATGCGGCCGGGCGCAGGATCGATACGTGCCGGATAGGCGTCCGGCGCGAGGTAGCCTTGCCAGCCGACATAGCTGCCGGACGCTTGCGGCAGACCTTCGACACTATCGTCCGCGCCGCTCTGACCGCGCGCGTTACGCGCGATGTCGGCGGCGGACAGCTGCGGCAGCGGGCCCGCGAGCGTCCAGCCGATGTGCCCCTGCGCGTCGGCTACCGTGAAGTTTTGCGTCGGCACGCCGCTGGTCTGCGCGACGTGCAGCGCATCGGCGACAGTCGTGCTGTCTTCGAGATGCGCAAGATTCACGTTGGCCGCCTGCGGATCCTGCGCGACCCAGCGCAGCGCGTAGGCGCGCTTGCCGATCTCAAGTTGCGGCCCCCAGCGCGTCTGCACGACCGGCAGATCGACGCTCGCCGCGCCGTTCACGTCGATGCGCTCGTGCACTACCTGCGCCGTATCCCAGCCGCCGGGCACCTGGTACCGCAGCGGGTTCGCCGGGTCGCGCTGCAGTTCGATCAGATCGACGAAGCGGCCATAGCTGTTGGTAAATGCCCATGCGACGTGCCCATTGCTGCCGGCCACGACGAACGGCGTGCCCGGCAGGCTGACGCCGGTCACATGCCGCGTGGTGCCGTCGGATGCCGGATAAACCAGCGAAAGCCGGTACCAGATGTTTGGCAACGACAAGCCCAGGTGCATGTCGCTCGCGATCAGCGCGCCGCCGTGCACGCTGTGTGCGCCGTCGACCGCCCAGCCATTGCTGCCGACCATCGCGCCGGCCGGCGCCAGATCGGCAACCAGCGGCGGCATCACGGACTGCGCGGCGGATTCGAATGGACCTTCGCCGGCCGCCGATTGCGCCGCGCGCAGCCATGGCGGACGGGACACCGGCGGCGCCGGCGGCGACCCGGCGGCCGGCTGCGTGACGCCATCGAGCGGCGCATCCCAATGGCTGGTCGGCGGCAGCAGGAACGGCAGCAGCGCACCCGGCGCATGCTCGCGCAGCGCAGCGCGCGACAGCACGCGCCGCACCTGCTCGTATTGCAGATCGAAGTACATCGCGTACACGACCAGCAGCGTGTCCTCTGGCCGCCAGTCGACCGGCCGCGTACGCAGCACCCAGTACTCGAAAGGCCGCGCGGCGAGCGCATGCAGCCCGTCGTTGACGCCGGCCGTATAGCGTTCGAGCACTTGCCGGTCGGCGGCAGGCAGCGCGGCCAGCGCGGCGCGCGCGTGCTCGCGAAAACGCAGCGGACGATCGCGCCGGTCCAGCGGAAGCGCGGCGGGGCCGATCAGCCCGGACATTTCGCCGGCGGCGACGCGGCGCAACAGGTCCATCTGAAAGAAACGATCCTGCGCATGCACGAAGCCGGTGGCATACGCGACGTCGGCACGGCTTGCACCCTGCACGGTCGGCACGCCGAGCGCATCGCGGTCGATCGTGACCGGAGCCGACAGCGGCGCGGCATGCGTGCCGTCCAGTTGCGGCAGACTCGCGCGCAAGCCGAACCAGACGGTGAGCACGACCGCGGCAAGCACCACGATCAGCGCGCATAACAAAATCAGCGGCCATGCGCGGCGCCGCTTCGGGGTGTCGAGACTCGAACGGGTCATTGCGGATCGGGCGGGTCGTTGATCGATGCGGCGGCAAGCCAGTGGAGGATGGCCAGCCGACGAGCGACCTTAGCACGCGCGTGTGAAAACCATCCGCGGCGTGCACGGCCGGCGTTCGGGTGGGTGGCCGCGGCTTCGGCCTGTGGATGATCGAAGCGATTGCGACGGGCGCGCCATGCCTACGCCGCCACGATCGACGCCCTGCGTGCGGCGCTCAGACCTGCCGCAAATTCGCGTCGAGCGCGCGCGCGGCGACGCGGTCGCCCTCGGTGGCAAGTTGCGCGCGAA
>DATLOW010000164.1:0-42423 GCA_035536055.1 Paraburkholderia sp. | reverse complement strand
GCGCCGTTGCATTACGACGAAGAGCACTATGCGCTCTACATGCGCTACCAGTCGGCGCGCCACGCCGGCGGCGGCATGGACCGCGACAGCCGCGACCAGTACGAGCAATTCCTGCTGCAAAGCCGGATCAACTCGCGCCTCGTCGAATTCCGCGAGCCGCTGCCGGATCCGTCATCGAGCGGCACCGGGATCTTGCGAATGATCAGCATGATCGACATTCTCGGCGATGGGCTTTCGTCGGTTTACACCTTTTTCGATCCAGATCAGCCACGCAGCAGCTTCGGCACGTACAACATCCTGTGGCAGATCGAACAGGCGCGCAGCCTGAACCTGCCGTACGTGTATCTCGGCTACTGGATTCGCGAGAGCCCGAAGATGGCCTACAAGTCGAACTACCGCCCGCTCGAAGGCCTGATCGAAGGTGGCTGGAAGACGCTCGATCCGGACCAGCCGGTCGAATCCGGCGTCGATGCGGCGCCGCCCGGCCGGCGCGGTTCGATCTATCTGTAGTCGTCCGCTGTCGCCCCGCTACTTGCCCTGCTTGCCCACTTGTCACCCGCGCGTTGCCCGCCAGTCAGCCCCCCGCGTCGCGCCCGCGAGGCGATGCGCGTGCCGCACCGCACGCGCGCAAAAGCGGCGCATCCGATGCCGTAAAATAGCGGGTTGCCATTTTTCGTTCCAGCCCACTTCCGTGTTCAGTTCCCTCTACCCGCTCGTACGCGCCCAACTCTTTCGCATGGACGCGGAAGATGCCCACCATCTGACGCTGCGCATACTCGGCGCCGCCGGCCGCACCGGCATGGCAAGCGCGCTCGCGCCGCGCGTGCCCGACGCGCCGCGCACCGTGATGGGCCTTAGCTTTCGCAATCCGGTCGGCCTCGCGGCGGGGCTCGACAAGGACGGTGCCTGCATCGACGGGCTTGCTGCACTCGGCTTCGGCTTTATCGAGGTCGGGACGGTCACGCCGCGCGCACAGCCGGGCAATCCGCGGCCGCGGATGTTCCGGCTGCCGCAGGCGAACGCGCTGATCAACCGGATGGGCTTCAACAACGCGGGCGTCGACCAGTTCGTCAAGAACGTGCAGGCGGCCCGTTATCACGGCGTGCTGGGCCTGAACATCGGCAAGAACGCCGATACGCCGATCGAGCGCGCCGCCGAAGACTATCTTTACTGCCTCGAGCGCGTGTACCCGTTCGCGAGCTATGTGACGATCAATATTTCGTCGCCGAACACGAAGAATCTGCGTCAGCTGCAAGGCGCGGGCGAGCTCGACGCGTTGCTGGCCGCGCTGAAAGACAAGCAGCAGCGCCTCGCGGATCTGCACGGCAAGCTGGTGCCGCTTGCGCTGAAAATCGCGCCGGACCTCGACGACGAACAGATCAAATCGATTGCCGATACGCTGCTGCGACATCGTATCGAAGGCGTGATCGCCACCAATACGACGCTGTCGCGCAGCGCAGTCGCGGGGTTGCCGCATGCGGACGAAGCCGGCGGCCTGTCGGGCCGGCCGGTATTCGACGCGTCGAACGGTGTGATTCGCAAGCTGCGCGCCGAAGTGGGCGAGACGGTGCCGATTATCGGCGTCGGCGGGATTTTTTCGGGCGACGACGCGCGCGCGAAGATCGCGGCCGGCGCATCGCTCGTGCAGTTGTACACGGGTTTTATTTACCGCGGTCCGGCGCTGGTCGCCGACTGCGCGCAGGCGCTTGGAACTGCGACGACTGCATGAAGACCGTTGTGTGATGGCGGCAGCGCGATAACCGCCGCCGCCATCCGCGCCGCCCACTATTCCCCCGCAAACCTCAACCCGAGCGCACGCCGCGCCGCATCGGCCATCGCAATCATGTGCCGCGACGTCGCGTGCGTCAGCACCGGGCTTTCCAGCTTGCCCGACCGAATCAGCTCGCAGAAGTGCGCGGTCTCGTAGTTCAGTCCACCGCCTTCGAACGGCACATCGAGTTCGACCACGCGCCCATCGACATACCGTATCGTCGCGCGTACCGGGTTCCACCAGTTCTCGTGAATTGTCACATTGCCGCCCGGCGCGGCGAGCTGCGCGTCTCCCTTGCCGTGCAGATCGAGCCCGCAGAACAGCTGTGCATAGCCGCGTTCGTGGCGGCAATGCAGGCTCGCGAAAATATCGACGCCGCTTGGCCCAAGCCGGCCGAAGGTCTGCACGTCGAGCGGCGCGCCGAGCCAGTCGGCCGCGAGAAACATTTCATAGACGCCGATATCGAGCAGCGCACCGCCCGCATGCTCGAACGAGAAAGCCGGGTGATCGGCCGGCGCATTGGCGATCGAACAGCCTGCGCGCACGAGGCCAATCTCACCGATCGGCTCGGCATCCAGTTGCGCACGCAACTGCCGGTATAGCGGATAGAACGGTGGCTTCATCGCTTCCATGAACAGCCGCTGCGCGCGCGTAGCCGCATCGAGCACCTGTTCGAGCTGCGCCGCGTTGATCGTCGCGGGCTTTTCGCACAGCACGTGGCGCCCGGCACGCAGCGCTGCCTGTGCGTAATGCGCGTGGCTGTCTTGCAGCGTCGCGATGTAAATCGCGTCGACGTCGCTAGCCAGCAGTGCATCCAGGCTCGCGCAGGCCACGCAACCGGCGCCGCCGAACTGCTGCGCAAACGCTTGCGCCGCCTCCGCGCGCCGCGCCCATACCGCCGTCAGGCGCGCGCCCGGCACATGGGCGAGGCCCTGCGCAAAGCGCCGCGCGATGCGGCCCGCGCCGACGATGCCCCAGCGGATCTCGGTGTGTTCACTCATCGATGGATTGCACTCTGTCCGGTTGACAAAGCGTTATTGTCGCCGATGCCGAACGAGGTTCGGCACAACCGGATCAGCCTGCGGCGCGAGCCCAACATGCGCAGCACGCTCATGCTGCGCAACCCGCTCATGCAGATCAGCGCGCCAGCCGCGCGCGCCGCTGCAGCGCGCCGCGTCACGCGCGCAAGCCGCCGCGCGCGCGCCTCAGCGCTGCGCGCCGCCTACTCGCGCTTCTGCCCTTCCGCGCCGCCCGGCAGCTTGTTGCCGATCTCGTCGGCAGCGAAGTCGATCAGATCGCGCGAAGCCAGTTCCGCTTCCTCGGCATCGCGTCGTTCGATCGCATCGACCACGCGTGCATGCTTGCGCACCACTTCATCCCAGACCTGCGGGTTCTCGCTGACCAGCGGATTGGACGCCGCCAGCGCGCCGCGCACGATCGCCGCCATCTGCTGGAAGAACTGATTGCCGCTTGCCGCGACGATGCGCGTGTGCAGCTGCTCATCGGCAGTCTGATAACCAGGCTCGCCCGGATGCGTCGCCCGAAAATTCTCGAACGCCTCGCGAATCGCGGCGATATCGGCAGCGTTGCCGCGCCGCGCCGCCTGCGCGGATGCGCGCGGCTCGATCAGCATGCGGAACTCGATCACGTCGCGCAGAAACGCCGGATCGGGCTTCGCACGAAAGCGCCAGTTCACGACGTCCTCGTCGATCATGCGCCAGTCGCGCATCGGGCGGATCCGCGTGCCGATCTTCGGACGCACGTCGAGCATGTGCCGCGCGAGCAGCATCGACAGCGCCTCACGCATCACGGTGCGGCTCACGTCGAACTCTTTCGACAGCACATCCTGCGGCGGCAACACTGCGCCGTACTTATCCTCGACGATGCCGGTCACGAGGCCGTCCATCACCTTGCTCACCAGCGATCGTTCTTTCGTACCTTGTTCCATGAGTCAATCTCCCCGATGCGGCGTTTTCTGCCTGTTGATCACGCGCCCTCATGTGCCTTGTTGTCGTACTTATCTCGACACGTTGCTTCCTTCGATATCCCGGCGCCAGTTAGGAAACGTCCTAACAGGGTTATCCCTCTTACGAATTGTTTCGTTCGTGCAACGCGCGATGAAGCGAAAGCACGCTGGGCACTGCAGCCGCACCCGCGGAACTGAAAAATTTGCATTCGTTCCGCGTCCCCAAATGTTATGAACCTTAGCACCCGCGATCGATTGGAACAGACGAATCACCGCACATTCTGTGCGTGGGAACACACTACCGAGCGGGTTCGGTCCCTCAGCGCACACTGCGCATCGGGAAACGGCGCACAACGCAAACGCAGTGCTCGTCATTCGCGCCGCGACGTACTAAAAATGAAAAGCGCATAGCCGCATCCGCGCGAATCACCAGCACTACCATCGACAGGATCGAAGCCCCTCCTTCATATTATTCGCGATCCTGATCATTTGTTGTCCGACGAAAGCGTTGCGGATGATCGTTGAAGTCGTCGGATCAGAATCCGCAATTGCTCTGTTTAAAGTGGACGATACAAGCTTGGCAACATCACCCGGAAGTTGTCATGCGATGCGAGGAGTGGGCCGGGTTCGGCGCAGATCTGTCGCATCGCGGACGCACCGCGCCACGACGCGCATCGCGCCTTGCGATGCGCGCGGCAGGTGTTCGCGGCCAACCAACAGACGGAATCCGCCCCACTGCCAGACGCGCGTGCGCAACGCATTTATGTACGCCAGCGCACGCAACCTGGTGAACACAACTGAATCATTTCTGGCACAACCTCGTCGCGTGCGCAAAGCCGCTCGAAGCGTCCTTTTCGGCCAGCCGCGACACCGGCCGGCACCTCGTTCAGCAGACAATAAATTCAATATTATCAATGACTTGTGTCATACAAAAAGATGTGCCACCAGAACCTTCGCCAGCTTGCTGCGTTTTGCAGATTTGAAACAAAAACGTACTTTTCCCGGTGGCGGACGATGAGCGCCGCTTCGCTGCAGCGCATCAGCGCTGGTTTTCAGGGCGCTTGGCATGGTCCTCGCTAAATGTGAGGCGCAGCACACAGCGCGGACGCAAACAGCCAGCAAAGGCCAATGCGCACGACGATACGGGGCCGGTCACTGCCACCCTCAGCCGCCAGGCGCGGCGCAATACGAGGGACGCGAACACCGGAATAGAAACAGAGGAGCCGCGAGCGGCTTCACGCGAGGACCGATCATGTTAACCCTTCAATCCGACCTGCACGGCAATCACCTGCTCGGCGCACTTCCGTCTCACGAATGGCAGGCACTGGCACCGCATCTCGAGCTGGTTCATCTGCGCGCCGAACAGTTGTTGTGCGACTCCGCGCAGCGCATTCATCACGTCTATTTCCCCACCACCGCGATCATCTCGATGCTGTCGACGATGGAAGACGGCGGCTCGGTGGAAATTGCCGCAGTCGGCCGCGAAGGCATGACCGGTGTGCCGATCCTCACCGGCGGCGAAACCATGCCGAGCCGCGTGCAGGTGCAAACCGCCGGCTTCGCGTATCGCATGACCGCGCAGTGCCTGAAGCAGCAATTCGCGCGCTCCGACTTTCTGCGCCGCCTGATGCTGCTGTATATGCACGTGCTGCTCACCCAGGTCGCGCAGACTGCCGCCTGCAACCGCCACCATTCGTTGAACCAGCAACTGTGCCGCTGGCTGCTGATCGAAGTGGACCGTGTTGCGTCGGACGAACTGACGGTCACGCAGCAGCTGATCGCCGACATGCTCGGCGTGCGTCGCGAAGGCATCACCGAAGCGGCCGGCAAGCTGCACAACCAGGGGCTGATCCATCACAGCCGCGGCCATATCAAGGTGCTGGACCGCAAAGGTCTCGAGGCGCGCGCCTGCGAATGCTACGGCCTCGTCAAGCGCGAGTTCGACCGCCTGCTGCCGCGTCTGCGTCAGGCCGAAGCAGTCAGCTGAATCACTAAAACAACGACAGTCATGGCTTTCCTCGGCGCGGCGCGCGACCTGGACGCATCCGCAAGGTTGTGAGCGCACCGCAAGCCGGCAGGAACGGCTTCTCGCACAGAAGAAGAACGGGGATCGAGTGGGCGGCACGCACATGCGGCTGCCGCCCCGCTCGAAACAGTGACACGTGTCGACGACACGCGTTACGCACAGCGTGCATGCACGAGTGCTCACGAGTGGCCGCCGGATTGCGCCGACCGCCGCGCGTGCGCCGCGTGCGTCGCGTACGCGATGACGGCCGCTTGCGCAGCCCGTCCAGCATCGCGCACCGACTCTGCAGGTACCTGCGGCGCGGAGCTTCCACCGCACCGGCGCACGGCCTGCACGGCGGCACACGCACGTCGCCCCGCTTGGTTGGATTCCGAACAGATGACGAAATTGATAGCGCTTAGCGTGGCGTGAACGGGCATTGAAGTCAGCAATGCCGGACCAGTCGCGTCGAAAAACGTTTGCGCGCAGCTCACGCATCGGCATCGCGACGCCAGGCTACGGCGCAATCAGCCATTCGCGGAGGGGTATATGGAAGTGCAGCACAGCGTCGGCAGCGCCGACGCAGCGACCGTCAGCGCACCGGTTGTGCGCACACCGATTTACGTGCCGTCGCAGCAGCGCGCGGCCGCGTCGCAGATCAGCGCCTTCGCTACGGCATTGCAGGCGCACAGTGGCGTCGACTGCAGCAGCTATGCCGCGCTGCACGCGTTCTCCGTGCGCGACTACCGGACCTTCTGGCGCTTCTTTGTCGAGTCCACGGACGGTCTCGACTATGCGGGCAGCGTCGAGCCGGTCTGCGTCGGCGACGTCTGCGAGCACGCCAGCTTCTTTCCAAACCTCGAACTCAACTACGCCGACAACCTGCTCGGCACGCAGATCGCGCCATCCAGCGCGCCGGCGCTGACCGCGTGCCATGCGGACGGCAGACGCGTACGCCTGACGCGCGGCGAACTGCGCGAGCGCGTGGCGCGCCTTGCGGTCGCGCTCGAACGGCTCGGCATCCAGCGCGGCGATCGCGTCGCGGCCGTGATGCGCAACGACGAACAGGCGATCGTTACCGCGCTCGCGGTGGCGGCGCTCGGCGCGACGCTGTCGACCGCCTCGCCCGAAATGGGCAGCGAAGCCTTGCTCGACCGCTTCGAGCAGCTCGCGCCGCGCCTGCTGTTCGCGCACACCGCGACGCTGCCCGCCGACACCGGCATGACGCCCGCGGAAAAAGTCGCGAAACTCGCCGCGGCGCTGCGCTCGCTCGACGGCATCGTCACGCTCGACGACGGCCCGCTGCCCGCCGGCATCATTCAGCCGGTGCACTCGGTAAGCAAGCTGATCGCCGGCAGCGATCCAGGCAGCTTTGTGTGGCGGCGCTTTCCATTCAATCAGCCGCTGTTCATCATGTTTTCATCGGGCACCACCGGCAAGCCGAAGTGCATCGTGCACGGCGCCGGCGGCTCGCTGCTCGAACATCTGAAAGAACATCGGCTGCACAGCGATCTGCGGCCCGACGACAAGATGTATTTCCACACGTCGTGTTCGTGGATGATGTGGAACTGGCAGTTGTCGGCGCTCGCGTCCGGTGTCGAGATCGTCACGTATAGCGGGCCGCTCGCGAATGTCGATACGCTGTGGCGTCTGGTCGCCGAAGAACGCGTGAGCGTGTTCGGCACCAGCCCCGCGTATCTGAAGATGTGCAGCGAGGCCGGCCTCGAACCTGCCGAGCAATTCGATCTGCACGCGCTGCGCGCGATGATGTCGACCGGCGCGGTGCTGTACGACGCACAATTCCAGTGGGTGCACGATCGCGTCAAACCGTTGCAGATGCAATCCATTTCCGGCGGCACCGATATTCTCGGCTGTTTCGTGCTCGGCAATCCGGCCTTGCCGGTGTTCAGCGGCGAAGCGCAATGCAAGTCGCTCGCACTCGACGTGCAGGCATGGGACAACGCGGCCGGCGCGCCGGCCGACGGCATCGGCGAGCTGGTGTGCCGCAATCCGTTTCCATCGCGCCCGCTGGGCTTTTTCGGCGATGCGGACGGCTCGCGCTTTCACAAAGCGTATTTCGCCGCCAACGAGGGCATCTGGACGCACGGCGACCTGATCGAATTTTCCGCCACCGGCAGCGGCCGTCTGCACGGCCGCTCGGACGGCGTGCTCAACGTGCGCGGCGTCAACGTCGGCCCCGGCGAGATCTATCGCGTGCTCAGCGACATCGACGGCATCCGCGAAGCGATGGTCGTGCAGCAACAGGTGGCAAGCGGCAGTGTGCGCACCGCTGCCGGCGCGGCACCGGCACTGCAGGCGGCACGCGTGGCACAAGCGGCACAAGCGGCAACACAACCCGCGCAAGCATCGCACACCGCGCCGCCCGCCGCCTGCGGCAGGCCGATCGAATACGACCGGCGCGTCGTGCTGCTGGTGGTACTGCAGCAAGGCATCACGTTGAGCGGCGCGCTGATCGCGCAGATCCGTCGCGACCTGGCGCGGCGCGCCTCGCGCGCGCACGTGCCCGACGTCGTGATGCAGGTCGACGCGCTGCCGGTCACGCACAGCGGCAAGCCCTCCGAAGCGGCTGCGCGCAGTGCAGTGAACGGCCAGCCGGTGGGCAACAGCGGTGCGCTGCGCAATCCCGAATGCCTCGAGCAGATCCGCAATCACCCGGCCCTCGTGCGGACCGTTCGCGAGCTGCCACCGGTCGGCGACACACCCGAGGAGCTCGAGCGCTTCCTGCAGGCGCTCTGGGAGCGTCTGTTCGATCTGAGCCCGATCGAACGCACCGACAGCTTCGTCGAGCTTGGCGGCGACTCGCTGATGGCTGCGGCAATGCTTGCCGAGCTGCGCGACGCGACCGGCTTCACGGTTTCGCTGGCTACGCTGCTGGGCGCGCCCAGCATCGCTCAGCTGGCCGCCTATGTGCGCGGCAGCCATGCAGCGGGCGAATCGCAAGTGGTCGTGCCGCTGCGTGCAGGCAACGGCACGCCGGTGTTCTGGGTGCACAGCATGGCCGGCTCGGTGATGGAGTGCCTCGCGGTGATCCATGCGTTGCGCACACCGCGTCCGCTGGTCGGGCTGCACGCGCGCGGCCTGAACGGCGAGACGCCGCCGCTGCAGGACGTCGCGCAAATGGCCGCGTCGTACATCGATGAAATGCGCAGCGTGCAACCGCACGGCCCCTACTCGCTGATCGGCTATTCGTTCGGCGGGCTGGTCGCGTACGAGATCGCGCAACAGTTGCATCGCGCCGGCGAACAGGTGGACATCGTGTGCCTCGTCGACACCTACGTGCACGAACGCTGGCTGCCGTGGGGCGCGTGGCTGCGTTTCCAGCGGGCCTACGTGAAACGCCAGTGGCAGACCTTCAGCGGACTGCCGCTCGCGCAGCGCAGCCAGTTTATTTCGCGCAAGCTGGTCGGCGCGATGGACAAGATCCGGCTGCGCCTTGGCCGCATGGCACACGCGCCGTTACGCGAGATCGCGCATTTTCCGCCGGTGCTGGTGCGCGTGCGCGAGGCGATGCGGGTAGCGATGACGACCTATCGGCCGCAGCCGTACGATGGCGGTCCGGTTCACTTCGTGCGGGCCGCGCTGCCGGAGTCGGAGCGCGGCGATCCGCTACCGCTGTGGCGGCGCATGGCACGGCGCGGGCTGGCCGTCGCCCAGGTGAGCGGCAGCCACACCGAGATGATCCTGGAGCCGAATGTCGCGTTGCTGGCCGCCACGCTCGATCGCGTGTTCGGCCATGAGATCGCGCCGGCCGGTTCGTCGACCGCGGCATCGGGAATGCGCACGAAAAGCGGCTACGCCTGAATCGGGCAAGCGAAAAGCGGCCACCGCGCGTGGTGGCCGCGTGGTGAATCGCGTGGTGCCCCGTCCATAGTTCCCGTCCCTGGCGCCCGCTGCATACATGCCGCGCGGCCGCCGCACACCACGGCTCGCTAACGCACCGCGTTATTGCTATCCGCCGCCAGCCCACCCGGCACACGCGCTTCGAGCGTGCGCCGCGCGGCCTTGAACAACGGCCGGTCGACGAACCGGTAGAACAGACAGCCGACGCAGGTCGCGCACACGATCGCCAGCATGGCGCCGGACAGCGTGCGCACGTCGAAGCCATGCACGAAGCGCGGCAGCAGCTTGCGCATCCCTTCGACGACGAACGGATGGCTCAGATAGGTCGCGTAACTGGCGTCACCGATATAGGCGAGCGCGCGCGTGCAGCGATTGTCGGCAATCACGCCTTCGAGGCTCAGCGCGCACAGCACGAGGCAAAACGACGGCAAGCCATTGCGCACCAGCGGCGGGCTGCCCGGCAGCGCCCATTCGGCACAGGTCATGAACACGTACATCGCGACCACGCCGACGGCCGCGAGCGGCACCGGCACACGCGTGCCGCGCTTCCACACCATCCACGCGGCAATGCCGAGCGGAAACTCGAGCAGCCGGTCCTGCGCAAGAAACAGCCACACCGCATGGGTCGGACGCGCAGCGCTCGCGCAAAAGAACAACGCGCCGAGCAGCAGCGTGATGAACGCGAAGCGCCGCTCGCGCAGCAATAGCAGCGCGAGCGCCGACACCGCATAGAACAGCATCTCGTAGTTAAGCGTCCAGCCGACGAACAGCATCGGATACATCTGCCCGCTTTCCTTCTGGTACGGAATGAACAGCAGCGATTTCAGCAGTTCGCCGACATTCGCCGTGGTCGAATTGAACAGGTCGGGCTTCAGCACCGCGCCGGTAAACACCACGAGGGTCATCAGCCAGTACAGCGGCACGATCCGCGCGACGCGGCTGACGACGAAGTCGCGCACCGTGATCGTGCCGGCACCGAGCGCAAGCGCGATCACGAAGCCGGACAGCACAAAGAAGATATCGACGCGAAACGCGCCGAACGCCGTGCCGTTGGTGATCATCACGTGGTGCACGATCACCGTGGTGGCGGCAACGGCACGCAGAATCCGGATCGAGTTGAGCTTGCGCATCGGTGACTCGTGAAGGATAGTCCGCGGAATTCTAGGCTGACGAAATAGCCCACAACGGACAACATCCGGTGACGGCCCGCCGTCGTGGCCGACGCTGCGTGCGCTGCGCCGGAAATGCGCCACGCTTGTCCGCTCGCACCTGGGGAATGGCCGATACCGATGCGCCGCGCAACCCAGTATGGATAAGCCGACCGCACCGCTGGAAAGCGCGCAACCGATCCGTTGCGCCAGCGGTGCATCCGGCAGCGCCGCGCAGGGCTGCGCGGACACGGCGGCGGACACTGCCACATCACAAGCAGCGCGAACTGCGCATAGATACTCGGGGGCGTCATGAATCCTCGCCAGATGGGCTCCGGCCTGCTCGCCGCGGAGCGCCACGCTTACGCACCTTATATCGACGGCTTGCGCGCGCTCGCCGTACTGTCGGTGATCGTCTATCACCTGCATCCGCAGTGGTTGCCGGGTGGACTCGCCGGCGTCGACGTGTTCTTCGTGATCTCCGGGTTCGTCGTCAGCGCATCGGTCGGCGCACTGCGCGGCGTCAGCCTCAAGCAGTTCATGCTGTACTTTTACGCGCGTCGCGTGCAGCGCATCGCACCGGCGTTGATCGTGTGCCTCGTCGTCACATCGCTCGCGTCCGCGCTGTTCATTCCGTCCGCGTGGCTCAGCGATACGAACTCGAAGACCGGACTGTTCGCGTTTTTCGGCCTGAGCAACCTGGTGCTCGCGAAGACCGGCAACGACTACTTCTCGCCGCGCGTCGAGTTCAATCCGTATATGCATACGTGGTCGCTCGGCGTCGAAGAGCAGTTCTACGTGATCTTTCCGCTGCTGTTTTTCCTGTGGGTCAGCAAGGCGCCGCGCAGCAAGCTCACGGTCGGGCTGTTCGGCGCCGGCTTCGTCGTGTCGCTCGCTTGCGCAAAGTGGCTGTCGGTGTCGCATGAAACGCTGGCGTTCTACCTGATCGTCAGCCGCTTCTGGGAGCTCGCCGCCGGCGTGCTGCTGTATCAGCTGCTGACGCTGTGCGGCCGCCCCTTCGGCGAAACCGCGCGCGCCACCACGTGGCTCGCCTCGGGCGGCGCGCTGCTGTCGCTCGCGCTGCTCGCCGCCAGCCTCGCGTTGGCGAGGCCGAACTCGTTCCCGTTTCCAGGCGCTTTGCTGCCGGTGGCCGGCACGCTCGGCCTGCTCGGCTTCCTGCATGGACGGCGCACCGAAGGCCTGCTGCATCGCGTATTCGCGTCGCGCGGCGTGGTGTTTATCGGCAAGATCTCGTATTCGCTGTATCTGTGGCACTGGCCGGTGATCGTGCTGCTGCGCTGGACCACCGGCGTCGACGAAGCGCGCTGGCGCATTCTCGCCGCCGTGCTGACCTTCGCGCTCGCCACCGCGTCGTACTACTGCGTCGAAAATCCGGTGCGCCGCGCGCCGCGCCTGCGGCGCATGCCGCGCGCGGCGCTCGTCGCGGGCGGCTTCGGCACGATCGTGCTGGGCGCTGCGCTGAGCTTCGGCATCTATCATCAGCAACCGCGCCTGTCGCTGAGCGTGGTGTCGCATCAGGCCGACGACTGGTATCCGTACGGATCGCTGAACGAGCGCTATGCGGGCTGCAGCGAAAAGTGGGACACGCGCAAGCTCGACGACGGCCCGGTATGGGCCTATTCGCGGGTCGGTTGCAACGTCGCGCCGCGCTATGCGGGCCGCCTTTACGTGATCGGCGATTCGCACGCGATGGCCTACAGCCTGATGTTCCGCGAGCTGGCGCTGCAAACCGGCGTCGACGTGCTCGCGTACAACAACGGTGGCTGCGCGTTCATCGGTTTCCTGCCGATCGAAGGCGCCGATGCGCAACGCTGCAAGGCCTACGACGACGACGCCTTCGCGGAGATTCTCGACAAGGTGCGACCCGGCGACGTGGTGTTTATGCCGTCGTTGCGGCTGCCGCGCTTTTCGGATCAGTTCGCGCGTTTCGACGAGCGCGCCGCGCACGATGCGATGTTCAGCGACGCCGCGTTGGCGATGCGTCACGTGCAGGAACAGGAAGCGATCCGGCTGCTGCGCGAACTGTCCGCCAAGGGCGTAAAGATCGTACTGGAAGCGCCGGAGCCGGTATTCAAGATGCCCGCGTTCCGCTGCGCCGACTGGTTCAACCGCGACAATCCGATCTGTGCGTCGGGCAACCGCATCAGCCGCGCCGACGTCGAAGCGTATCGCACGCCGGTGCTCGATTCGTACGCGCGCATCGCACAGGCGGTGCCTGCGGTCAGCGTGTGGGATCCGCTGCCGATCCTGTGCCCGGACGACGTCTGTTCGACGCATGCGGGTAGCGTGCCGCTGTTCTTCGACGGCGACCATATCAGCGGCTACGCGAACCGTCTGCTCGCGCCGCATTTCCAGCAGTTCATCGCGAAGCTGATGAGCGCGCCGCAAACGTAGGCCGCCGTGGCGGCCGCGCGCCGCTCGGGCGGCCCCACCCTCCCCTGAAATGACTGCGGCGCGCCATCATCGCGATGGCGCGCCGCTTTTTCATCTGCCTGCCGCGACGCGGGTGAAGCGTGTCGAACCGACGCCGCATCGCCGCCGCGCGATCTACCCGTCACGCAAATTCATCGTCCGCCGCGATCAGCCGGTCGCGTTGCAGCGAGCGCCAGCAGTCGTAACGCGCGGTCGGCGCGCCAACGAAGCTGGGCTCTTCGCGCTTCACGTGCAGCTGGTCGGTGTACGCGCCGTATTCGGCCGTATGCTGCCGGCGCACCGCCTCGGCCTGCAGCTTCAGGTTGATATCCGCAAGAAACTTGAAGTGCAGCAGCGCGCCCGATAACGCCTTGCCCGAGCGCGACACCGGCTGGTTCAGCCGTGCCGGCCACAACTGATGCGACGACTTCAGATACGCATACTGCCGCTTCCATAACACGAGCGGCGTCTTGTTCAACGCCGGGCCATCCCAGACGTCGTCGAAGAAGATGCGGCCGCGCACGCCGCCCTTGGTCCATGTGGTGCGCGAGCGTGGATCGTAACGCGTGTGATAGCCGTAAGCATCGTAAAGCGGGCACACGTCGGCCGGATTTTCGCCGGGCACACAGGTGTTGTCGCTGGCCTTGCCTTCGCTGTACATGTCCACCATCAGGCTGTTCACCGAGCGCTGGCCGTTGCGTGCCAGATGCGCGGTCAGATCGGCAATGCGCTTCGTGTCGCTGTGCGGATAGACGAAGAATTCATCGGCATCCACATACAGCACCCACTTGCCGCTGCAGTATCGGCACAGCACCGTGTTGATCCAGTCGTTGCCGAAGCGAGAACTCTTGTACGAGCCGCGCGCCGCGAAAATCGACACGCCGGTTTCGTCCTTCAGCAGTTCACGCAAGCCGTCGGTCGATTCATTGTCGAGCACGATGAACTGCTCGAAGCCGAGCGCCTTGTAATAACGCAGAAAATACGCCATCCGGTGCGCCTCGTTGTGCACCGTCACGATCAGTACGTGTGAGGCGCTCGCAAGCCCAGGCGCGATGCGTACGGCGGACACTTGATGCGCCTTGGCGATGCGCCGGATGTGCGCTTTCGAAAATTCGGCCACGCTATACAGCAGCGCCGTCCATGCGCTGACGCCGCCCGCCTCGGGCTGCGCCGGCGCACCATACGCCGGCAGGGCGCCGTTGTCGGTGCCGCCGCATTCCCCGCTGGTGCGAAATACCCCGTTCGCCTCGTGTGCGAGACGTATAGGCGTGTATTGATCGTTGGTGGTCATGTGCAAAATCCCCGGCAGACAGCCAATGGCGTGGTGCGTGCGAGCGCGGCGTGCGGAGTTTGCCTTGTGTGCAAACGGCCTTGCAATCGGCTGCGGATCGCTTCGCATGCCCAAAAATACTAGCATCGAATGCCTCTTACAAAATGTTCGCGCGCGCAACTTTCGGCCGCGCAATGTGGCCTTCCGATCCTTATGCGGGGCGCGCCTGCGAATGGCCGATAGCGCCGGGATTTGGGCCGAAGCAGCGGTTTGACGCTACCTAGAATCGGTACAGGGAACAGTTGCGCGCGACATGCCGCGGCCCTGTCCGCCGCGCCGGCCGCGACCGGCGCAACCACGGCGCAATGGCGCCGCCGACGTCACGGAGACTTCGATGGCTCGCAAAGGCATCATTCTGGCGGGAGGTTCGGGCACACGTCTGTACCCGGTCACTCATGCCGTTTCGAAACAGCTGCTTCCGGTCTACGACAAGCCGATGATTTACTATCCGCTGTCGACGCTGATGCTGGCTGGAATCCGCGACGTGCTGATCATCTCGACGCCGCAAGACACGCCGCGCTTCGCCGCGCTGCTGCGCGACGGACACCGCTGGGGCATGAACATCCAGTATGCGATGCAGCCTTCGCCAGATGGGCTGGCGCAGGCCTTCATCATCGGCCGTCAGTTCGTCGGCCGCTCGCCGTCCACGCTGATCCTCGGCGACAACATTTTCTACGGCAACGATCTGCCCGAGCGCCTCGCGCGCGTGTCGGCCAGCAAGCATGGCGCGACCGTGTTCGCCTATCACGTCAGCGATCCGGAGCGCTACGGCGTGGTCGAATTCGACAGCCAGCAGCGCGCGCTGTCGATCGAAGAAAAGCCACTGATGCCGCGCTCGAACTACGCGGTGACTGGCCTTTACTTCTACGACAACACCGTGTGCGACATCGCCGCCGACATCAAACCATCGGCACGCGGCGAACTCGAGATCACCGACGTCAATGCGCGCTACCTGCAGGAAGGCCGGCTCGACGTCGAGATCATGGGCCGCGGCAATGCATGGCTCGATACCGGCACGCACGAGTCACTGCTCGATGCGGCAATGTACATCGCGACGCTGCAGAAGCGCCAGGGGCTGATCGTGTCGAGCCCGGAGGAAGTGGCGTACCGGCAGGGCTGGATCGACGCGCAACAGCTGCAGAAGCTGGCGCTGCCGTTGCAGAAGAGCGGCTACGGCAACTACCTGATGAGCATCCTGAACGAACTGCCGGCCGCACCGCGCGAAGCCGCACCCGCGGCGCGGCACGACCTTGCCGCACCCGGCGCATCACGCCCGCACGCGCACGAACTGATACCGTAAAAAGCAGGTCCCGCAGTACAGCAAATTACAAAAGCGGCACCTCAGTGCACGCAAGTAGCAAGGACAAAGCGATCATGACGATTACCGTATCGGTGGCGCTCGCGACCTGCGAAGGCGCGCGCTACCTCGCGGCGCAGCTGGCCAGCGTCGCCGCCCAGACATGGCTGCCCGCCGAGCTGGTGGTCTGCGACGACTGCTCGAGCGACGACACCGTGCGCCTCGTCGAGGCGTTCGCGACAGAAGCACCGTTTCCGGTGCGGCTCGTCGTCAATCCAAAGCGGCTAGGCTACCGCGCCAATTTCATGCAGGCGGCGCAATTGTGCCGATCCGAACTGATCGCGTTCTGCGACCAGGACGACGTGTGGGACGCGAACAAGCTGGCCATCAGCGTCGATCGCTTCGTGAACAGCGATGCGCTGCTGCTCGCGCACAACGCGGTCGTCACGGACAGCGAGCTGCAGCCGATCGATACGCTCGCGCGCGACGCGCTGCCGGCGGCGTACAACCCGCCGCTGAGCGTCGGGCCGCTCGCCTACGGTCTCGGCTTCACGATGATGTTCCGGCGCCAGCTGCTGCTGTTCGCGCCGTACTGGAGCCGCTCGCTCGACTTTCACGACGGCACCAGTCACGAAGGCCACGATCAGTGGATCTTTTTCGTCGCCAACGTGTTCGGTTCGATTGCGTATGTCGATGCGCCGCTCGCGTGCTACCGCCGCCATGCGACCGCGGCCACGCATACCCGCTGGGCGGGCGCGTCGTGGCTCGTGCGCAGCGCGCCGTTCCTGTTCGAGAACCAGCACCACTGGCGCAACTACGCGGCAGGCTGCGAACGCCGCGCGGAAATCCTGGACGACATCGCCGCCGCTTTTGCGCCGCAATACGCGGCCGCGGCGCTCGCCGGCGCCGCGCGCTTCGCCGCGTATGCGCAGCTGTATCGCGCGCGCGTCGCGCTCTACAACACCCGTTCGTTGCGCGAGCGCTGCGCGATCTTCGTGCGCATCTGCGCAAGCGGCGGCTATCGCGACAACGTGTGGGCCAAAGGCAGCCGCAGCGCACTGAAGGACTTGCTGCTCGGCGTGTTCGCACTGAGCGGCGCGCTGCGCAAGCACTTCGGCATCGACAGCACGGATGGCGACGGCGTTCAGCTGCCCGGCCATTGAGCCCGCCCGGCGCGCCGCGTCGCCGTTCCTGCGCGCCGACCGCGCGGACACCATTTACTGAGCCCCGGCCGCCAGCCGGCGGTTCTTGAAGCCGCGGCACTCGACGCAGATCAGCACGACCACCAGCAGCTCGGTGAGCACTACCGACACCGCGGTGCCGGTCGCGCCGAACTCCTTGACGAGAATCAGCGACTGCACGAAATGGAACGCTGCCGCAATGCCGTAGATACGCTTCAACGAGCGCAATTCGCCCTGCGCGACGAGCCGCAGCTGCATCAGCACCATCGCAATGCCGACCACCGCCGGGAAGAAGATCAGTGCCTTCAGCACCGGCACCGCCGGCAGGAATTGCGCGCCGAACGCGAGCACCACCAGCTTTTCGCCGCCGATGAACACCGCCAGAATCGCGCACGCATTCAGCAGCAGCACGATCATCACGAGCTTGCGGATCATGTCCTCGGCTTCTTTCGTATGGTGCTCCGCATACAGCTTGCAGATGCGCGGGAACATCGTCTGGATCAGCGGCGAGAAGAACGACTTGATCGGGCTCACCACCTTGTCGGCCATCACGTAGAAACCGACCGCTTCATTACCGACCAGAAACTTCAGGATCACGGCATTCAGGTACGTGTACATGAATGCGAAGGCCGAGCCTGAGAACACGTGGAATGCTTCGACCGATTGCTGCCACAGCTCTTCGCGCGAGATCTTCTGCCATTTGCCGAGCATGCCGGTGCAATGCGCGAGCGTGGTCAGGATCACGCCACACGCGAACAGCGGTGCGAAGAAACACACCGCGGTGAACAGATAATCTTCCGAGGTCTTGACCAGAATGAACAGCACGGTCAGGCTGACCACCCGCGTACCCAGGCTGATCACCGCCATCAACGGCATTTTCTCGAGGCCCTGATAGAGCCACACCGGATTGATCACGGTGCCCGCGAGCGACAGGAAGCCGATCAGGATCACGTCGCGGTCGTCGCGCAGCGCCGGCACGAACTGCACCAGCGCCAGCACCACGAGCGCGCACAGCAGCGCAAGACTGCCTTTCGCGATCGTCACGATCCAGTAGCAGCGCGTCAGCATGTCGCGGTCGCCGCGATGAATCGAAATCTTGCGCGCCGCGGTCAGATCGAAACCGAAATCGGTGACCGTAATGAAAAACTGCATGAAGGCAACCGCGAAGCTGACCTGGCCGAAGCGATCCGGGCCGAGCGTGCGCGACAGGAACGGCAGCGCTATCAGCGGAACGATGTAGCCGCATGCCTGTATCAGGTACAGCGCGGCAGCGTCTCTCTTGACCGACAAGGGAACCTCTCCTCAAAGAATCCACGCGATGCGCGGCTTTTCGCGCCACGCGACGCAGCGTATGTCACCGTTCATACCGGCAGCGGCGGGCGCCCGCTCAATGCAGGCCGTCGCCGCCGTGCTGCAGCGGCGCGCCGTCCACCAGCGCATCGAACAGGCGTTGATATTCGCGGCAGCACGTATGCCAGCCGAATTCGGCGATCGCGAGCTCGCGCTTGTCCTGCTGCGCGGCGCGCTGCCAGGTTTGCGCGGCACGCTGCACCAGTTCGGGCAGCTGCTCGATCCGCTCGAACAGCAACACGTTGTCGAATTTCTGCGCGGCCCACACCATAAACGGCGTGGCGCGCGCGATCAGCATCGGCACGCGGCCGATCGCTTCGAAGAATGCGCCGCTCACCAGCATCGAGTCGGTCACGTGCGGCAGGATCAGCACGTCGGTCCGACTGATGCGCTGCTCGAATTCCGCATCGGAAAGAAAGCGCGCATCGATATGCACCGTCTCGTGCAGCGCGCGCCGCGCGATCACTTCATTGAGCGTCTGCACATAGTCGGCGCTGCCGTTGCCGGCGAGCTCGAGCCTGCACTGCTGCGGCCAGACTTCGAGCACCGCCGCAAGGTCCTTATACGGACGGATCGTGCCGAGCATCGCGAACTGCGGCAGCGCGTCGGGCTGCGGCGCGGCGCGCGGCGTGGCCTGATAACCGGGCATGTCCCAGTACAACGGATGCGGCAGATAATGCGCGCGATAAGTCGGTTCATAAGTGGGGGCATGCACGATACGCATATCCGCGAGGCGCCGCTCCAGCGCCATCAGCACCTTCGACAGCTTGCGCATGAAACCCACGGCGTCGTGCACCACATGATCGTGCACGACGTACACGACCTTCGCGCGGCCGATGCAGATCACCATGCAGTAGAAAAGAAAAATCAGGCAGCCGAGCGGCGAGATCACCGTGCGCGCGCCTTTGCGGCGAAACGGCCGCAACTCCAGCCAGTGAAACACCAGCACGGTACGCGAACTGAACAGATGCGCGAAGCCGCCGTGCAGCAGGTTGCGCGCGGACATCGGCTCGAGATCGTAGCCGCTCGCCACAAAGATGCGCTTGACCATCTCGATGTACGGGTTGGTCGTATTCGTGAATGGCGACTGCAGGATGCGCACCCGCTGCTTTGCGCGCGGGCCGGCACCGGCAGCGCTACACGATGCCATACCCGCTGCCGCGCCATCGGGCGCGTCGGTCCTGTTCGCACGCGCTGCACGGCGCTGTGCGCCTGTGCCTGTCGTGTCATCCGGTGCGATCTCTAGCATCGCCGCCTCCGCTGTCGAGCCCCCAAACCCGCATGCGCGCCTCACGGCCCCGCATGCGCTCTATTTGTTTCGCCCTGCGCCGCGCTTACCCGTGAGCGCGTGCAGGGCGGGATCGGCTGCCGGTTGCACCGCTGCCATCGGTATCCCCGGTGCCGTCACCGATGGGTTGCGGTTGCCCCGTTGCGCTGTCACGCGACCGTGCCGTTCGCGCACGCCAGCACGATATCGATGATGCGTTCCTGCTCCGCCGCCTCGAGCATCGCGTACATCGGCAGACACAACACCTGTTCCGACGTCATGCTTGCCACCGGCAGGTTCTCGCGCGACGCCGACGCCAGGTCGCGATACGTCGCGAATTCGCTGATCAGCGGATAAAAGTAGCGGCGCACGGCGATATGGCGCGAGCGGAACTGGTCGAACAGCGCATCGCGGCTGATCGGGAATTCCGGCGTCACGCGCAGCGGAAAATACGCGTGGTTCCGCGTGTTGCAGCTGTCGATGTCGTGCAGCTTCAGGCCGCGCACACCGGCGAGCGCTTCGCGGTAACGCGCATCGATGCGCGCACGCGCCGCGAAGGCCTGCTCGACGTGCTTCAGCTGCAGCATGCCGAACGCCGCCTGCACCTCGTTCATCTTGCCGTTCAGGCCGGGCGCGCCGACCGTCACTTCGTCGACGATGCCGAAGTTCTTCAGCCGGTCGATGCGCCGCTTCGTTTCCAGATCGCGGCAGACAATCGCGCCGCCTTCGAACGTGTGATAGATCTTGGTGCCGTGGAAGCTCAGGATCGACATGTCGCCGGCGCGCAGCACCGATTGCCCGTTGCGCTGTACCCCGAACGCGTGCGCGGCGTCGTACACGACACGCAGACCATGCTTGTCGGCAATCGCCTGAATGGCCTCGATCTCGCACGGATTGCCGTACACGTGCACCGGCAGGATCGCGGTGGTTTTCGGCGTAATCGCCGCTTCGATCTTCGCCGGGTCGAGGTTCATGCTGACCGGGTCGATATCGACGAACACCGGCTTGATGCCGTTCCAGTGCAGCGCATGCGTGGTGGCGACGAACGAGAACGGCGTCGTGATCACTTCGCCCTTGATGTCGAGCGCCTGCAGCGCGGTGATCAGCGCGATCGTGCCGTTCGAAAACAGGCTGATGTGTTCGACACCCAGATGCTCGCACAGCGCCTGTTCGAGCTGGTGATGGAACGGGCCGTCGTTGGTCACCCACTTGTTGTTCCAGATCTGCTCCAGATACGGCGTGAATTCCGCCAGAGGCGGCAGATACGGTTGGGTTACCGGCACAAAGCTGGCTTTCTGATTGTCCATTTGGATGCTCGCACAGTTACGGCGTGCCGCCGGTTGAAGGTGACGCGGACTTGCGGTCCACGCCCGGCTAGCGACGCAATCGGCCTTCCTCGTTGAAAACGACACCCGCGTCATGCAGCGCCGCCCGCTACTACGCCCCCGGCAGAACGGCCGCTGCGGAGGCATTGCAATGACTGTCCTGCCCCTACGCTCCAGACTTACTGTACGTAAGCGAGCTGGGCCGAATCCGCCGAAATCACGGTCTATTCAGCCACCCTTACGACTTGTGCGGCCACGCCGGCACCCGGCTCTCGCGGCGCGCGGCCGATACCGGCACCAGTGCGCGCGATGTGCTGCAGGCTGCTTCGGATGCCGATGCACACGCGCTAACAGATGAGCTTGCAGCCGCACTGGCTGCCTTTGCAGCCGCCGCGTGCGCACTGCCGGGCCACCCGCGCGCCGGCGCATACACGGCACGCGCCGCGTATGCGCCGGCCTTTGGCGCGACCCGCCGTGCCTGCGTAGCGCGCGACCGCTGCCCCGGCGACAGCGCAAGCCCCGCCGCGGCCGCGGCAAACAGATAGAAACAGGCACCGAGTTCGAACACCGTGCCCGATACCGACGCGACGATCAGCACGCCGAGCATGCCCTGACGCGCCGCATAGCACACCGCGCGATCGGCCGGCGGCTGGCTGGTTGAAATCGGCGACAGCACCGCGCGCCACACGAACATGCCGAAGCACACGACGCCGAGCACGCCGAGGTTGGACATCAGCACCAGCACGAAACTCGACGCGCGCGAGCTGCCGACGCCGACACCGAGTCCGTAGGTATCGATGAAGTTCTTGATCGCCTGCATGTTCCATGCAGTACGCTCGACGCCCGAATCGCTGTCGGCTTTGGCCAGCAGCGTCTGCGTGAAGAAGTCGCTGACCACGGTGATCAGGCTCGGCTTCAGCACAATCGCGAAGATCGTGCCGAGCACGCCGACGCAGCCCAACACGATGCACAAGCGCGTCTTTCGCATGCGGCTATGCGGCGCGACGCGTTCCGAGCTGCTGAAAAACAGCACCAGCAGATAAGCGGCAAAACCGACGTAGGCGGTCGCCGAGGTCGACATGATCAGCATCGCGCCCGAAGCCATGCTGAGCGCTGCGGTGAGCTTCGGCCGATAGCCGAGTAGCCACAAGTTCGCCGTGAAAGCGAATAGCGGCAGCGTGAAGTACGAGAACGCCGCCGACTCCGGAAACGTGCCGGTGATACGCTTTAAGCCCGCGAGCTCTTCGTTGTCGTGCAGCGTGTAGCCGGCTGTCTTCGCCGCGGCCAGCACTTCGGAGCCGCCGGCCAGGTCGAGGATCGCCGCGCAGATGTTCAGCGCCGCCAGCAGCAGCATCGCCTTCGCGAAGTGCTGATAGCCCTCACGCCGCGACAGAAACACCGACATACAGCAGTACAGCACCAGTTCGGTGACCACATAGATCGACTGGCTCAGGTTGCCCGACACCGGCCCGAGCGGCGTCAGCGCCGCGGCGTTCGGGTCGGAGCCGGTGCGGTCGATCGCGAATACGAAGGTCGAGCCGGCCAGCGCGCGCGGCAGGAAGATGCCGCCGAACGCGGCGACGAGGGCCACGCACACCAGCCAGAAGCCGGGCCGGTCGAATGCGATCTCGCGCAGCAGCATCGGGCCGCCGCCGATATTGAATGCACGCAGCGTGAAAAACGCGAGAAACAGCGTAACGGGCAGCAGCGCGAGGCCGCCGAGTGCCGGGAACGACACGGTGGCGGCCGCCGAAAACAGGCAGCACAGCGCGATGAAATAGATCGCCCAGTGGTAGCGCAGATTGAGCGACAGCACGCCCAACGCGAACACGATGACGCCGAATACCTGTATTTCCATGACGCTGGGTCCCCCGGCCGCAATTCGTGTAGTAGTAGGTGATGCGTATAGGCCGTCGCATTAGTTGCCGGCGCAACCGGTCAGCGCCGGCTGCGCGAGGCGATGCCGATATCGAGAATGCGCTGCGGGTGGCTGGCGCCGCGCACGAAATCGACGAACGCGAGCACGTTGCCCTTCAGTCGCCCGCGATAGTCGAAAATCGGGTCGCGCCGCAGGCTGTGATACACGTTCGAAAGCAGATGGCGCGTGATGAACTTGTAGGCCTTCTTGCGCTCCATCGTGTCTTTCTTCATCAGGAAGATCGGGTTGGCGATCTGCGAGTAGCCGAAGCGCACGCCGGAAATGCGGCCGCCCTTCACACCCAGGTGCACGCCGCGGCAGGCCGGTTCGTACAGGAACTCGCCGAGGCCGAGCTTCAACGCCTGCGACGTATAGTCCTGATCCTCCTGCCAGCCGTACAGCGGCAGTGCCTCGTCGAAGCGGCAGCTACGGATTACGCGCTCGACGAAGGCCATGTTGCAGCCGTAGGCGGAGTTCAGCAGACGCCGTTCTTCACCCGAGGCCCAATGCGGCTGCCGCGGGTATTCGCCGCGCAGATACTTGAGCGCGTCCGCTTCCGAAATGCCGCGGCCGCGCACGCCGTCGGCCAGCACCTGGCCCGTCATACCGATCACGCCGGGCGCTTCGCTGAAGAGCGCTGCGCAGCGCGCGAGCCACGCCCGTTCCGGGCGGAAGTCGTCATCGAAGAAGGCGGCGAACCAGGGTTCGCGCATGTTTTCGTCGTCGAGGTCGCGCAACAGCTGGGCGACGCCCACGTTGCGCTGCACGGTCAGGCCCGGTGCCTGCGACAGCATCAGCTTCACGCGCGCATGCGCATGCAGCCGGTGGCCCGCGACGTCGGGCAGATCCGCGCGTTCCGCGCCGACCACATACACCGCGTCCGGTCGGGCGTCCTGTTCGTAGAGGAAATCGAACAGCGTGGCGGTTTCGACCGCGCGCCCTTTGGTGGCGATGATCACGTACTTTTTCATGTCACTCCTCAGCCATCAGCACAGCAGGTTCGTGCACACGGGCGCCCGAAGTTGCGGCACCCTCGCCGGGCAGCAGCGAGCGGGCCGACGCGTCGCGACATGCCTGATCGACCACGTGGCGGAATTCCGCGCGAAAGCGCTCCGGCGAAAACCGGATGGCATTGCGATGGCAAACCTCTGGATGGAACGGGCCGAGCGCTTCGAAGCGCTTGAGCGCAGCGACGATCGCAGCGACGTTCTGCTCGCGATAGAACACGCCGGTACGGCGCATCGGATCGGGCGACTCGATCACCGTTTCAAGCACGCCGCCGCGGCCGTATGCAATCACCGGCGCGCCGCACGCCTGCGCTTCCACCACCGAGATGCCGAAGTCTTCCTCGGCCGCATACAGAAAGCCGCGCGCCCGCTGCATATGGTCGATCAACACCTCCGCGGGCTGGTAGCCGAGCAGCGTCACGTTGGGGCCCGCCACCGCCTTCGCCTTGTCGAAGTCCGGGCCATCGCCGATCACGACAAAGCGTTTATCCGGTAGCCGCGAAAACGCCTCGACCATCAGCGGCACGCGCTTGTATGGCACCATCCGCGAGGCGGTCAGATAGAAATCTTCGCGCTGCGTGCCGAGCGCGAAACGCTCGACGTCGATCGGCGGATACACCACCGTCGCGTTGCAGCCATACGTCTTGCGCATGCGGCGGCCGATAAAGCCCGAGTTCGCCATGAAAGCGTCGACACCGTGCACCGTGCGGGTATCCCAGAGCCGCATGTAATGCAGCACGCTGCGCGCGAGCCAGCTTTTCGGGCCCTTGGCCATGCCCGCTTCGTTCAGGTACTCGTGCTGCATGTCCCACGCGTAGCGGATCGGCGAATGCACATAGCTGACGTGCACCTGATCCGGGCCGGTGATGATGCCCTTCGCCACCGCATGGCTTGCCGAAATCACGAGGTCGTAGGCGGACAGATCGAACTGCTCGATCGCCAGTGGCATCAGCGGCAGATACGAACGGTAAGCGGTTTTCGCGCGCGGCAGCCGCTGGATAAACGAGGTCTGCGCGCGCTTGCCGAGCAGCTTGCCGCGGTGCTCGTCCGGAAAGAAATCGACGAGGCTGAACAGATCCGCTTCCGGGAACATCGCGATAATCTGTTCGAGCACACGCTCGGAGCCCGCATAGGTCACGAGCCAGTCGTTGACGATCGCCACGCGGCCATAAGGCGGCGACGCGTGGTCCGCTTTATCGTCCGGTACTTCACTTTGCGCTAGATCAGCCATGGCGAGATCTCTTCGAGTAGCTTGACGGCCGTCGCACGCCACGTGAGCTGCGCGGTTCTTGCGTTGCCTTTGGCGCGTAGCGTTGCCCGCAGCGCGGCATCGGTCGTGATCCGTTCGAGCAGTGCCGCGAGTTCGCGCGGATCGTCCGGCGACACGTACAGCACCGCATCGCCGCAGGCCTCCTGCACCGCCGGCAGCCGCGACGCGATCACCGGGCAGCCGAGCGCGAGCGCTTCGACCGGCGGCAAACCGAAACCTTCGTAGCGTGACGGGTAGACGAAACAGGCCGCATGGCGATACAGCGCGTTCAGGTCTTCGTCTGCGACATACCCCAGATGTTTAACGAAACCGGGCAGCGCTTCCTGTGCGCTGCCGTACACCCGCGCATCGCCACCGCCAACTACGACGATGTCGAAGGCCGCATCGCCGAGCACGCGTGCGGCATCGCACACTAGCTGGAAGTTTTTGTGGCGATTCATGCTGCCGACTGCCAGCACATAGGGCCGCGTCGCCGTTACGCCGTACGACAGCGCATGCGGCTCGCGCACGCGCAGCATGTGCTCGCCGCTTTCCGGCACCACGCCGATCTTGGCCGGCGCAATGCCATATGCATCGCACAGTTCGCGGCGTGAAAATTCGGATACCGTCAGCACGCGCCGCGCGATCTGCCCCATACGCGGCGCCATTACGCGGTACCACGCGGTGAATGCGCGGCTATAGCTGTCGGGGACGCGCACCGGCGCCGCATCGTGCAGCACGGTCACCTGCTCGCGCACGAACAACGGCCCGGTATTGCACAGATTCAGCAATAGCGAGCCGTGCGCCGCACGCGGCAGGCTCAGCTGCTCCCAGCGCATCCCGTGGCCGGCGCCGACCGCGCGCAAGCCGATATGCGCAAACGGATTCGGCAAGCCGGCAAGCGTCTGCGGCACGACGATCTGCGCGTGCAGATTCGCGACGATCGGGTCGTCGGTCTTCATCAGTTCGTCGAGCGCGCGCACCGTCTCGAACGCGAACCGGTCGACGCCGGTCGCCTTGCGCCCAAGGAAGCGGCCGTTGATCACCAGGCCGCGTGCTACTGCTTTTTTCATTTAGAGTTCCCCGTACTCTATGGCCGCTAACGCCCGGGATGTGCCTGCCTCGCGAGCGGATTGGCGATGTAGCGCACCACGTGGTCCGACAGGCGCCGCGACGGCACGAGGCACAACGCGGTCAGCGCAAAGGCGCCGAGCTTTTTGCCGGTGCCCCAGAACGGATTGCCGAATACCGAGCGGAAATAGCGGCCCGAATCGAAGGCGAACCAGTGCCAGCGTTTGGCGAGCGGCGCTTCATACACTTCGGCGCACAGGCGCGCCTTCTCGTACGAGAAGTCGACGCCTTGCGGCGGCAGCGCTTCGCCGAGCCGCTCGGCCACCAATTCGCGCAACGCATTCCAGCGCTGCGGAAACGCGTTGACCACTTCGTTGATGTCCTGGCAGTTCGCGATCGACAGACCGATCTTCGGTGCGCCGCCATGCTCGTCGGCGACGAACGAGCGGTGCACGCGATAGCCGCCGAGCGGCTTGTCGATCGAGTGGATCGCGCCGACCATCGCGACGCCGTAGATCGCGTAGAAATCCGCCGCGATGCGCCGGCCGCTGCCCAGCGGGATCGGCAGGATCTTGCGCAACGCACTGACGCGATAGGCATTGCCCGAGGCCGGCGGCGACGGATACAGCCAGCCGCTTTTCAGCAGCTTGCGGCAGTCCGCCGGCGGCTGCGAATTCGGCACGTGCGCGCCGGTGTGCGATCCGTCCTGCGCAATCACGTCGAGCGTGAACTGCACCTTTGCATAGCCGCCGCGTTCGAAGGCGTCCAGCACTTCTTTCACTGCACCGTCGTACAGCACGTCGTCCGAGTCCAGATAGATCAGGTACTCGGTATCGGCGAGTGCGAGACCCTGGTTGTACGCGGACGCCTGCCCTTCGTTTTCCTTGAATACCGCCGTCACACGCTCGCCGTAGCTTTCGATGATCGCGCGCGACGAATCGGTCGAGCCGTCGTCGATCACCACGACCTGGGTGCGCGCCGGTTCCTGGCGCAGCGCCGAATCGATCGTGTCGCGAATGAAGCGCTCGTAGTTGTAGCTGCAGATGATGATCGTCATGTCCTTCATCGCGTCATTCCTTTGCGGGTGCGGGCGAATCGCTGCCGTAGCTGGTGTAGCCGTAGGCGCCATATTCCTTGCCGTAGCGGCTCGGCCGCGAGGTCATGTCGTTGAAGATCACGCCGCGGATCGGCACGCCGATCTGCGCAAAGCGGCGCGCGGACTCGCGCAGTTCCGCCAGATTGGTCACGCCCTGGCGCGCGATCACGAACACGTTGCCGGCCAGCTTCGCGACGATGCCCGAATCGGCGACCGGCAGGATCGGCGGCGCGTCGATCAGCACCACGTCGTATTCCTGCTCGACGCGCTGCGTGAATCCGAGGAACTTGCTGTGCATCAGGATCTCGCTCGGGTTCGGCACGAAGCCGCCACTCGCGACGAAATCGACGCCCGGCAGAATGTCGCGCTGCACGACCTGTTCGAAGCTCAGCCCACCCACCACCATTTCGGTGACGCCCGGCGTGCAGGTCGCGCCGAGGTAGTGATGCAGCGAGCCGCGCCGCAGATCGGCGTCGATCAGCAGCACGCGCTGGCCCGACGAGCCGATCAGCGTCGCAAGGTTCACCGACACGAACGACTTGCCGACCACCGGCGTCGGCCCGGCGAGCAGCACGATCTTGTTCGGCGCATCCAGCAGCGCGAATTCGAGCGCGCTGCGGAAGCTGCGCAGGCTTTCCACCGCCGCATCGCCGGCCGACGTGCGCGCCAGCACCAGATTCGTGCCGGTGTTGGTCGGCAGGCTGCGCGTGATCTGCTCCTGCGTCTTGCTGCGCGGCACCTGCGCATACACCATCAGGCCCGTGCCGTATTCGATCTCTTCCGCTGCGCCAACGCCGTCGATCAGCTTGCGCTTGACGAGCACGGTCGCGATGCCGAGGAACAGGCCGGTCAGCAAGGCTCCGGCCACCGCGAACGCGCGCTTCGGCCGGATCGGACTTTCCGGCACGATCGCGCTGTCGACGAGGCGCACGTTGCCGACCTTGCCCGCCTTCAGCAGCCGCAGCTGTTCCTGCGTATTCAGCAGGTTCGTGTAGAGGTCGGTATCGACCTGCACGTCCCGTTGCAGACGCAACAGGTTCTGCTCGAGCGGCGGCAGCGCCTTGGTGGTCGCCGCGATATGCTCGAGTTCCTGGCCCGCGGACGCGAGCTGCGAATCGATCGCCACCACCGCGGGGTGTTCGGAGGTGAAGCGCGCGAGCAGCTGGTCGCGTTGCTGCTTGAGGTCCGCGATGCGGCCTTGCGCCTCGACCGAGCGCTGCAGCAGCGCGGTCGCCTCGGCGTTCAGGTCGACCGTGCCGTGCTCGGAACGGAACGCGTTGAACTTGCTTTCGGCCGCTTCGAGCTGCGTCTTCAGTTCAGGCAACTGCCGTTCGAGGAATTTGATCGACTTCTCGGCCTCTTCCTCGGTACGCTCGACGTTCTGCTTCACGTACTCGGAGCCGATCGCGTTCAGCACTTCGGTGGTGCGGCGCGGATCGCTGCCCTCCAGCGCGACGCCGATCACGTCCGACTGCTTGCCCTTTTCCGTGATCAGCAGCGCCTTTTGCAGCGCCTGGATCGTCGTCAGCCGCGAGTGGCGCGCCAGTTCGAAGCTCGCACCCGGCGCGCCGGTTGCCTGCGCAACCATCAGCTCGATCGGGCCCGCCGGCGTGTCGGCATGCAGCAGTTCGCCGACCCGGCCTTCGAGTTTCAGCTCCTTGGTCGACAGCGTGTAGGTACCGCCGGCGCCGAGCTTCAGCCGGAACGGCGCGCCGTACATCGTGCCGGGCACCTCGAAGGTCGGCACGCTGATGCGCTCGTCGCCCCATGCGTAGCCACCGAGACCCGAATGCAGCAGCCCCGACAGATGGCCAGCGATCCACTTGCCGACCACCGGGAAGTAGCGCGGCTCGGCGTTGATAAACAGGTTGGTGCGATCGACCGCACGCGAGATCACCATCCGCGAGCGCAACACCTCGATCTCCGCCGAAGCCGCCGTATGCACCGCGAACATCGACGACACGTCGCTCAGCATATTGCGCGCCGAGCTCTGGTTTTCTTCCACCTGCACGAGGATGTCCGACTGGTAAACCGGCTCGGCAAGCATCGCGTATGACACGCCGACCAGCGCGCAGCACGACGTGATCGCGGCGATCATGCCGCGGTTCTGGTACAGCAGATCGATAAAATTGCCGACGTGCGAGCCTTGCGGCGAGTCGGCGTCGATCGTTTCAAGTTGCAGGTCGCGCTGGGTCATGTGCGTGCTCCACATCGGTAAGCGTTGGATCGAGGCATGCCTGGTACCGGCCTACCGCATGCTTTACCGCTGCGTCGATCAAGGTTGCAATCAGGGTTCAGATTGGAGTTGCGTTCAGTCATCGTCAGTAGCCCAGTGCCCGCGTGGTGGATGCCGCCTGCGTGCTCGGCAGAATCAGGCCGATGACGCGGCTCCAGCGCACTAGCGCCGATGCGTCGACGAACACCACATCGCTCGGTTTCAGCTCGAAGCTGTCTGCGGTGGCCATCGCGGTCGGCGTCGACGCGTCCAGATGGAACACGGTCGGCTCGCCCGATTCGCGATTACGCACCACGAAAATCTGCGATGCGTCGCCCGAGCCCTGGTTGATGCCCCCCGCTTCGCCAAGCGCCTGACTCAGACTCATGCGCCCGTTGTTAAAGACGAAACTGCCGGGGCGTTCGACTTCGCCGACCACCGACACCTTGCTGTCGTTTGCCGAAAACACCCGCACCATGTCGCCGTCGCGCAGCACGATGTTGTTCGGATTGCTGCCCTTCGCGATCAGGTCGGGCAGATTCACCACCACCGTATCGTCATGCCGCGTGATCGCCACCTGCGAGCGGTCGCCGGCGGTCGTAAAGCCGCCGGCGCGGTTGATCGCTTCGGGCAGCGTCATCGGCATGTCGTTGAGCATCTGCAAACCCGGGTTGCGCACTTCGCCATCGATATAGACGCGCTTGCTGCGATACGCGGCAATCCGCAACGTCACTTGCGGATTGCGCAGATATTTGCTGACGCGCTTGCTCAGCAGATCGCGCGCCTCCATCTCGGTCAGGCCCGACACCTTGATCGGGCCGATATACGCGTACTGGATCATGCCGCTGTTGTCGACCGTGTAGCCCGCCACCACCGAGTTCGAGCCGGTCGCATCCTGTCCGCCTGCCCCGGCCGCTTCAGGCAGATTCAATTCGGGGTGGTCCCAGATCACGATCGACAGCACGTCACCTGGGCCTAGCGTGTACGGCGTGGGCTTAGCGAACAGCTTCGTCACGCCTTGCGGAATGCCTTTCGGGCGCGCCGCATCCTGCTTTGCGATCAGGTCGCTGTTGATCTCGACCAGCGTGTTCGGCGGTGCGGCGTCCTTGCCGTTCGTGCGTGTGCTACCCGACGTACCGTACGGATCCGACTGGATCGCGCCGGTACCGCTGACGCGACTGCTGTAGCTCATGCCTGGCGACATCGCGCAGCCGGACAGCAGCGCCGCGATCGCAACCACCGCAGCCAGCGGCGCATGACGCCGCAGCACGTGTGCAACGGCCCCGTGCCGGCCGTGCGCAGTCTCAGCGCAAATGGTTGCGGACTCAAGCGATAAGCCGCACTTAACAGCCTTGGCTTCGCTTGCAAAACTGGACTCGCTGTGTAACATGGTTCTACCCGTCTGTTGGCAGTCCCGCTCACATAAACCTGAAAGGCAACACCATGAGCAAAGAACTGTTTCGTAGTCTTACCCTGATACCGCTGGCTGCTTTTTCACTTCACGCAGCAGCTCAACTGGCATCCCCCCGACAACCACTCACCACTACTGAGACTGCACGACAAACCGGCGCGACGCCAAATAGAAGCGCGTCTACGGGTGCGGTAACCCACATTCACCCGACCTACTCCGGTCCGACCGGTATTTCTCCCACTCGCGCGCGTCCGACTTACTCGAGCGCGGTACCTGTTACCGCCGCATCGGGCCGGAATAATCCGGTCGGCGCCAATGCGGCTGAGGTCGTGCAGAACAACAACCGCCCGACAGCCAATACGCCGGTCGGCGCACCACGTCCTTCGATGCAGACTTTCCGTTACCGTCCTGCGCAGCAAACCGACGCGACGTCGATGCCCAATCCGTATGCGTATGGCGGGTGGGATGGCAGCACGTTGCGCGGCAACGGTCAGCTGTACAGCTCGCCGATCACGCCGGCCGTCACGTCGCCTTCGCCGTGGACCCGCTAGTGCCGCGCGCCGCCTGCTGAACGCGCGCGGCATTCGCTGCTGCGCGCGTGGTCTTGCCTTACCGCCTGCTGTCTTCCCCTTCCTTCCTGCCACGCCGCATCAATACGCGCCGCTGCCGTACACCACCACCTTGAAGGTCTTGAACAGAATCGTGATGTCGCGCGACAGCGACCAGTTCTTCACGTACGCGACATCGAGCGACACACGCGTCGCATAATCGGTATTGCTGCGGCCGCTGACCTGCCAAAGGCCCGTCATGCCGGGCTTGGCCATCAGGTAGTAATCGACGTCGGCACCATAGCGTTCGAGCTCCTGATCGATGATCGGACGCGGACCGACAAGGCTCATGTCGCCGCGCACGACGTTCCACAGCTGCGGCAGTTCATCGAGGCTCGTCCGGCGCAGGAAGTGCCCGACGCGCGTCACGCGCGGGTCGTCTTTCAGTTTGAATTCGCGTTCCCATTCGGCGCGCGCCTGCGGATCGGTTTCAAGCAGCTGTTTGAGCACCTGGTCCGCATTGGTCACCATCGAGCGGAACTTCAGGCAGCGGAATCTGCGGCCGTTCAGACCGACGCGCACATGGCCGAATACCGCCGGGCCGCCGTCGCGTTTGACCAGCAATGCGAGGATGCCCAGCACCGGGGACAGCAGCACGACCAGCGCAAGGCCGACCACGAAGTCGAAGCCGCGTTTGACGGCGAGGCTCACAATGCCTTGTCCGCGCGTGCCGTGCGTGCGTTCTTCGCGCGCATCGTTCACCGCTGCCACGCGCTGCCGCAGCTGGCCCGCGACGTTGAACGCGACCACCGTCAGCGAATGGGCGACCAGCAGCAGAATGCCGCTCGCCAGCGTCCAGTACGTGAACCACGGCACCGACAGCACGCTGGTGCGCTGGATCAGATACAGCAGCGCGAGGCCGCACAGCTGCACGATCAGCCATGCGATCGTGGTGCGGGTGGCGGAACTGAGCAGCGAGCGCTTGCCCTTGGTGTTCGACGGATAGGTGCCGCAAGCCGGAAAGACCGACAGCGCAAGCGCCGCGACGAACGCCACCAGCAGCGCGTCCAGCTCATAATGCGCTCCTGCGCTCGCGACGTTCAGCTGCAGTGCGCCGAATGCGCCCAGCACGATGAGCGCGACATCGAGCGCCCGATGGAATAGTCCAGACATGATCGTCACTCCACACCTTTGCCATCACCGCGCGCGACGCGCAGGGCGCCGCGCTCCCCTCAATCGACGCCCGCCACCCGCCGGCGGCGACCGGCGAGCCGCGCAGGCGCGGCATCGCGTCAAGGTCGTCGCTGGCACTGAAGCGCGGTCGGACGCACGCTCAAAACCTCATCCCCTGCCGTACACGTCGTCGAAGCGGACGATGTCGTCCTCGCCCAGGTAGGCGCCCGACTGCACTTCGATCACCTCGAGCGGCAACTTGCCGGGGTTTTCGAGGCGGTGGCGCACACCGAGCGGGATGTATGTCGATTCGTTTTCGCCGAGCAGGAACTGCTCTTCGCCGCGCGTCACGCGGGCCGTGCCGCGCACGACGATCCAGTGTTCGGCGCGGTGGTGATGCAGCTGCAGCGACAGACGCGCGCCTGGCTGCACGACGATGCGTTTCACCTGAAAGCGCTCGCCGCGGTCGATCGAATCGAAGCAGCCCCAAGGGCGCTGCACCTTGCGGTGCTGATCGGCTTCCGGTGCGCGCTCGGCCTTGATGCGCGCGACCAGCCCCTTGACGTCCTGCACACGCGAGCGGTCAGCCACCAGCACGGCATCGGCGGTCTCGACCACCACCACGTTGGTGGTGCCTACACAGGCGACGAGGCGGCCTTCCGAATGCGCGTAGGTAGCGGTCGCGCCTTCGAACATCACGCGGCCGCGCGCGACGTTGCCGTCAGCGTCCTTGTCGTGTGCGTCCCAGACGGCGTCCCATGAACCGAGATCCGACCAGCCCGCTTCGAGCGGCACGACCACGCCCTGACACGGCAGCGCATCGGTGCCGAGGTGTTCCATCACCGCGTAGTCGATCGAATCGGACGGGCTTTGCGCGAATTGCACGGCGCCCGGGCGCATGAACGCGCCATCAATCTTGCTGTTGTCGAAAGCAGCAACGCACGCGTCATGCATCGCGGGTTGCAGGCGTTTCACCGCTTCCAGCCAGATCGATGCGCGCACAACGAAGATGCCGCTGTTCCACCAGTAGTTGCCGGCCGCCAGGTATTGCGCGGCCAGTTCGGCGGCAGGTTTTTCGACGAAGCATTCGATGCGGCGCGCGCCGTCCTGCAGCGCGGCGCCGAAGCGGATATAGCCAAAACCGGTATCCGGGCGCGTCGGCGGCACGCCGAGCGTGACGATCGCGCCGCTCTCCGCATGGCAGGCCGCCGCCAGAATCGCGCGCTGGAATGCACCGACGTCGGCGATCGAGTGATCGGCCGGCATCGCGACCAGGATCACATCCGGCCCTTGCGCGGCCGCTACCACCGCGGCCAGCGTCAGCGCCGGCGCGGTGTCGCGCCGGGCCGGCTCGACCACCAGCTTTGCGTCGACACCGTTCTGATGCAGTTGCTCGACCGCGACGAAGCCATGTTCCTCGCCGCACATGATGATCGGCGCCGGCAGCACCTTGCGCTCGGTCGGGAAGTTCGCCATGCGCGCCACGGTGGTCTGCAGCAGCGAATCCGTGCCGACGATGCCGAGCAGCTGCTTCGGGCAGTTGGCGCGCGACATCGGCCACAGCCGCGTCCCCGAGCCGCCTGCCAGCACGATCGGCGCAAGCGCCAGCGTCTGTTCCGCCGGCAGTTCGCCGGCCAGACAGGTGCGCGAACGCTCGTCGAGCGTGCGCTGGATTACTTCAGTCGATTGGCTGTCTAACATTTCCCATTCCTAAATGTCTTGACGTCTGGTTGGGCGAATATCGAATCGCTTGCCTGTATCCCGTATGGCGTTCAGTTTTGCCTGATCGACCTCGTGTGACGGTGCGCCAGCGCGCTTAGCCATGCATCTCGTATGAGCAGAGCCGCACGCTCAGAACGCGAAGTCGCGCGCTTCGGCTTCCGCTGCGGCGGGCATCGCGTAGTCGGCGCGTGCCGCCCGCTCGCGACGATTGCGCAGCCGGAATTCGGTCGGCGAAATCGACCAGCGTTTGCGGAAAATCTTTGCGAGGTGATCGCCATTGCCCATGCCGCTGCGTCGCGCGATCTTGTCGACCGGCAACTCGGTGCCGGCCAGCAGCCGGCAAGTCATGTCGAGGCGCGCCTGCAGCAGGTATTCGGACGGGGTGCTGCCCATTTCGAGCTTGAAGCGGCGCAGGAAATTGCGCTCGCTCATCGCGGCTTCCTGTGCGGCGTCGGCCACCGAGATCGGCCGGTCGCAGTTTTCGCGCAGCCATTGCGCCGAACGCCGCACTTTCTCGGCGACCGTAGTGCCGACGCTGCCGAGCAGCGGCATCAGCTTCTGGCTGGAGCCGGGCACCAGGCGCTCGGCGATGTCGCGCGCGGCATCGAGGCCGTGGTCGCGGACCACCAGCGTCAGTGCGCTTTTCATCGCCTCGAAGCGATCGTCTGCCTGCGCCGCGGGCAGATCGAACACGGACGCCGTGGGCGCTGTACTGGCGACCATCGATTCCGCTACGGCCGACGCATCGTCGACCGAGGTGCGGCGCGCAGTGTCCGTGCTATCCGCCGCGCTGTCCGTCACGCTGTCCGCCACGTGCGCCGGCCGGCTTGCGCCGCGCGCCTCGGCGGCCGCGCCGCCGGTTGCGATAAAGAGTGCGTCGAACGCGTTGTGCAGGCGCGGCTCGAGTTCGTCGGTCCACACCTGAACCGCCGCCGAGCAGGTCACCGCGCCGCCTTGCAGCGACAGCAGCCGCACCTGGTAGCCGATGTTTTCGCCGCGCCCGGCTTGCGCGATTTCATTGGCGAGCTGGAACACTTCGGCAACGATGCCGGTACCCAGCAGCGAAAAGCCCTGTGACAATACGATGCCCACGCGGCGTTTCGCGCATGGCGCGTCGCCTGCGGCAACCCCGGCCGCCCCCGTCACTTCTGTCCCGGCGTACGTCATTTTGATTTCCCCAATTGGCCGCTCGAGATCATTTCGACTCGAATAACAGTGCTGTAAGCCATGGTGCCGATTCCTTTCAGATAATTTGTTATCCGAAACAGATTGAACGCTGGTCGAACATCGCAACTTCAGATGTATTGCCACCCGGAACTGCGTCCGGTTCTCGTTTCAGACGGAGGTGCAGCAGCGGAGCTGGTCTGCGGTATCGCTGAACACATCCGATTACATCGGCGGTTCTTTTATACAGCAGCCCGCTCATCGCACGCCATCGCTATCCATGCCGTTGTGTGCGGTTTTCAACGTACCCGACCGCACGATGGGCGAACGCATCCCGAGCCTTTCGAAGACGAAAGCTCATCGTGTGCGCTCGCGCACACTTGCACTCGGAAGAGCGATAACCGGTAGCGTTTGCAGCAAAGACAGGCGGCCAGTACAGCGATGGCCCAGCAGATTCGCCGATGCAGACACGTCGGTTGATTCGCGCCGCGCTGCATCATGCGGGAGCATTATTCGGGCGCGGAAATCACGCTTCTGTTCGGCATCCCACGTAACGGCGGCGAAGCCGCTGCGGGCCGCATGCGTGCTCGCTGTATGAATGGGCAAAAAGAAAAACGCCGTGTGCAGCGTAACCGCTGCACACGGCGTTTCGAATGGAAGCGGGCGATTTAGCGCTGCGGGTAGTCGATCCGTTCGACACCCGTGTCGGCGCCAAGCAGACATAGGTTCGCGCCGCGCGCAGCGAACAGGCCGACCGTGACGACGCCGGGCCATGCGTTGACGAGTGCTTCAAAAGCACGCGGATCGTCAATCTGCAGACCTTTGACGTCGATGATTTCGTTGCCGTTGTCAGTGATGAACGGCGCGCCATCCTTCGTCACGCGCACCACCGGTACGCCGCCTAGCGCGGTGACGCGGCGGCCGATCGCGGTGCGCGCCATCGGCACCACTTCGATCGGCAACGGAAACTTGCCGAGCGTACCGACGCGCTTGCTGGCGTCGACGATGCAAACGAATACGTCCGACACCGAAGCGACTATCTTCTCGCGCGTCAGCGCACCGCCACCGCCCTTGATCATCGCGCCGCTGTGATCGATCTCGTCGGCGCCGTCGACATACACCGGCAGCGTATCGATTTCGTTCAGGTCGAACACCTTGATGCCGTGCGCCTGCAAGCGCGCGGTGCTCGCCACCGAACTCGACACCGCGCCGCGATAGCGGTCTTTGCTGAGCGCGAGCGCATCGATAAAGCAGTTCGCGGTAGAGCCGGTGCCGACGCCGATCACGGTGCCTTCCGGCACGGTGGCATTGACATAGTCGGCCGCGGCTTGACCGACCAGTTGCTTGAGTTCGTCTTGAGTCATGGGAAGAAAAATGCCTGGCGTGCGGAGAAAACGCTAGTTTACCGGACTCGCTGCCGACGGGGGCCGAGGTCGCGGCAGCGCGCCGCGCAGCTTTCACTGCGCCGGCTGCGCGCTACCGGGAAACTCCGGCGCGTACTTGTCGAGCAGCGCCTGCGCGATCGCATCGGTTTCCGCGTCCGGGTTGCCGGCGTAGTCGCGTGGACGGAAATGCATCTGGAACGCGGCAAAGACGCGGCGAGTCTTGTCGTCGAGCACGCCGTCGGTGGCGACCTGATAGCCGTAGCGCGCAAGTTTCAGCTGCAATCCGCGCACGTCGGCGGGCGCCTCCGGCGCGCGGCCGGCAAGATCGGCGGCGACCGTCGCCGCATCCGGCCACGCGCCGATGCCGGCGTCATACAGCTGCTTCCACGGAAACAGCGGGCCCGGGTCGATCTTGCGTTGCGGCGCGATGTCGCTGTGGCCGACCACGCGCGTCGGCGGGATCTGGTAGCGCGTGACGATGTCTTTCGCGAGCCGGATCAGCGCGTCGACCTGTGCCGGCGGATACGGCTGCCACGTACGGCCCTGCGGCGTGTCGAGCGGGCCGAGGTTCACGTTCTCGATGCCGAGCGACGCCGCGTTCAGTTCGGTGGTCCCCTGCCAGTAGCTGACGCCCGCGTGCCACGCGCGCTGCGCTTCGGGTACCAGCTGCCAGACGACCGGTTCGCCGTTTTTGCTGCGGGGCGCTTCGGGCACCACGTAATGCGCGCTGACCGGTTCGTGGGTCAGCACGTTCAGCGATTGCGTTTCGCCGATCTCGGTGTAGTGCATCACGAGGAAGCGGATGCGAGTGTCCGCGTATCGTGCCTGATGGCTTGTGTCGGCGTAGTAGGTGCCGCGGTCGATCGTGGTGGTCGTGCAGGCGGCGAGCAGCGCTGCGGCTGTGCAAAAGAGCGCGGCGCGCAGCGGTGGAATCATGGCTGTTTTCATGGTTGGATTCCCGGCAGCGGATCGGCACGCTCCGACATGCACCGCGTGCGCGCCGCCGTTGTGCTTATCGAGGCGCCACCGCCCGCTGCCGCACCGCCTCGAACAGACACACGCCGCTCGCCACCGATACGTTCAGGCTTTCGACGCTGCCCGCCATCGGAATATGCATCACCTCATCGCAGGTGTCGCGCGTCAGGCGGCGCATGCCCTCACCTTCGGCGCCCATCACCAGCGCGACCGGACCTTCGAGTTTGGTCTGGTACAGGTTCGCCGTTGCATCGCCCGCCGTGCCGACCACCCACACGCCCGCGTCCTTCAGCTCGCGCAGCGCGCGCGCCAGATTGGTCACCGTGATGTACGGCACCGTATCGGCCGCGCCGCTCGCGACCTTCGCCGCCGTTGCATTGAGTCCCACCGCGCGGTCGCGCGGCGCGATTACCGCATGCGCGCCGGCGGCATCGGCAACCCGCAGACAGGCGCCGAGGTTATGCGGATCCGTCACGCCATCGAGCACCAGCAGCAGCGCTGGCCCGCTCAAGCCATCGAGCAGTTCCGCCAGATTTTGCGCGAGCGGCAAGTCGGTTGCGCGTGCAACCACTCCCTGATGCCGCTCGGTATGTGCGAGACCCCACAGACGGGTCTCGTCGGCGGCGATGATGCGCACGCCCGCTTCTTTCGCGACGTGCAGAAACTCGTTCATCCGGCGATCGCGCCGGGTCTGGTCGTAATAGATGTCCTCGATGGTCGACGCATCGTGCCGCAAACGTGCGGTCACCGCATGAAAACCGTATAGAACCTTGAGACGTGACATGACTGAAGCAACCTTTGATCGCGCGCCCGATGCGCGCCGATCGACATTGGAAACCTTGCGCGGCGGCGCGCGCCGCGCGTGAAAGCGCGGGCGCCGCGTGCGTGTACAGACTCGCGCGCGCGGGCTCGGCTCCGAGCGCCGCGCGCGGTGCGATGCAACGGCCCGCGAGCGTCAGCGCTTCTTGCGCGTTTGGGCCTTCTTTGCCGCGTGTTTCTTCGCCGCACCGCGCGCCGCGCGCGCTTCTTTCACCGCGACGCTTTGCGCCGGCGCGGCCTTCATGCGGCGCGCGCCGTCCGGCACGGGCAAGGTCCGGATGCGTGGACCGGCACCGTCGCCGCGCTCGATGCCCGGCTTGACCGGCGGCGCCGAGCGGCTCGACGACGCCTTCGGCGTGTCGCGCACCAGCCGGAAATCGATCTTGCGCGCATCGAGGTCGACGCGGCTCACCTGCACGCGCACCCGGTCCGACAGGCGATAGCGGATGCCGGTGCGCTCGCCGCGCAGTTCGTTCTTGATCTCGTCGTACTGGAAGTAGTCGGAGCCCAGCTCGGTGACGTGCACCAGCCCTTCGATAAACAGCGCATCCAGCTGCACGAAAATACCGAACGACGTGACGCCGCTCACCATGCCGCCATATTCCTCGCCGAGCTTGTCGCGCATGAAATAGCACTTGAGCCAGGCTTCGACGTCGCGCGAAGCCTCGTCGGCGCGGCGCTCGTTGGCCGAGCAATGCAGGCCGAGCTCTTCCCAGATCGCGGTGTTTTCGCGGCGGCGGCCGGTGCGCTTTTCGTCGTCGGCCTGCATCGCGCGGGCGCGCGGCGACAGCGCGGTGTTCAGCTCGACGCCATGCGGCGCCTCCGGCTGATACTTACGCCCCTGCAGGATCGCGTAGATCGCGCGGTGCGTCAGCAGGTCCGGATAGCGGCGGATCGGGCTCGTGAAGTGCGCATACGCCTCGTACGCAAGGCCGAAGTGGCCGATGTTGTCCGGGCTGTAGACGGCCTGCTGCATCGAGCGCAGCAGCATGGTCTGCAGCATCTGCGCGTCGGGCCGGTCACGGATATGCGCCATCAGCGCCGCGTAGTCGCTCGCATGCGGCGTGTCGCCGCCGGTCAGCGTTAGCCCCATGCCGCGCAGGAAGGTACGCAGATTCTCCAGACGCTCGGCGGTCGGCCCGGCGTGCACGCGGTACAAACCGGCGTGCTTGTTGCGCTTCATAAAATCGGCCGCGCACACGTTGGCGGCCAGCATGCATTCTTCGATCAGCTTGTGCGCGTCGTTGCGATGGCGCGGCACGATCTGCTCGATCTTGCCCTGCGCATTGCAGACGATATACGTCTCGGTCGTATCGAAGTCGATCGCGCCGCGCTTCTGGCGCGCGGCGAACAGCGACTTGTACACGCCGTACAGATTCTGCAGTTCCGGCAACAGCGCCGCGCGGCGCGCGGCCTCCGGCCCTTTGGTGTTGGTCAGCACCGCAGCCACTTCGGTATAGGTGAGACGCGCCGCCGAATGCATGACGCCCGGATAGAACTGGTACGCCTTGATCTCGCCGCGCGCGGTGATCACCATGTCGCACACCAGCACGCAGCGGTCGACCTGCGGATTCAGCGAGCACAGCCCGTTCGACAGCTTTTCCGGCAGCATCGGAATCACGCGGCGCGGGAAATACACCGACGTGCTGCGCTCGATCGCGTCGACGTCGAGACCGCCGCCCGGCAGCACGTAATGCGACACGTCGGCGATGGCGACGATCAGCCGGAACCCGTCGCCGCGGCCGACCTTGACCGGCTCGCAGTACACCGCATCGTCGAAGTCGCGCGCGTCTTCGCCGTCGATCGTGACGAGCGGCACGTCGCGCAGATCGACGCGATGGCGGATATCGACCGGACGCACTTCGTCGGGCAGTTTCGCGGCGTCGTCGAGCGCGCCCTGGCTGAATTCGTGCGGCACGCCGTACTTGCGCACTGCGATTTCGATTTCCATGCCCGGATCGTCGATATCGCCGAGCACCTCGACCACGCGGCCAAGCGGCTGCGAATGGCGGCTCGGGAAGTCGGTCAGCTCGACCACCACCACCTGGCCGACCTTGGCCTTCTTGGTGTTCTGCGTGATCAGGATATCGTGGCCGATGCGCTTGTCTTCCGGCGCGACGATCAGCGCGCCGTTTTCGTTCAAGAGGCGCCCGATCACGCGCTTGTTGGCGCGGTCGGTGACCTCGACGATATGCCCTTCCGGCCGGCCGCGCCGGTCATAGCCGACGATCCGCGCGAGCACGCGGTCGTTGTGCATGACCTTCTGCATTTCGCCGGTGGGCAGGAACAGATCGTCCTGACCGTCGTCGCGAATCAGAAAACCGTAGCCGTCGCGATGGCCCTGTACGCGGCCCGCGACGAAATTCGACGGATGGGTAAGCTGATAATGCCCGCGCTGATCGAGCCGGATCTGGCCGTCGCGCTCCATGGCGGCGAGCCGCTTGAAGAACCCTTCGCGCTCCTGGCGCTTGATCGAAAGCGCTTCGGCGATGTCGTTCGCCGCGAGCGGCGTTTCGCTCGTGCGCAGCACGCCGAGGATTTCTTCGCGGCTCGGAATCGGATACGGATATTTGCTCAAGGGCTTATCGATGGTTTTTCTCGTGGCGTTGGACATCGACGAAAGAAGTGCCGCAGTGCGGCCGTCGCGTGACAGCTGCGAACCCTGCCGCGAGTCGGGCCTGCTGCCCGCCGCGTGAGGCGAAGCGGCAAGCTGGGCTTGCATACCGTGTACTGCGCATGTACTGAGCGTGTCAACCTGCTGCTGCGGGCCATTCTATCATCCGTCTCTTAATGCACAGCGCACAGAAGGGCCTGCGCGGGCTTGCTGACGCGGTTCGCAAGCGGGTTGCGAAGCTGGTCTGAGGTTCGCGTGGACGGTAGCGTGTTTCTGGCGCGAAACACTTGACAGCGTCTGGCGCACCGCTATAATTGCGGTCTTTGCTGCTGACCGAGTGCAAAGCACGAAGCCGGCACGCAAGACACCTGCCCAGGTGGCGAAATTGGTAGACGCACTAGGTTCAGGTCCTAGCGGTGGCAACACCGTGGAGGTTCGAGTCCTCTCTTGGGCACCAGATACAAAAAGCCACCTTCGGGTGGCTTTTTCGTTTGAGCGGTGCGTTCGGGGTGTTTTTGCCCGCATGCGCGGTCATCCGTCGATGAACATTGCGGGCTCGCCGCGAAAACCCGCAACTTTCAATTGACACATTGCATCATCCCGCTACAATAGCGGTCTAGCTTGAGACGTGCCCAGGTGGCGGAATTGGTAGACGCACTAGGTTCAGGTCCTAGCGGTGGCAACACCGTGGAGGTTCGAGTCCTCTCCTGGGCACCAACGGTTGTTCCGGCGTAAGCCGAAGAAGTTCGAGAAACCCCGTAAGATCAAAGTCTTACGGGGTTTTTTGTTGTCTGCGGATCCCTTGCGCTCCGCGGACGTCGATGGTTTTTGCGTTTACCGGATCTCACGGTTGGACGCGCGCAGATAGCGCCGACAAGTCGGCCTCTAGAGCCCGCGAAACGAATTCCCGGAGGAACTCGACGAAGGTTCTAATCTTCGCGTCGAGGTACTGCCTCGACGCGTACAGCACGTAGGCGGTTAGCTTCTGCAACTGATATTCGGGCAGCACGCGAATCAGCGCGCCGCTGCGCAGCGCCGGCAACGCGCTCGCGATGGGTAGCGCCCCGATTCCAATGCCGTCTCGCAATGCAACGCTCAGTGCCTCGATCACATTCACCCTGA
>DATLOW010000163.1:0-15272 GCA_035536055.1 Paraburkholderia sp. | reverse complement strand
TACATCATCAAAGCCGACGGCCTGTGCGTCGCCGCCAGCAACTGGCGCGATGCGGACAGCTTCGTCGGCGTCGAATATCTGTTCCGTCCGTACTTCAACGACGGCGTGCAGGGTCGCGTCGGCCGCTTCTTCGGCATCGGCACGACGTCGCACGATCCGGGCTATTTCATCTCGCAACCGGTGCTGCGCGACGGCAAGATCGTTGGCGTGGCCGTGGTGAAGCTCAATCTCGAATGGTTTCAGGGCGCGGATGCGTCGGAGCCGATGCTGGTCACCGACGATCACGGTGTGATCTTTCTGTCGTCGATGCCGGCGTGGAAGTACCACACCGTGCAGCCGCTGTCGCCCGCCGTGATGGAGTCGATCCGGCACACCCGCCAGTACGCGCAACAGCAGATCTCGCCGCTGCCGATGACGATCGAGCGCACGCTCCAGGGCGATGCGCAGATCGTGCGCATCGGCGGCACGCGCTCGGCGCCGCGCTATCTCGCGTCGAGCCGCGCGCTCGGCGAGCCGGACTGGCATCTGATCACGATGTCGCCGATCGATCCGGTCGATGCGGATGCGCGTTACGCGACCATCATCACTGGCTTCGGCTACGTGTCGTTGTGTCTGCTGGCGTTTTACTGGCGCATGCGCCGCGCGCGCGTGCGCGAGGTGATGCGCAGCCGCACACTGCTGCAGAAGGCCTACGCGGAACTGAACCAGCGCGTGGCCGAGCGCACCGCGGATCTGTCGCAGGCCAACGAGCAGCTGAAAAACGAAGTGCGCGAACGCGCACGCGCCGAACAGGAACTGCGCGCCGCGCACGACGAGCTGATCCAGGCGAGCAAGCTCGCTGCGCTCGGCCAGATGGCGGCTGGCATCACGCATGAGCTGAACCAGCCGCTCGCCGCACTGCGCAGCTTTTCGGACAACACGCGCGTGTTGCTCGAACGCGGCGACCAGGCCGCCGCTCATGAGAACCTCGAAGCGATTGCCGCGCTCACCGAGCGGATGGGCAAGATCACCAACCAGCTGAAACTGTTCGTCGGCCGTGCGCGGCCGCGCAATGCGCGCGCGCCGGTCGCGCGCGCGCTGCGCAATGTGCTCGCGCTGCTGCAAAAGCGCCTGCAGGGTGTCGGCGTCAACGTCACGATGCTCGATGCGATGACCGCGACGCACGCGTCGCGGCCGCTGCGCGAGCCGTTCGACGTCAACGCGGAGCATCCGCAGGTGGTCGTCAATTGCGACGATCTGCGGCTCGAGCAGGTGCTGATCAACCTGCTCGGCAATGCGCTCGATGCGGTGGCCGCCACGCCCGCGCCGCGCATCGCGATCGATATGGAGGCGAGCGAAAGCTCGCTGGCGATCACGGTGCGCGACAACGGCCCCGGCATCGCGCCGGATGTGCTGCCGCGCCTGTTCGAGCCGTTCTTCACGACCAAGGAGATGGGGCAGGGGCTCGGCCTCGGCCTCGCGATTTCGTCATCGATTGCGCGCGATTGCGGCGGCTTGCTGGTCGCGCGCAACGAGCCCGATGGCGGCGCAGCCTTCGTGCTGACGCTGCATCGCGCGCGCACGCCGGTCAGCGATCCGCTCGCGGCCGGTACCTGAATTCAAGTGGCAACGATCATGGTGAATCAAGGTTTGGTGCTGTACATCGAAGACGACGAGCTGGTGCGACGCGCCAGCGTGCAGAGCCTGCAACTCGCGGGCTTCGAGGTGATCGGGCATGCGTCGGTCGAAGCCGCCGCGAAGCTGATCAGCGACGAGTTTGCCGGCGTGATCGTCAGCGACATCCGGCTGCCGGGCGCGAGCGGACTCGATCTGCTGGCGCAGTGCCACGAGCGCGCGCCCGATGTGCCGGTGATTCTCGTCACCGGCCATGGCGATATCTCGATGGCCGTGCAGGCAATGCGCGATGGCGCGTACGACTTTATCGAAAAGCCGTTTCCGTCGGAGCGGCTGGTCGAGACTGTGCGGCGCGCGCTGGAGCGGCGCACGCTGCTGCTCGAAAACCTCGCGTTGCGCCGCGAGCTGGCCGGGCAAAGCTCGGTCGCGCCACGCATCATCGGCCGCAGCCCGGCGATCGAGCAGGTGCGACGCCTGATCGCCAACGTCGCGCCGACCGACGCGGCAGTGCTGATCAACGGCGATACCGGCGCCGGCAAGGAACTGATCGCGCGCAGTCTGCATGAGCTTTCGCCGCGGCGCGACAAGCCGTTTATCGCGGTGAACTGCGGCGCGCTGCCCGAGCAGATGTTCGAATCCGAGATGTTCGGCTATGAGCCGGGCGCTTTCACCGGTGCGGCCAAACGACGTGTCGGCAAGCTCGAGCACGCGTCGGGCGGTACGCTGTTTCTCGACGAGATCGAAAGCATGCCGCTCGCGCTGCAGGTCAAGCTGCTGCGCGTGCTGCAGGACGGCGTGCTCGAGCGGCTCGGTTCGAACCAGCCGATTCAGGTCGACTGCCGCATCGTCGCGGCGGCCAAAGGCGATATGTCGGAGCACGTCGCGGCGGGCACGTTCCGGCGCGATCTGCTGTACCGGCTCAACGTTGTGACCATTGCGCTGCCGCCGCTCGCCGAGCGCCGCGAAGATATCGTGCCGCTGTTCGAACATTTTCTGCTGGATGCGGCGGTGCGTTATCAACGGCCTGCGCCGATGCTCACCGACCGGCAGCGCACCGGGCTGATGCAGCGCGAGTGGCCCGGCAACGTGCGCGAGTTGCGCAATGCCGCCGATCGCTTCGTGCTCGGCATCGTCGACGATACGGTGGCGACTTCAGTGGAAGAAGCGTCGACGCAATCGCTGAAGGAGCGTGTCGAACAGTTCGAGCGTGCGGTGATCGCGGAGGCGCTCGAACAGACGGGTGGCGCGGTCGCCGTGGCCGCTGACCGGCTGCAGGTCGGCAAGGCCACGCTGTACGAGAAGATCAAGCGCTATGGCCTCGCAGCGCGCGGGGATGGCGAGCGGTAGCGGGCGCTCGTGGTCATCAAGCCACGTCCTGCGAGCGGATGAACATCCCGTAGTTCTCCGCGTTGTGAGCCGCGGCCCAGTTGCTGCGCTTTGCTAGCGCGTGCACGTTGTTCGGGCCGTACAGCAGATCCTTCGTGCCACCGATGTCGTTGAAGTGGCTGAGTTCGTGCGCAATCGTCGCCTCGAGCGTTTTCGGGCCGAATGGATAGTCGAACAGGTGTGGCCGGATGTAGATGCGATGTCCGGCGACGGCCGGAAACACGTGCGCCATTTCCCAGTTATCGCGCGTGCGGGGCAACCCGGCGAACACCAGGTTGCCGTTTGCCAGCGCGCGCTGAATGTTCGTCAGCACCCGCTCGACTTCCCGCACGCTCGCTTTGCCCGGAAAGCCGAACCAGTTCTGATAGTTGCGATCGAGTCCGCCAGTCTGGTGAATGCGTGCGAGCGCGACATCCACCATACGCTTCGTGCGCCGGGCGGCGTTGCGCAGCAGCTGCCTTTGCCGGTCGGTAAAGCCGTCCAGGAAGCGCGGTTCGCCTGCGGGGCGCGCGAGCGAGCGGGCGTCGTCGCGAGCGTCGCTGGCCGCATAGCGATCGGGTCCGGCCGAGCGGCCGGCATCGCCGGTGCCGCCGGTGGAACCGTTCGTCTGCGAGTCGTCATCGTCGTTGGCGGGCGGCACGTTACCCGCGCTATCGGTGTCGTTACCGCGCATCGCGTCGCCGCCGGGGCCCGACGCAGTGTTCTCGCCGCCACCGGCGCCACCGCCCGGGCCGGATGGCGCGCGGTTGGGGGACGATTGGCACGGGTAGGCGCGGTTCGCTGGTCCGGTCCGTGGCGTCACTCCCGGATTGACGCCGTTGCCTCGATCACGGTGTGAGCCGCCGACCGGCCCGCCGGGCGCGCGGCTTCCGGGCGAGTCCGGCGATAACGCGTCGGGCGTGCCGGCCGTGTCATCCGGCGGCGTGCCGGTCGGCGCTTGTGGTGGTGCTTGCGGCTGCGGTTCCACCGGCGTTGGCGCGTTGCGGCGAGCGTGGCGTATGCGTCGCTCGAGTTCATTCCATATGTCGCGCCGGTATTCGCCGTCTGGCGTCCATGCTTCGCGAAGGTGGTTGCCGCTTTCGTCCCAGCTGTCGCGCGTGTGCGTTCCATCCGCAGTCCATGTGTCGTGCGTGTGCACGCCGGACTTTTCATCCAGCGTGTCGCGCGCGTGCGCACCGCTTGGGTCCCATGTGTCGCGCATGTGCTTGCCGGACTGTTGATCCCACACATCGCGCGTATGCGTGCCGGTCTGCGGATCCCATGAGTCGCGGACCGGCGGTGTGCGCGCGGCATTCGCCGGTTGCGCGGCGGCGGAGTCGTTATCGGAGGTGCGGGCGACGGGTGTCTTGTCTGGAGCTTCGTATGTCGGGTTCGTCGCGGGCAACGCCGTGTCGAGGCTCAATTCGCGGCGATCGGCGTGGCGCGACTGATACGCGGCGAGCGCTCTATCGTTACCGTCGACGTTGAGCATATTGCTCCACGAAGTCGCCGGCACCCATTGCCGTATCGCAGCCAAAGCGCGAGCCGACTCCGTGTTGGTGATGGACGCCGCTGCTGCCTGAGCGTCGGTGTCGCGATATCGACTTGTTCTCATCGGAATTCCCGTCTTCTTAGGTTGGCAGGACGCACAGTGCCCGATCGCGTGTTGCGGTCGGTACGCACGTGATGGAGCCACGAGCGTCGAACGACTGCGCGTTGTTGTGCCGACCTATTTCAGCATCGTCTCGGGGGGCGCTGGCGGTATGGGAGTGACACGGGGAGCCGCGATGGGATCGTTAGCGCGAGGCTGGCGCGTCGTTATGTCGCCGCGGCGCCGGCGCAGTTTTCTGTCGCGCAAACAAAAAAGCCCGCGTGAAATCACGCGGGCTTCTGCAACTGCGGTGTAACGCGTCGATCAGGCCGAGCCGAGCGCCTTGTCGAGCAGCGCGTGGAGCTCCTGGAAGCTCGGCTCGCCGACATAGCGCTTCAGGATCTTGCCTTCGCGATCGATGACAAAGGTGGTCGGCGTGAGCTGCACGTTGCCGAACTGTTTGGCTGCCGAGCCGTCGTCCATCGCGACCTTGAACGGCAGGCTGCGCGTTTGCGCATAGTTGGTGACGTACATCGGCGCGTCGTAGTTCATCGCCACCGCGACGAACTCGAGGCCTTTGCCCTTGTAGCGGTTGTATGTATCGACCATCGCGGGCATTTCCTTCATGCAGGTGTCGCAGTTGGTCGCCCAGAAGTTGACCAGATAGACCTTGCCCTTCAGATCGGCGGTCGACACCTTCTGCCCGGACAGCAGCGTGAACGTGGCATCGGGCACGCGCTGCGTGCCGTTGAAGGCGAAATATCCGGCAACGGCGATCGCGGCGGCGACGACTACCATCGCGATGTAACGGACCGGGCTCGCGCGCCGGGAAACGGTGTCTTGGCTCATGAATCGGACCTCGAGAGGCGCAGTGGATGCGCGAAGGAGCGGTGGGCAACCGCTCGCAGCATTGTAACGTCATTCGGGTACGCGACGGCGACAGCGCAGCGCGACCCGCGAGGACGGATAATAGTGCACTTACCTTTCGGAATACCTGACGCCGTTTCCATGCTTCGTTTCGATTCATGCCATGTTTCATCACGCCGGGCCGCCCGGCGCTTGTCCAGCACGACGGCCGCGCCCACCGCGAACACAGCGGCCCGGACGAACCGGACCGCCGGCTCCCGACACCTGCGGCAGTTGGGCCGCGCGCTTGGCTCGCTGTGTTGCGCGGCCATCCTCGCCGCCTGCTCGCCGACCTACGACTGGCGCACGATCATGAACAACGACAACGGCTATACCGTCGACCTGCCGGCCAAACCGAGCCTCGACGAGCGCCAGATCGACATCGACGGCAAGCCGATGAAAATGGCGATGCAGACGGCCGAGGCGGGGGACGCCGTGTTCGCGGTCGGCACCATCATGCTGCCCGACGACAAGCCGCAGACCCAGCAGGCTACGCTGGACTTCCTGCGCGCCGGGCTGGCGCGCAATCTGGGCGTGCCGCCCAACGCGCAGGCTACGCCGGTGCCGCTGGCCGCCGGCGGTCAGGTGACGGGGCTCGAGGTGACCTTCAGCGGCAAGGCGGGTCCCAAACAGGAGTTTCGCGTCATGCACGCGCGTCTGGTGGCGAAAGGTCGCCACGTGTACCAAGCGGCCGTGATCGGGCAAAAGGAGCCGCCTCCGGAACAGCTCGATCAATTTTTCGGATCGTTCAAGCTGTATTAAGGGCGTGAGCGGAAGTTCCGGCCAGGTCAACGGCGAAGTGAAAGTTACTTCGCAGCTAAGAGCGCTAGTGACCGGATTTCACAACGATTTTCCGGTTACCCACAGCTGTTGTGGATAACTTTGTTGAAAACTCTGTGCGGCTGCCCGCAAAAGCTTGTCCGGCGGGCCTTCCGTTACTTTGCCCCGATTGTTGGCAAACGATAAACTGCAATAAAATCAAAGGCCTTTGACGTCGCCCTCACAGCTAGCTTTCACATGTATCAAAATCTATCAGAGGGTCAGTTGTGTGCATAAGTCAAGTCTTGACAGACGTTTTTGCCCGTGTCACGCGTGCGCGAATGCACGCCGGTATTGCACGGCTTCCGCAATCTGGGACGCGCTCGGAATGTCCGATCCGGCCAGATCGGCAATCGTGCGTGCGACTTTAAGGACTCGGTAGTACGCCCGCGCGGACCAGTTGAAGCGCTCGCCGGCTTCGCGCAACAAGCGCTCGCCTGCGCTGTCCGGCCGGCTGACCTGATCGACCTCGCGACCGCTCAGTTCGCGGTTCGTTTTGCCTTGGCGCGCATACTGGCGCTCGCGCGCCTGCTGTACGCGCGCCGCGACGGTGTTGCTGGCTTCACCGGTTTCGATGGCGCGCGCCGACAGCTCGGCGGGCGACAGCGCCGGAATTTCGATCTGGATGTCGATGCGGTCGAGCAGCGGCCCCGACAACTTGCGCAGATAGCGCGCCGCGATTTCCGGCGTACAACGGCAACGTCCGTTCGGATCGCCACGCCAGCCGCACGGGCACGGATTCATTGCAGCGATCAACTGGCAGGCAGCCGGAAAGTCGGCCTGCCAGGCGGCGCGCGAAATGGTGATGCGGCCGGCTTCGAGCGGCTCGCGCAGTGTTTCGAGTACGTGCCGGTCGAATTCGGGGAGCTCGTCGAGGAACAGCACGCCAAGGTGCGCAAGCGTAATCTCGCCCGGCCGCGGCGGGTTGCGCCCGCCCACCAGCGCCGCGGCACTCGAAGAATGATGCGGCGCGCGAAACGGCCGCTGTCGCCATTGTGCTGGAGAGAAGCCGGTCATGCTTGCCGACAGCAGCGCGGCCGACGTCAGCGCCTCGTCGTCGGTCATCGGCGGCAGCAGGCCGGGCAGGCGCGCGGCGAGCATCGACTTGCCGGCGCCGGGCGGCCCCACCATCAACACATGATGGCCACCTGCCGCCGCCACTTCGAGGGCGCGTCGCGCTGCGCGCTGGCCGATTACGTCGGCCATGTCGGGAGACGCCGTACCGGTGGCAGGATCCAGCCGCGGCGCCGCAACCGGCGACAGGCGCGCATCGGCATCTCCCGACAGGTGCGCGCACAACGTGGGCAGATCCGGCGCACCGTATACATCTACGCCGGGCACCAGCGCGGCTTCCGCGGCGCTCGCGGCTGGCAGGTAGAGCTCGGGGTTGCGGTGCGGCGGCAGCGGTGCTTCGCAGTCGGTGCCGCCTTGCCGCGTCGCGGCCGCGCTGCGCGCCGTGCCGCAGGCCATCGCAAAGGCGCCACGCATCGGACGCAGCGCACCGGTCAGCGACAGCTCGCCGGCGAATTCGCGATGCGCCAGCGATTCGGTGGGAATCTGGCCGCTCGCCGCGAGAATGCCGAGCGCGATCGGCAGATCGAAGCGTCCGGATTCCTTCGGCAGGTCGGCTGGAGCGAGATTGACGGTAATGCGGCTCACCGGAAAGTCGAGCCCGCAGTTCTGCAGAGCGGCCCGCACGCGTTCGCGGCTTTCGCGAACTTCGAGATCGGGCAGGCCGACGATCGAGAAAGAGGGAAGTCCGTTGGCGAGGTGAACCTCGACGGTTACTTCAGGCGCGCGGCCAGCGGCCGGCGCGCGGCTGCGCACCACGGCAAGCGACATGTTGACTCCCGTCGGAACGCGCTGCGTTCCCCTTAAAGCGCTAATGACGTAACGGCTCGCTTGCCGTCGATATGCAGCTACTGCCTGTTGCAGTTGCTCAGGCGGCGGCCGGGTCAGGAAGTGTGCGTGACCGGCAGCTTCTGTTCGAGTTCGGCGACGCGGCGTTCGAGTTCCTCGAGGCGCGCGCGGGTGCGGACGAGCACCTGCGTTTGGGTATCGAATTCCTCGCGGGTGACGAGGTCGAGTTTCGAGAAGCCCTGCGACAGCATCGCTCTTACGTTGCGTTCGACATCCTTCGCCGGCGAGTTTCTGAGCAGGTCGCTCATGCGCGCCTGAAAGTCGTTGAAGATGTCGTTCGGTTGTTTCATTACGTTCCCCTTGGTGCACAAAAAATGTGCAGTCGTCGTTACCGCTGTGCTTCGCGGCCGCCAATGTTCGTTACTGGTGCAAGCCGAACCGGCTGTGGTCGCCGCATGAGCACTGTTGGTGCACCGTCGAAGCGCACATCCGTGCTGCATGCGTGCGAACACTCTAACAACGATCAACGCAGCGCGCCACCGTGCGCCGCCAACGCTGGCCGTTCGGACTAGAAAACCGCCGCCGTCCCGATCCCGTGGGCGTGCCTCGCATCCGTTGCCTGCGCCGTCACCAAATTGGCATGAGAGTTGCTGTTACTGCCCCGCGCACCTGACGGGACGCCGTCGAGATGCGCCGGCCGCGGTGTTCCCTGAAGTGGCCGCGGGCAGGCGCATAGGCAATCGCAGGCAATCAAAAGCAGCAGCACGCAACGGGTTGAGTCACTACAGCGAGGATTTCATGAAACTCATTACCGCAATCATCAAGCCGTTCAAGCTCGATGAGGCGCGCGAAGCCCTGTCGGCAATCGGCGTCTCCGGGATCACGGTGACCGAAGTGAAGGGGTTCGGGCGGCAGAAGGGGCATACGGAGCTCTATCGGGGAGCGGAATACGTGGTCGACTTCCTGCCGAAGGTGAAGATCGAGGCGGCGGTGTCCGACGACATCGTCGACCAGGCGATCGAAGCACTCGAGCGCGCAGCGCGCACCGGCAAGATCGGCGACGGCAAGATTTTCGTCACGCCGATCGAACAGGTTATTCGGATCCGCACCGGGGAGACCGGCGCGGACGCTCTGTAAAAGAACAGTGACAAGAGGAAATTAGAAATGCGCAAATTGTTGATGTCCCTGCTGATGGCCGGCTCGCTGCTTGCAGCCGGCGTTGGCGTCGCCGTCGCGGACGACGCGTCGGCTCCCGCAGCCGCGTCGGCGCCAGCTGCCGATACGACGGCGAGCGCGCCGGCTGCCGCGGCCGCTTCCGCACCTGCTGCAGCACCTGCGGCCGACGCTTCGGCCGCACCGGCCGCCAGCGCGCCGGCAGACGCATCGGCCGCGGCCGCAGCGGCACCGGCCGCGCCGACCGCGCCGTTCTCGGTCGACTCGTCGAAGATCAATTCCGGCGACACCGCATGGATGCTGACGTCCACCGCGCTCGTGCTGTTCATGACGATCCCTGGCCTCGCACTGTTCTACGGCGGCATGGTCCGCAAGAAGAACGTGCTGGCGATCCTGATGCAGAGCTTCGCGATCACCTGTGTGGTCACGGTGATCTGGACGGTGATCGGCTACAGCCTCGCGTTCACGCCGGGTAACTCGTTCATCGGCGGCTTCTCGCGGGTGTTCCTGTCGGGCATGAACTACATCAAGGGCGACAAGGCGACCACGCTGACCGTGAGCCACCTCGCGTCGACGATTCCGGAATCGGTCTACTTCGTCTACCAGATGACCTTCGCGATCATCACGCCGGCGTTGATCACCGGTGCGTTCGCCGATCGCATGAAGTTCTCGTCGATGCTGGTGTTCATGTCGCTGTGGTCGATCATCGTGTACTCGCCGATCGCGCACATGGTGTGGGAACCGACCGGCTGGCTGGCTAGCGCGGGCATCCTCGACTTCGCGGGCGGCACGGTGGTGCACATCAACGCCGGTATCGCCGCGCTGGTCTGCGCGCTGGTGCTCGGCAAGCGCGTTGGCTACGGCAAGGACGTGATGGCGCCGCACAATCTCGTGCTGACGCTGGTCGGTGGCGCGATGCTGTGGGTGGGCTGGTTCGGCTTCAACGCGGGTTCGGCTGTGGCAGCGGATGGCCGTGCCGGTTTCGCGATGATGACCACGCAAATCGCTACGGCAATGGCCGCACTGGGCTGGATGTTCGCCGAGTGGATCGCCAAGGGTAAGCCGTCGGTGCTCGGTATCGTGTCGGGCGCGGTGGCAGGTCTGGTGGCGATTACGCCGGCTTCGGGCTTCGTCGGTGTGGCGGGTGCGCTGATCATCGGTCTGGTGGCAGGCGTGATCTGCTTCTGGTCGGCCACATGGCTCAAGCACAAGCTCGGCTACGACGATTCGCTCGACGCGTTCGGCGTGCACTGCGTGGGCGGTATCGTCGGCGCAATCCTGACCGGCGTGTTCGCGGTCAAGGACATCAGCGGCATGGATGCCAGCGTGATGCTGCAGATCAAGGGCGTGCTGACGACGGTCGTCTACAGCGGCGTGGTCAGCTTCATCCTGCTGAAGATCATCGACATGGTGATGGGCCTGCGCGTGACGGAAGAAGAAGAACGCGAAGGTCTGGACGTGATCCTGCACGGCGAGCACGTCGAGTAAGCGAAAACGAAAGGTTTCTGAAAGTACAAGTTGGTTAAGCGCAGCGACTTGGCCCGCCTTCATGGCGGGCTTTTTTCTTTGTTCGCTTATCCTGAAAACAGTAGATTCTGCCGGCTAAACAAACATACGAGGAATAGCCGCACACGTCGCTTGGGATTGGAGAAAGCGCCCCCAAATGCGCGAAGCATTTGCTCTACAATCTTTCTTCTCCAGTCTGCGAGTGATCAATGGTTCCGCATCTTGTTACGGCGTTAAACGGTCCGCTGCTCGACCTCGAACGGAAGATCCTCGACGCGACACCCGCTATCGAGCGCTGGTTCCGGCTCGAATGGCAGGAGCACACGCCGCCGTTCTACTGTTCGGTCGATCTGCGTAACGCCGGCTTCAAGCTCGCACCGGTCGATACGAACCTTTTTCCGGGCGCATTCAACGCGCTGCCGGTCGAAGTGCTGCCGCTCGCAGTGCAGGCCGCCATGGCCTCGATCGAAAAGATCTGCCCGGATGCGAAGAACCTGCTGGTGATCCCCGAGCGCCATACGCGCAATGCGTTTTATCTGGAGAATGTCGCGCGGCTCGCGACGATCATGCGTCAGGCAGGGCTGAACGTGCGGTTCGGCACGCTCGACGAAACGATTGGCGGACCCGTCACGATTGCGCTGTCCGACGGCCAGAAAATCGTGCTCGAGCCGCTCGAGCGTTCGCCGCGGCGTCTCGGCCTGAAGAATTTCGATCCGTGCTCGATCCTGCTGAACAACGACCTGTCGGGCGGGATCCCGGCCGTGCTCGAAAATCTGCATGAGCAGTATCTGCTGCCGCCGCTGCATGCAGGGTGGGCGGTGCGCCGCAAATCCACGCATTTCTCGAGCTACGACGACGTCGCGAAGAAATTCTCGAAGATGGTCGAAATCGATCCGTGGATGATCAATCCGTACTTCGCGCGTGTCGAAGGGGTCGACTTCGAGGCGCGCACCGGTGAAGAGGCGCTCGCCGAAGCGATCGACGGCGTGCTGAAGAAGATCGCGAAAAAGTATCGCGAATACGGGATCTCCGAAAAGCCGTACGTGGTGATCAAGTCGGATGCCGGCACCTACGGCATGGGCGTGATGACGGTGCACGACGCATCCGAAGTGGCGGCGCTGACCAAGCGCGAACGCACCAAGATGGCCACCACCAAGGAAGGTCTCGAAGTGCACGACATGATCGTGCAGGAAGGCGTCTATACGTTCGAGCGGGTCGGCGACGAAGTGGCTGAGCCGGTCGTCTACATGATCGACCGCTACGTGGTGGGCGGCTTCTACCGCGCGCATGGTAGCCGCGAGCGCGATCAGAACCTGAACGCGCCGGGCATGCATTTCGTGCCGCTCGGTTTCGAGCATACCGCGCTGCCGGATGCGCACGCGAAGCCGGGTGCGGCGCCGCCGAACCGCTTTTACATGTATGGTGTGGTGGCACGGTTGGGGCTGCTGGCGGCGTCGCTGGAACTCGAGCGCACGGATCCGGAAGCGATTCAGGTTTGAAGTTTTGGCGGCCGGCAATCCGGCGGCCGGCGCGTCGGCGCCCGCTGGCCGGGGCTGATCCGGCGCCTGGCGGACGTGCGGTTAAAGGCCCGTCGGCCGGCGTCCGGGTGGCCGGCACTCCGGCGTCCCCGCGTTGCAGCCATCCAACTGCCCGCCGCGTAACGTAACATTGCGAGCCCCCGTTTCAGCGCACCAGGTACTCCATGGACATTCTTTTTATCGCCGACCCGCTCTCCCGCTTCAAGATCTACAAGGACACGACCTACGCGATGATGGCCGAGGCGGCGCGCCGCGGCCACACGCTGTACACCTGCGAGCCGCAGCACCTTGCATGGACCGGCGGGACGGTCGAAGCGAACGCGCAGCGCTTTGCGATCGTCGGCGACGAGGCAGACAGTCATCGCGAACCGTGGTTCTCCGCCGACGCTGCCGCGCCGCGCGAACTGACCAGCTTCGGCGCCGTGCTGATGCGCAAGGACCCGCCGTTCGACATGGAATATGTGACGTCGACGTGGCTGCTCGAAATCGCCGAGCGGGCCGGCGCACGCATCTTTAACAAGCCGCAGGCGATCCGCGATCACTCGGAGAAGCTCGCGATCGGTGAGTTCGGCCAGTTCGTCGCGCCGACTCTGGTCACGCGCGATCCCGCGCGGCTGCGCGCCTTCCACGCCGAACATGGCGACGTGATCCTGAAGCCGCTCGACGGCATGGGCGGCATGGGCGTATTCCGCGTGAAGGCGGACGGCATGAACCTCGGCTCGATCGTCGAGATGCTGAGCCACGATGGCGCGCGCACGGTGATGGCGCAGAAGTTCATCCCCGAGATCAAGGACGGCGACAAGCGGATTCTGCTGATCGGCGGCGAAGCGGTGCCGTTTTCGCTGGCGCGTATCCCGCAGGGCAACGAGGTGCGCGGCAATCTGGCGGCAGGCGGTCTCGGCGTGGCGCAGCCGCTGACGCCGCGCGACCGCGAGATCGCCGAGACGCTGGGGCCGGTATTGGCCGCGCGCGGGCTGCTGCTGGTTGGACTGGATGCGATCGGTGCCTGGCTCACCGAAGTGAATGTGACGAGCCCGACGTGCTTCCGCGAAATCATGGATCAGACCGGTTTTGACGTGGCGGCGATGTTCGTCGACGCGCTTGAGCGCTCGATCGGCTAGGTCGTGCTGCTGCGCCCTCGCGACAGGTGCGCGAGGCGGATCCTGCAGGACTGTGCGCGGCGTGTCAGCGCGATCCCCGGGAAGGCGCGAAAATGACGCTGTTACAATGCCCGCTCGCGCTTCGCCCGAGGTTTTTTTGGCGGCTGTTCCGGCCCTTTTGAAAAGGCTCCCGCATGCGGCCGGCGACGAAACCCGGCGCGGTGCCGGTGCGGCGGTGGGCCCGACGGCTGGGCCGCTTGTCGGTCCCGCCGTCGACCCCACCTATTGGCCAGATGACGGGCCACGCGCCGACGACGCCATCCCCGGCACCCGGGCCGGGCCGCGTTCCTGGGTCGTTTTCTGCAGCAACACTGACATGGCAGGCATTCTGATCATTGCGCATGCTCCGTTCGCCACCGCGCTACGCGAGTGTGTCGCTCACATTTACGGCGGGCTGCCGGCCCGCATCGGCGTGATCGACGTCTCGGCGGACTGTGATCCTGCGCAGATCGTCGCGCTCGCTCACAGCGAAATCGAGCGCCTCAAGGAAGAAAACGGCGCGCTCGTGCTGACCGACATGTTCGGGGCAACGCCAGCGAACATCGCGGGCCGGCTCGCCGCGTTACCGGACGTGCGCGTGCTGTGCGGGGTCAATCTGCCGATGCTGGTGCGCGCCGTCTGCTACCGCGCGACGCCGCTCGACACGCTGGTCGACAAGGCGCTCGCCGGCGCGACCAAGGGCATACACGCGGTCGGTCCGTCGATTCCGCCGCCGGCCGTGCCGCTTGCGAGCGACGCCGACTGCATTCCCGCGATGCCGCCGGACAACCTGTGCGACTTGCCCAGCAAGGTGAGCGGCGGCTAGGCAAGCGGTGCATCGACGCGCTACCGTTCCGACCAACTTCAATAACAGCTCTTCGGACCATTACATGCTGCAACAGGAAACGACAATCGTGAACAAGCTCGGGCTGCACGCGCGCGCGTCGGCCAAGCTGACGCAACTGGCGGCGAACTTCCAGTCGGAGATATGGATGAGCCGCAACGGCCGGCGCATCAACGCGAAGAGCATCATGGGCGTGATGATGCTGGCGGCGGGCATCGGCAGCACCGTGCTGATCGAAACCGAAGGCACCGACGAAAAAGAAGCGATGGACGCACTGCTGAAACTGATTGCGGATAAATTCGGCGAGGGACAATAAGCGCAGCGCGATGCGATCCTTTTCGTGCGATAAAACGCCGCGCTGACCACGCGGCGTTTTTTCATTCGGCATGTGCTTTCGCGTCTTTTCAATGGCGCACCGCAAAGGCAACATCGAGGCGGTTCGAAGGCATGGCGGAAGCCACCTGTCGAAGCCGCCGCGGCGCGTACAGCGCAGCGCTCGCAGCAATCGCGAAGCGCGCTTGCTGCACCGCACAGCACGCGGGGCGGGCGCGGAATTTATAATCGACTGCGGGGTCTGAGAGCACTGCAGCGGTTTGCCGCGGCATCACACAACTAGAGGAGGTGCGCGTGTCGTTCACGCTGCATGGAATTCCCGTGTCACGCGGTATCGCCATCGGGCGGGCTTATCTGATCGCCCCGGCTGCACTCGACGTCGACCACTATCTGATCGAGCCCGCCCAGATCGAAGGCGAGATCGAGCGGTTTCGTTCTGCCCAGTTCGCCGTGAGCCGGGAGCTCGACGAACTGCGCGCGGACCTGTCCGCCGACGCACCCACCGAGATGGGCGCGTTCATCGACGTTCATTCGATGATTCTTAACGACGCGATGCTGGCGCAGGAAACCATCGATCTGGTGCG
>DATLOW010000162.1:0-9496 GCA_035536055.1 Paraburkholderia sp. | reverse complement strand
GCAGCAACGAACCGAGCATCAGCAGCAGGCCGACCAGCGCAGCCAGCGTGGCCGCGGCGGCAAGCAGCTGCGCGTGGCCGCCACCCGGCGCCGCATGCGCAAGCGCGCTGGTGGTCAGGATCGCCAGCGTGGTGGTGGTGCTGACACTGAGCGCGCGCGACGTGCCGAACAGCGCATAGATGACGGCCGGCACGAACGCGGTATAGAGGCCGGCTTCGACCGGCAGGCCGGCGAGCGTCGCATAGGCGAGGCCGTTGGGGATCACGACGGCCGCGGCGGTCAGCCCGGCGATCAGGTCGGCGCGCAGCCACTGGCGGTGGTAGCGGCGCAGCCATTCGGGTAGCGGCGACCATGCGCGGGCAGTGCGGTGCGCAGCGGCGCCGTCCGGCGCCGCTGCGGCCGATGCATCGGCCGCCGACGCATCGCGAGAAGTATCGTCCAACATGGCAAGAACGTAGCAGACAGATCGAAACAGCGCGAACCTGTGCGAACCGCACATGTCACCCGCGCGTTGCCGCACCCGCGGCAACGCCACATGTTAGCCGTTATGCACGTGCTGCTTCAGAACTTTTCCGGTACGTACTTGAATGGATAGTCGGGCTCCACATAGTGGCCGCGCTTTTGCCGCTTCGGCAGCACGATCTTCTGTCGCGGCATCGCCTTGTATGGAATGCTGCCGAGCAGATGGGTGATCAGATTGAGCCGCGCGCGCTTCTTGTCGTCGGATCGCACGACGTGCCATGGCGCGACGCCGGAATCCGTTTCGACGAACATCTCGTCGCGTGCCCGCGAATACTCGTACCAGCGCTCATACGAGCGCAGGTCCATCGGCGACAGCTTCCAGATCTTGCGCGGGTCGTGAATGCGCGCCTCCAACCGGCGCGTCTGTTCCGCTTCGCTCACTTCGAGCCAGTATTTGATCAGGATCACGCCCGAGCCGATGATCGCACGCTCGACGAGCGGCACGCTTTTCAGGAACAGCTTCGCCTGTTCCTCGGTGCAAAAGCCCATCACGCGCTCGACGCCCGCGCGGTTGTACCAGCTGCGATCAAACAGCACGATCTCGCCGGCCGCGGGCAAGTGCGGCAGATAACGCTGCACGTACATCTGCGACTTCTCGCGCTCGGTCGGCGCGGGCAGCGCAATCACACGAAACACGCGCGGACTGACGCGCTCGGTGATGGCCTTGATGGTGCCGCCTTTACCCGCGCCGTCGCGGCCTTCGAACACGACACACACTTTCGCGCCGGTTTGCACGACCCATTCCTGCAGCTTGACCAGCTCGGCGTGCAGACGCTCGAGCTCCTGCTGGTACTCGCGGTTCTTCATTTTTTCCGGTGCCGCGACGCCGGCGTCGGCCGCGCCCGACTTTGCCGCTTTTTTGTCAGCCATCGCCTTTGCCCCTCGAAACAGTCATACGGATCGCGGCGCCAGCCGCGACGCTGCGTTTCGAGTATGGGCGAGGCCACGCAGCGCCGCTACTGGACTTTGGTCCAATGCGGCGCGCCACAGTACGCTGCGGCACGCAGCGTCCGCGGTCTCAGCATTTGGCCGGCGCGGTCTTTTCGGTTGCGTGCGCATGCAGTTGCGGCGGCTGCGCGGTGCCGCCGTGTTGCTGCAGATACCGGCACGCGCTGACGATGTCGCGGCCGAGCGTACACGCGACGTTGTGATTGATATGCGGCCGCACCACCACGCGCAGGCTCATCACCTCTTCGGCATTGGGCGGCATCGAGTAGGCCGACAGCACCCAGCCTTTTTCGCGTACCTTGTTCGACACATCGAACTCGTTGAAATTTTTTACCTTGCCGTCGAGCGTCACCGCCACCACCGGAATGCGCTGCGTTTCATTCATGATCGTGAAGTAGCCGCTGTCCACCAGCAGCTGGCGCAACGTGATCGCGTTGTTCAGCGTGTGTTGCATCACGCGTCGGTAGCCGTCGAAGCCGAGGCGCAGGAACTGGTAGTACTGCACGGCGATCTGAAAGCCGTTGCGGCTGAAATTCAGCGTCGCGGTGGGCATTTCGCCGCCCAGATAATTGACGTAGAACACGAGGTCTTCGTTGAACACCTTGCGCTCGCGGAAAATCACCCAGCCGAGGCCCGGCGGCGTCAGGCCGTATTTATGCCCCGACGCATTGATCGACTGCACGCGCGGCAGCCGGAAATCCCACTTGTAGTCCGGATACAGGAACGGATTGACGAAGCCGCCGGACGCGCCGTCGATATGCATCGGCACCGAAATGCCGGTGCGCGCTTCGTACGCGTCGAGCCAGTCGTGAATCTGCTGGATGTCGTCGTCTTCGCCGGTGAAGGTCTGGCCGGCAATCGCCACCACCGCGATGGTGTTTTCGTCGACGTAGCGCTCGAGCTGCCCGGCGGTCAGCCGGTAGTTGCCCGGCTGCAACGGCACGATGCGCGGCTCGACGTCGAAGTAGCGCATGAACTTCTTCCAGACGATCTGCACGTTGCCGCCCGTCACCATATTGGGCCGCGTTGCATCCTTGCCGGCGCGTTCGCGCTGTTGCCGCCAGTTCCACTTGTGCGCGAGCCCGGCCAGCATGCATGCCTCGGACGAACCGACGGTCGCGGTGCCATAGACCTCGACGTCCTTCGGACCATGCCACAGCTCGTGCAGCCACCGCACCATGCGGGTTTCCATCGCGAACAGCTGCGGGTACATGTCGTGGTCGATGTAGTTCTTGAAGATGTTGCGGCGCGCCGTCTCGACGGCTTCGGGCTCCGCGAAGGTCGTCACGAACGACGACATGTTCAGCATCGGATTCGTATCGGTCCATTCGTCGCTGATCACGAGTGCCGCCGCGGCCCGGGCGGACATGCCGCTTTTCGGGAACTCGTGCTCGGGCACGGTGCAGTTGAACTCGTCGTACGGCGTGACTTTCTCGATTGGGGTCTCCATGAGTTCCTCCTTGCTTGCTCGATGACGGATTGCGCGGATCGCGCGGATGGCGGTAATCGGCCCGCGCTGCGTTCAGGCCAGCAGCATCACGATGATCATTCCCCAGATGGTCAGCAGCGTATTGCCGACCGCGTAGGTGACCGTATAGCCGAGGCCGGGCACCTGGCTTTTGGCGGCGTCGCAGATCATGCCCAGCGCCGCGGTCGTGGTGCGTGCGCCGGCGCATACGCCGAGCAGAATCGCCGGGTGAAAGCGGAACACGTACTTCGCGATGAACATGCCGAGAATCAGCGGTACCGCGGTGGCGAAGATGCCCCACAAAAACAGGCTGATGCCGAGCTGCTGCAAGCCGGCGACGAAGCCCGGCCCGGCGGTGATGCCGACCACCGCGATAAACACGTTCAGGCCGACCGAATTCATGAACCACACGGTCGGTTCGGGAATCCGGCCGAAGGTCGGGTGAATCGCGCGCAGCCAGCCGAATACGATGCCGGAGATCAGCGCGCCGCCCGCGGTGGACAGCGTGATCGGCACCGCGCCGATCTGCAGCACCAGCGCGCCGACCAGCGCGCCGAGCGTGATCGCAAAGCCGATAAACATTACGTCGGCGACGTTGCCCGGCCGGTCGAGCACGCCGAGCGCCTTGGCCGCCGCGCTCACGTCCTGGGTGCGGCCGACCAGCATCACCGTGTCGCCGCGATGCAGCTTCGTGCTGGGCAGCACCGGAATCGGCGTCTCGGTCGGGCCGCGCTTGATGCGGCGGATATACACGCCGCGCGCGCCCGGCAACTGGCCGAGCTCATGCAGGGTCTTGTCTTCGACCGCCTTGTTGGTGACGTAGACGTCGACGCCTTCGGCGGGCACCGCCAGCAACTCCGGATCGTCGACTTCGGCGCCGCTCGCGCCGAAGCGCTCGACCAGCTGTTCGCGCGGGCCGACGATGGCGATCACGTCGCCGCCTTGCAGCACCGAGTCGATACGCGCCTCTTCGATCGTGCCGTTGCGGCGGATCCGCTCGATATACAGGCGGCTGCCGTCCGGCTGCAGTGCTTCCGCTTCGCTGACGGTCAGGCCGACCGAGCGGCCGTCGGCCGGAATGCGGTAGGCGCGCAGCTCGTACTTGTGCCACGCCTGGCCAGCGCCGCCCAGTTCCTTCGCGCCGCCGAGGCTCGCCTCATATTCCTTGCAAGCGGCCACCAGATCGATGCCGAGCAGCTTCGGCCCGAGCGATGCGAGAATCAGCGCCGAGCCGACCGTGCCGAAGATATAGGTCACCGCATATGCAGTCGGCATCGCATCGAGCAGCGCCTTGGTATCCGCGGCGGGCAGGCCGAGACGGTTGATCGCATCGGTGGCGAGGCCCATCGATGCCGAGATGGTCTGCGAGCCGGCGAACAGGCCCGCGGCGGAGCCGATGCTATAGCCGGCGAGCTTCGCGGCAAGCACGGGGGCCGCCAGACACAGCACGCATTGAACCACTGAAAACAGCGCTTGCGGAATGCCGTCCTTGGCAATGCCGCGCACGAATTGCGGGCCGACGCCATAACCGACCGCAAACAGAAACAGCAGAAAGAACACCGATTTGACGTTCGCCGAAATCGCGATGCCCAATTGTCCGATCGCGATGGCTGCCAGCAGCGTCGCGGTGACCGCGCCGAGACTGAAGCCCTTGAAGCTTTTGCCGCCCACCCAGTAACCGATGCCGAGCGACAGGAAAATGGCGATCTCGGGATAGCGTCGAAGTGTTTCCACGAACCAGTTCATGCTCGGCTCCTCGTCGTTGGGCTTGGTAGAGACGTGCGAACGTACTGGTGCGGAAGGGCAGCTGCCCCGCACCGTCAACCCGGCGTAGTGACACTGCACCGGACGATTTGCCGTGGCCGCGGCATCGTTCATCCGGCTGGGACTGTGGCGCGCCTGTTCACCGAGTGCGGCGCGACGGCTGTTGCATAGAGGTGCTGCGGGTATGAGAAACGGCAAATGTGGCAAGTGCTGAAGTGCGCGCGCGCCGGCCGGTCGTCCAATGTCGTACCTGATTCAGTAACCGGCAATCAGCGAAGGGCAGTATAGGCAACGGAATTCGATTATTCCATTCAGGAACGCATGAGGGCGGATTTGACAATTAGTTACCCGGAATATTCGCGTGCGGTTTTTCCGGTGCATGAGACCTTGGTCCAATTGACCTTGCGAGCCGCACCGCAACAGAATGGATAAGCAACTTACTTTCCGCGAAATTTCGGGCATCCTTGCGCCAGCGCAGCAATCACGCGCTGCATCGTTGACATTGCAACGACACCCGCGTCGTATACGTTGCACGCAGGTGTTGCGTGGTCCGGCATGCGTGCGCGGCATCCTGTGCAACGTCTGTTTCGCCGGACATTCACTGCTCTTCCGATTGCGAGGTCCACGTGATGAACGCAGGTACCCAGTTCGCTCAGTTCGTCGATTGCCAGAAGGTCGGCGCGAAAGTCACCCGGGTCTTCCAGAAGCGCGCGGAACTGGCCCAGCAGCAGTTCAGCAGGCGTGTGCAACACACGTTCGCACCGCAGCCCACGCTCTTGCCAGACGTCGGTGCCGGCTGGCAGTACTCGCTCGACCTGCTGCAGCGAAGCGTGCTGTTCTGGGACACGCTGCGCCAGCGCGGCAACAACTTCGTCGAGCAGACCACGCACGGGCTGCAGCCGGTGCTGCATTTCGACTACGACGTCGTGCTCGACGGCCGCTCGTTCGAGCGCCCGGTCAACTACGCGTTGCTGCGCATTCGCGCGCCGCAAGGCGTGAGCGTCGATGCCGGCAAGCGTCCGTACCTGATCATCGATCCGCGCGCGGGGCATGGACCGGGCATCGGCGGTTTCAAGGACGATTCGCAGGTCGGCGTCGCGCTGCGCGCCGGCAGCCCGGTGTATTTCGTCGTGTTCTATCGCGATCCGGAACCCGGCCAGACCATGCTCGACGTGTGCGCAGCCGAACAGCGCTTCGTGAAGAAGGTGCGCGAGCTGCATCCGGATAGTCCGAAACCGGCGATCGTCGGCAACTGCCAGGGCGGCTGGGCCGCGATGATGCTGGCCACGTCCGATCCGGACGACACCGGCCCGGTCGTCATCAACGGCGCGCCGATGTCGTACTGGAGCGGCGCATGGAGCGAAGGCGAGGGCGACAACCCGATGCGCTACGCGGGCGGCATGCTGGGCGGCACGTGGCTCGCGTCGTTCACGGCCGATCTCGGCAACGGCCGCTTCGACGGCGCACATCTGGTACAGAACTTCGAGAACCTGAACCCGGCCAACAGCCTGTGGGACAAGTACTACCATCTGTTCGCCAACATCGATACCGAGCCGCCGCGCTTTCTGGATTTCGAGCGCTGGTGGGGTGGCTATTACCTGATGAACCGCGACGAGATCGAATGGATCACGCGCAACCTGTTCGTCGGCAACCGGCTATGGGCCGGCGAGGTGCGCGGCAACGGCGGCGCCGCGTTCGATCTGCGCGACATCCGCTCGCCGATCATTCTGTTCGCGTCGCTCGGCGACAACATCACGCCGCCGCAGCAGGCTTTCAACTGGGTGGCCGATATCTACGGCAGCACCGAGGAGATCAAGGCGCGCGGCCAGGTGATCATCGGTCTGATGCACAAAAGCATCGGGCATCTGGGTATTTTCGTCTCGGGCAAGGTGGCGAAGAAGGAACATACGCAGATCGTGTCGGTGCTCGAAGCGATCGAGGCGTTTCCGCCGGGGCTGTACGGCATGGAAATCGAAGAGCGAAAAAACACGAACGGTCACACCGAATACGACGTGTCGTTCCGCGAGCATCGGCTCGAAGACGTCGCCGCGCAATTCAACCGCTTTGCGCGCGTCGACGAATTGCCGTTCAAGGCGGTCGAGCAGGTTTCCGAATTCAATCAGCGCGCGTATGAGTTGTTCGCACAACCTTTTGTGCAGGCGTGGTCGAACGAGGCGACGGCGGCGCTGTTGCGCGAGTTTCATCCGTTGCGCGCGCAACGCTGGATGTTTTCGGATCTGAACCCGTGGCTCGCATGGCTCGGTCCCGCGGCGAACGCGGTGCGTGCCGCGCGCGGCGCGCCGGACGGCAAACCCGGCGGCAAAGCACAGAGCAAGCAGGACGGCAAACCGGCTGGCGTAGCTGCGGCCGCCAACCCGCTGCGCGACGCGGAACGCCGCGGCGCCGAACTGGTCAGTGCATCGCTCGATTTCTACCGCGCGCTGCGCGACGCGGCCACCGAAAGTATTTTTTTCGGCCTCTACGGCAATCTCTTTTCCGCGTACGCTGCGAACAGGGAACGGCCGCGCGATGCGCCAGCCCTGCCCGCAGTCGATCCGCGCGAGTTGCCGTTCGTCAAGGACGCGCTGGCCGCGGTCAAGCAGGGCGGTTATGCGGAAGCGGTCGCGCGCATTGCGTGTCTGCTCGCGCGCCACGGCGAACCGCTGCCGCTCGCGCGGCTCGCGCTGCGCAAGGAACTTGCGCACGAATATGCGGACTATCTACCGGTGCTCGAATACGACGCATGGCGGCGCATGCGCGGCGAGCAGGAGATCATCGTGCGTTATGCGCGTGACGAGTCGCTCGCGACGCTGCCGCTGTTGCTCGACGACGAAGGCGACCGCAAGCGCCTGCTGGCGCTGCTCGAGCGTCTCGAACGCGACGATCGTGTGCAGGGCCTCGCACCGAACGCGGAGCAACTGGCGATGGTCGAACAGGTGCGAGCGCTGTTGCCGGTCAAAGCGGGCCGCAGCCAGCGCCCGCCTGCCGCATCGGTGCATTGAACGCCGGCCCGTCGTGTTGCGCGGGCCGGTCCGCTGAACCCGACAGGCTGGCGCCCAGGCGTCGGCCGCCTGCGAGGACGCATACATGGAACGTCAGCATGACAAGTACCAGCGGCTGATCGACTTCTGCAAGTCGTTGCCGCCCACGTCGACCGCAGTCGCGCATCCCTGCGACGCGAGTTCGCTGCGCGGCGCGGTGGAGGCGGCGCAAATGGGGCTGATCGCGCCGATCCTCGTCGGGCCACGCGAGCGCATCGTTGCCGTGGCGGAACAGAACGGGCTCGATATCACCCCTTATCCGCTGGTCGATGCGCCGTTCAGTCACGCGTCCGCGGCGCTCGCGGTGCAGCAGGTGCGCGAGGGTCGCGCCCAGGCGCTGATGAAAGGCAGCCTGCACACGGACGAACTGATGGCCGCGGTGGTCAGCCGCGAAGCAGGGTTGCGCACTGAGCGGCGCATCAGCCATTGCTTCGTGATGGATGTACCGGGTCACGCGAATCCGCTGATCATCACCGATGCGGCGGTCAACATCGCGCCAACGCTCGAAGAAAAGATGGACATCCTGCAGAACGCGATCGACCTCGGCCACGCGCTGAAATTCGACGAGGTGCGTGTGGCGATCCTGTCGGCGATGGAAACGGTCAACCCGAAGGTGCCGTCGACGCTGGAGGCCGCAGCCTTGTGCAAGATGGTCGATCGCCAGCAGATCACTGGTGCGCTGGTGGACGGGCCGCTCGCGCTCGACAATGCGATCGATGTCGAAGCCGCGCGCATCAAGAAGATCGATTCGCCGGTGGCCGGCCGCGCGAACGTCTTGCTGGTGCCGGACCTCGAGGCAGGCAATATGCTGGCGAAGAGCCTGTCGTTTCTGGCGGGCGCCGATGCGGCGGGCATCGTGCTCGGCGCACGCGTGCCGATCATCCTGACGAGCCGCGCGGATTCCGTACTGACGCGCCTCGCCTCCTGCGCAGTGGCGGCGCTGGTCGCGCAGGCGCGCGCCCAGACAACGAAGCTTGAGGGATGACGCGATGACCGACGTGATACTCGTACTCAACGCCGGTTCGTCGAGCATCAAGTTTTCGGCGTTTTATCTGCAGGACGGCGACCTCGCACCCGGTATGCACGGCCAGGTGGACGGGCTGCTCAGCACGCCGCATTTCGTTGCCTACGACCGCGACGGCAACGAAGCCGGCGCAAAAAGCTGGGACGAAGGCGCGCGGCCGTCGCACGAGGAAGCCGTGCAATATATCGGCGACTTTCTGCGCGCACACCGCGAAGATCATCGGCTGGTGGCGGTCGGCCACCGCGTCGTGCACGGCGGCGAAAAATTCGCGCGCCCGATGCTGGCCACGTCCGACGTGCTCGACCAACTCGACCGGCTGACACCGCTCGCGCCGCTGCATCAGCCGCACAATCTGCGGCCGATTCGCACCATCGCCGCGTCGCATCCCGATCTGCCGCAGGTGGCCTGTTTCGACACCGCGTTTCACCGGTCGCAGACCGAGCTCGCGCAGGCTTTCGCGCTGCCCGAGACGATTACGTCGCGCGGCGTGCGGCGCTACGGCTTCCACGGGCTATCGTACGAATACATCGCGCATTGTTTGCCGCAGGTGTCGCAGCGCGCGGCACAGGGCCGCACGATCGTCGCGCATCTGGGCAATGGCGCGAGCCTGTGCGCGCTCGCCGCGGGCCGCAGTGTCGCGAGCACGATGGGCTTTACCGCCGTCGACGGCCTGCCGATGGGCACGCGCAGCGGCAGTCTCGATCCGGGCGTGATCGTGTATCTGCTCGA
>DATLOW010000161.1:0-8780 GCA_035536055.1 Paraburkholderia sp. | reverse complement strand
GCAAGTCTCGACCAGAGCCTGAAGCGGATGGGACTCGACTACGTCGACATCTTCTATTCGCATCGTTTCGATGCCGATACGCCGCTCGAGGAAACCGCGGGTGCGCTGGCTAGCGCCGTGCAGCAGGGCAAGGCGCTGTATGTCGGCATCTCGTCGTACTCGCCGGCGAAAACGCGCGAAATGGTCTCGCTGCTGCGCGAATACAAGGTGCCGCTGCTGATCCATCAGCCGGCGTACAACATGTTGAACCGCTGGATCGAGCACGAACTGCTGGATGCACTCGAAGAGTTGGGCACCGGCACGATCGCGTTCACGCCGCTCGCGCAGGGTTTGCTAACCGGCAAGTATCTGAATGGCGTGCCGGCCGATGCGCGGGTCAACAAGGCGGGCGGCGATTCGCTGAAGCAGGAACATCTGAACGAAAAGAACCTCGAGCACGTGCGCAAGCTGAACGAGATCGCACAGCGCCGCGGACAAAGCCTCGCGCAGATGGCGCTCGCATGGACGCTGCGCGATCCGCGCGTGACGTCGGCACTGATCGGCGCGAGCAAGCCGGAGCAGGTGCGCGAGAACGTCGGCGCGTTGCAGAACCTCGCATTCTCGCAGCAGGAACTGGCGGAGATCGACCGCCATGCGCTGGAAGGCGGCGTGAATCTGTGGGAGAAGCCGTCGACGGACCAGCGCGTTTAAGCCGGAGCGTCGGAACCCGCTACGCATCACAACGGCATCGCCTGGCGACGCGTGAAATGCACATCGCAAAAGCCGCCGCGAGGCGGCTTTTGCATTGCTGGCCGGCTCTGTCGTGCAGAACAACCAGACACCCACCGCGCTGCGCTACACCAGCGCAGGTAAGCCTTCGACGAGCATCACCGCGGCGGCGACGCCTAGCAGCGCGCCAAGCACGCGCAGCGCGTTATGTTTGAAGACCGAGTTGCACGGCAGTGCGCCGAGAAACAGCATGCCGGCGAGTGCCATCGGAATGACCAGAATGAAATCACTGATAGTGAAGTAGGTCATAGTCGTCTCCTTCTGTATTTGTGGGCAGCCATTTTGCGTCGTTGCGTTGTTCTTATGATGCGGCTGCAACACTCACATCGAGTATAGGTGACGGTGCCTGCGCAAAAGCCCGGCAGGGCGCCCCCGCAAGCCCTTGCCGGATACGGCAAAGCCGCGCCGGGCGGGGCTTTGCGGCCGATCCACAAGGTTGGCGCTGGCGCGTTACGTGCGTGCTGTTCTCTTACACACAGCTTTCCGAATATGCGCTTTTACGTGCTGGAAGCGCTTGCCGCGAGCCCGCGGTTCAAGCTGCGCCGAGCCGTTCCTGGCTGCGCAACCAGCTGGCGCCGGCGATGCCGATCAGCAGCAGCACGGCGACCAGCGCCGCCACGCCAGGCCATGCGAACGACGTCCACACATGTCCGCCATACGAGCCGACGATGCTCGAGCCGAGGTAGTACGCCAGCAGATACAGCGCGGCGGCTTGTCCCTTCGCTTCTTTCGCGAGTCGCCCGACCCAGCTGCTCGCCACCGAATGCCCGGCAAAGAAGCCGAACGTGAAACAAGCAATGCCGCCGGCAATGGCCACCAGCGAGTGCAGCATCGTCAACGCGACGCCGATCAGCATCACGAACAGACCACCGCTCAGCACGCGCCCGCGGCCGAACGTATCGGCCATGCGTCCGGACCACGGCGACGCGACCACGCCGGTCAGATACACGACGAAGATGCTGCCGATCGCGGTCTGGCTCAGCTGGAACGGCGGCGCGAGCAGCCGGTAGCCGATGTAGTTGTACAGCGTGACGAAGCTGCCCATCAGCACGAAGCCCATCACGAACAGCAGACGCAAACCCGGCCGCGCGAAATGGCGCAGCAGCGCGCGGCGATGATGCGTGAAGCCGAGGCCGCGGCGCGGCACGAAATGGCGCGACGGCGGCAGCAGCGCGCGGAACGCGAGCATCGACAGCATGCCGAGCACGCCGATCGTGGCGATCGACACGCGCCACGAGAACAGGTCGGCGACGATACCGGTGATCACGCGTCCGGCCATGCCGCCGATCGCCGTCCCGCCAACATAGAGACCCATCGCGAGGCCGAGACCATCGGGACGGACTTCTTCGGCGAGATAGGCCATTGCGACCGCGGGCACCCCGCCAAGCGCGATGCCTTCGAGCGCGCGCAACAGCAGCAGCGTTTGCCAATGCGGCGTGAAGGCGACCGCGAGCGTCAGCAGGGAAGACGCCGTCAGCGACGCGGTCATCAGCTTGTGACGGCTCCATCCTTCAGAGACGAAGCCTGCTGCGAAAATCGCGAACGCGAGCATCGCGGTGGTCAGCGACAACGACAGGCTGCTTTGCGCGGGACTCACGTCGAACGCGGTGGAAAACGCCGGCAATAGCGGCTGCACGCAATAGAGCAGCGAAAAGGTCGCGTAGCCGGCGAATAGCAGAGCGAGGCTGGCTCGCCAGTACGCGCGCGTGCCGCGTTCGAGATAGGGAATATCGGCTGGGGAAGCGGATGACGAGGATGGAGCGGCGCGAGCAGCGCTGTCGCCGGATTCCGGTGGTGCGGTCACGAACGGGGTTCCTTCTGCGAAGCTGACGAAGCGTCAACGATACGCCGATCGTAATATGCGTGTCGCCGGAACCTGCTGGATAAACCGCGAGGAAACCGCAAAGAAGCGGCGAGCACAGCACGCTCGCCGCCCGCCCGCGCCGACACAACCGTGCTTAGCTGCTCGCGGCTGCGGGCGCGCTGGCGGGCCGGGAGTCCGGCTTGCTGTCCGCGTCCGGGTGAACGAGCTGATCGTCGGTGGGCAGCGCCGAAACATCCCAGCCGCCACCCAGCGCCTTGACCAGCGCGACGCTCGCAGCCATCCGGCGGCGCGCGATCGACACTGCCTGCACTTCGTTGTTGAGCGCAGTGGTTTGCGCGACGACCACGTCGAGATAGGTGATCGCGCCGTTCTTGTAGCGGTCGGTGAGAATCGCCAGCGAGCGCTCTGCCGCGGACACCGCCTCGTCCTGCGCCTGCGCCTCGTTCTCGAGCACGCGCAGCGCGGCGAGATTGTCTTCGACCTGGCCGAACGCATCGAGCACCGTCTGCCGGTACTGAGCGACACTCTCGTCGTAGTTCGCGATCGCCTGGTCTTTCTGTGCGGAGCGCGCGCCGAAATCAAGCAGCGTACCGGCGAGCGTTGGGCCCAGCGACCAGATGCGGCTCGGCGCCATCAGCCATTGACTGTAGTTGGTCGCCTCGAAACCGCCGGTCAACGACAGCACCAGTTCCGGGAAAAACGCTGCCGTCGCGACGCCGATCTGCGCGTTCATATCGACGATATGCCGCTCGGCGGAAGCGATGTCGGGCCGCCGTTCGAGCAGTCCCGACGGCACGCCGGCCGGCGCGACCACGGGCACCGCGGCGAGCGGCGCGACCGGCAGCGAGAACGTCGAAGGCGGCTGGCCGGCCAGGATCGCGATCGCATGTTCAAGCTGCGCGCGTTGCACGCCGAGGTCGATCTGCTGCGCCTGCGTCGTGCGCAGCTGCGTTTGTGCCTGCGCGACGTCGGCATCGGTCGCGATGCCGCCGTTCAGGCGGTTTTGCGTCAGTTCGACGGCTTCCTTGTACGCGCGGATCGTATCGTCGAGCAGTTGCTGTTCGCGATCGATACCGCGCAGCTCGAAGTAGTCGGTCGCGAGCTCGGCCTGCATCGACAGCAGCGCGCTTTGCACATCCGCGGCGCTCGCCTGCGCATTGGCTTTCGCGCCTTCGACGCTGCGCGACACGCGGCCCCATAGGTCCGGTTCCCACGACGCGTCGGCCTGCACCAGATAGTCGTTCAGCGTACGGCCGGAATTCGATTTGAATTCGATGTTCTTCGACGAACGTACCCGCGAATAGTCGCCCGAATAGCTGATGACCGGGAAGAAGCTCGAGCGGAACTGCGCAACGGTCGCACGCGCCGAGCGGAAGCGCGCCTCGGCGGCCTTGACGTCCTGGTTCGACTGCGCGACCTGCTGCTCCAGCGCGTTCAGTGCGGGATCCTGGTAAACCTCCCACCATGCGCCGCGCAGCTGCGTGTCGGCGGGTTGCGCGGGCTTCCAGCCGGTGCCTTCGAGTTCCTTCCAGGTGGGCGCCGCGGCTGCGGTCGGGCGCACGTAGTCGGGGCCGAGCGTGCAGGCAGCCAGCAGGCCGGCTGCCGCCAGCGCGAGCGCAGCGCTGCTCAAGGTCGAGCCGGCGCGGCTGCGCAGCAGCGTGCCGAAGCCGGCGGCTGCATGACCGGTCTTCGAAGCCATCGGTGCGGATGCGCGGCGGCGGGAACGGATCGAACGCATGCGCACTACTCCGTTTGCGCCGGACGTGCCGCCGCCTGTTCCGCTTGCGCACCGGCCTGCGTACCGGACGGCGCACCCGCCTGCGCACCGGCCGGCGTCGCTGCGGGCACCGCAGCCGGCGCGCTGGCCGGCTGCGGCGCGGCGGCCTTGCGTTGCACGATGCGCACCGGCGCGCCATCGACGATCGCATCCTGCGGGTTCAGGATCACCTGCTCGTTGCCGTTCAGCCCCGAAGCGATGGCGACCCGCGTGCCGTAGTCGGTGCCGAGCGACACCTTGACGAGCTTCACGCGCTGCTGGTCGTCGACGGTGGCGACCTTCACGCCATCCGGGCGGAACAGCAACGCATTGCCGGGAAGCGTGTACGGCGACGCCTGTCCGCTCAACGCAAAATGCACCTGCGCATACGCGCCCGGCAGTAGCGCGCCGTTACGGTTGTCGACGTCGACTTCGACCAGCATCGTGCGTTGCGTCACGTCGACTGCGCCCGACGTGCGGGCGACCGTGCCCGGATAGTGTTTGGTCGGCGTCTCGGTGAGCGTCAGATAAGCGGGCTGCTGCGCGCGAATCTGCTGCGAGTACGCTTGCGGCACATTCACATACACGCGCAGCCGGTCCGCCTGCGCGACATGGAACAGCTCCTTGGCCGGGCCGCCCGAGCTGCCGGCGTCGATCAGCGCGCCGACGTCGACGTTGCGCGCCGTGACGATGCCGTCGAACGGCGCGTAGACCTTCTGGAACGACTGCGTCTTTTCGAGCCGCGCGACGTTGAAGCGCGCTGCGTCGAGCGTACCTTTCTTGGCCAGCATATCGCCGACCTTTTCGTCGGTTTCCTGCTTCGACACCGACTTGTTCTTCAGCATGTCGGTCCAGCGGTCCGCGGTGCTTTTCGCCAGCGCGTAGTTCGCGTCGGCATTGGCGGCGTCGGCGCGCGCGGCGCGCAGTTGATCGTCGACTTCCGGCGTATCGATTTCGGCCAGCAGCTGGCCGGCCTTTACATGCGCGCCGATATCCGCATACCACTTCTTCAGGTAGCCGTTGGTGCGGGCGTAGATCGGCGTATCGAGGAAGGCCTGCACATTGCCGGGCAGCACGAGGTCGACCGGCGCATCCGACTTCTGCGGATGCACGACTTCGACGGCAAGCTTGGCCGAATGCTCGGCCTCGCGCTCGAGCGTCGCATGCGCTTCGCGGCGCGACCAGATACCTTGCGCCGCAAGACCCAGCACGACGATGATCGCGAGCGCGGCCAGCCAGCGCGTGCGCTTCGTCGAAGCTGCCGGCGCGGTGCCGCGCGTCACCGCGGATTCATCAAGAGGTTTGCCTTCCATCAACGCTCCATAACTAACGGTTGCCGCTTTTGTGCGTCACGGCTTGTGCACGACGTGCGCGGCTGCCTGCTGGCGCCGCTCGGCGAGCCGCCTGTAGATCATCGAAAACACCACCGGCACGAACACCAGCGTCGCCAGCGTGCCGATCGTCAAACCGCCGATCACGGCGCGGCCGAGCGGCGCATTCTGTTCGCCGCCTTCGCCGAGGCCGATCGCCATCGGCACCATGCCGATCACCATCGCGAGTGCCGTCATCAACACCGGACGGAAGCGCGTGAAGCCCGCTTCGATCGCGGCGCGCACCGCGTCGCCGTGTTCGAGCAACTGCTCGCGCGCAAAGCTGACCACCAGAATCGAGTTCGCGGTCGCGATACCGATACACATGATCGCGCCGGTCAGCGCGGGAATCGACAGCGTCGTATGGGTAAGGAACAGAATCCAGACGATGCCCGCCAGCGCGCCCGGCAAGCCGGTGATGATGATGAACGGATCGAGCCACGACTGGAAGTTCACGACGATCAGCAGATACACCAGCACGATCGCGAACACGAGACCCGCGAACAGGCCGCTGAACGACGAGTTCATCGTCTGCACCTGGCCGCGCAGCTCGATGGTCGAACCCTTCGGCAATTCCGCTTTCGACTCGTTGATGATCTTGTTGATGTCGTCCGATACCGCGCCGAGGTCGCGGCCGTCGGCGGTGCCGTAGATGTCGATGGTGGTTTGCGCGTTGTAGTGCGTCAGCACCGCGTTGCCGGCCTGGCGCCGCATCGTCGACAGCGCGCCGAGAATGTTGGTGTGGCCGTTCGCGTTCAGAGGGATGTTGGCGAGCGACTGTAGCGAATCCATCGTGTACTGCGGCGCTTCGGTGATCACGTTGTAGCTGACGCCATTACGCGGATTGAGCCAGAACGTCGGTGTGGTCTGCTGGCTGCCCGACAGCGTGATCAGCAGGTTGCTCGCGACGTCGCGCTGCGTGAAGCCGGCCTGCTGCGCGCGCGTGCGGTCGACGTCGATAAAGATGCGCGGCAGGTCGGCCGGCTGCTGGATGCGCGCGTCCGCGAGGCCCGGCACGTTGCGCAGCTTGTTCAGCAGCACCGCGGCGAATTCGCGGTTGGCCGCCACATTGCGCCCGACGATCTGCACGTCGATTGGCGACGGCGCGCCGAAGTTCAGCGTCTGGCTGACGATGTCCGCCGGCAGGAACGAGAACTGCACGCCGGGAAATTCGTCGGTCAGCGTGCGGCGCAAGGTACGCACGTAGTCGGCGGTCGCGTGATGGTCTTCATTCAGCGTGATCAGAATGTCGGCATCCGACGTGCCGATCGTGCCGGTGTTCGAATACGACAGGTTGATACCGGACACCGGCAAGCCGATGTTGTCGATGATCGAATGCAGTTCGTCGCGCGGAATCAGCTGGCGGATCCGCGCATCGACGCGATCGGTGACCACGGCCGTTTCTTCGACGCGCATGCCGGTTTTCGCGCGCAGATGCAGTGCGATCGTGCCCGCGTCGACCGACGGGAAGAAGTCGCGGCCGAGAAACGGTATCAGCAGCAGCGACAAGCCGCAGCACAGCAGAAAGCCCGCGGTAAACACGCCGGGCCGTGCGACGCGCGCGCTCAGAAAACGCCGGTAGCGCTCGCGCAGGCCGGCGAACCCATGTTCGAACGCGAGGTGCACGCGCATGAACGGATTGCGCGTGTTCGCTCGCGCGTGCATGTCCTCGGGACGATGGTGATTGCGCAGCAGGTATTTGGCGAGGGTCGGCACCAGCGTACGCGAAAAGAAATACGACGCCAGCATGGCGAACACCACCGCTTCTGCAAGCGGAATGAACAGATAGTGCGCGACACCGGAAAGCAGGAACATCGGCACGAACACGATACAGATCGACAGCGTCGACACCAGCGTCGGCACCGCGATCTGCGCGGCGCCGTCGAGAATCGCCTGTTCGAGATTCTTGCCTTGCTCCAGCTGGTGGCTGATGTTCTCGATCGCCACTGTCGCATCGTCGACCAGAATACCCACCGCTAGCGCAAGCCCGCCCAACGTCATGATGTTGATGGTTTCGCCGAGCGCCGACAGCGCGATGATCGACGTGATCATCGACAGCGGAATCGACACCGCGATGATCAGCGTCGCGCGCCAGTTGCCGAGGAACAGCAGAATCATCAGGCCGGTCAGGCACGCGGCGATCAGCGCCTCACGCAACACCCCCTGCACCGACGCGCGGACGAATAGCGATTGGTCCGCCACCGGGTCGATCTTCATCGACTCGGGCACGAGGTTGTGCAGGATCGGCATCATCTGTTTGATGCGGTTGACGATCTCGAGCGTCGACGTATTGCCGCTCTTGTTGATCGTCAGCAGCGCGGCGCGCGTGCCGTCCACGCGCACGATGTTGGTCTGCGGCTGGAAGCCGTCGCGCACGTGCGCGACGTCGCGAATATAGATCGTGCCGTTCGCGGTGGTCTTGATGGGAATATTGTTCAGGCCCGCCAGCGAATCCGGACTGGCATTCAATTGCACCGAGTATTCGGTCGAGCCTATTTTCGCGGTGCCGGTCGGCACGATCAGGTTTTGTGCGGTGATCGAATTCACCACGTCCATCGGCGACAGATTGCGCTCCTGCAGCTTGCGCGAATCGATGTCCACCATGATCTGACGTTGCTTGCCGCCATAGGGCAGCGGCGCCGATGCGCCAGGCACCGTCGCGAGTTCGGTCTTCAGGAAGTTATTGCCATAGTCGAACAGTTCCTGTTCGGTGAGCGACGGCGACGAGAGCGCAAGCCGCAGAATCGGCACGGTCGACGCGTTGTAGCGCAGGATGTTTGGCGGTGTGATGCCCGGCGGCAGCGAACGAAGCTGCGTCTGCGACAGCGCAGTGACCTGCGCGAGCGCTTCCTGAATGTTCGCGTGCGGCTGAAAGAAGATCTTGATGACCGCAATGCCATTCAGCGAAGTCGATTCGACATGCTCGATATCGTTGACGGTAGTCGACAGGCCGCGCTCGTAATTGAGCACGATGCGGCGTTCCATCTCGTCTGCGGGTAGACCCTGGAATGTCCAGATTACCGATAGAACCGGAATATCGATGTTCGGGAAGATGTCGGTG
>DATLOW010000160.1:0-4133 GCA_035536055.1 Paraburkholderia sp. | reverse complement strand
AGCGGCAAACAAGCGGCAAACAAGCGGCAAATGCCAGAAGCGGCACACGCCAGTCATCCGGGCCGTAGGCGGGGGCTTCGCGGTGCCGGTCCGGCGAATTGCGTGGCAACTCGCCCGGCGAACGGCGCGGCAGCGCCCTCGGCGCTTGCGCTTCGCGCGATGCCTCGCCCGGTGCGTTGCTTGAGCCTCGCCCGTAGCCTTGCTCAGTGCTTCGTTTGATGCCCAGCTTGCCGCTCCATCAGCCAGCGCGCCGGGTAGCATCCGGGTTTGGCCGAACGCCCCAAAATTTGTTCCGCGACTTTTCCGTTCCGGACGCCCGTTCCGTGCTGCGCGCCTGCCGGTATCCGCCGCGGACGCAGGCCGGGAAACGGAACGGCTTGCGCAGCAGACCCTTGATCCAGGACGACGTGTCCGCCGAGAAACCCGCCCAGAAACCCGCCGTGAAACCGATACTCAAATCCAACAAGCTACTGAATGTCTGCTACGACATTCGCGGGCCCGTGCTCGAACACGCCAAGCGCCTCGAGGAAGAAGGCCATCGCATCATCAAGCTGAACATCGGCAATCTGGCGCCGTTCGGTTTCGACGCGCCCGACGAGATTATCCAGGACATGATCCTGAACCTGCCCAGCTCGTCCGGCTATTCGGATTCGAAGGGCGTGTTCGCGGCGCGCAAGGCGATCATGCATTACGCGCAGCAAAAGGGCGTGCACGGCGTCGAACTCGACGACATCTACATCGGCAACGGCGCCTCCGAGCTGATCGTGATGGCGCTGCAAGGCCTGCTGAACGACGGCGACGAAGTGCTGCTGCCGGCGCCCGACTATCCGCTGTGGACCGCGGGCGTCAGCCTGTCCGGCGGCACGCCGGTGCATTACGTGTGCGACGAGTCGAACCGGTGGATGCCCGACCTCGACGACATCCGCAGCAAGATCACGCCGAATACGCGCGCGCTGGTCGTGATCAACCCGAACAACCCGACTGGCGCGCTGTATTCGGACGAACTGCTGCTCGCGCTGATCGACATCGCGCGCCAGCACGGCCTCGTGATCTTCGCCGACGAGGTGTACGACAAGATCGTCTACGACGGCCGCCAGCATACGGCGATCGCGTCGCTGTCCGAAGACGTGCTGACGGTCACCTTCAACAGCCTGTCGAAGAGCTACCGCTCGTGCGGCTACCGCGCCGGCTGGATGTGGGTGTCGGGCCTGACCGGCGAAAACCGGCGCCGCGCGAAAGACTATTTCGAAGGCCTCGGCATTCTCGCGTCGATGCGGCTGTGTCCGAACGTGCCCGGCCAATACGCGATCCAGACCGCGCTCGGCGGCTACCAGAGCATCAACGAGCTGATCGCGCCGGGCGGGCGCCTGTACCGGCAGCGCGAGCTGGCCTACGACATGCTGACGGCGATCCCCGGCGTCAGCTGCGTGAAGCCCGAGGCGGCGCTCTACATGTTCCCGCGCCTCGATCCGAAGATGTACCCGATTCACAACGACCAGCAGTTCATCCTCGACCTGCTGCTCGAGGAGCGTGTCCTGCTGGTGCAGGGCAGCGGTTTCAACTGGAGATCGCCGGATCATTTCCGGGTGGTATTCCTGCCGAACGTCGACGACCTTGCGGACTCGATCAACCGGATCGCGCGCTTTCTCGACGGCTACCGCAAGCGTCACGCGGCCTGACGCTGCCGTTGCGTCTGCCCGCTGCGTCTGCCCGTTTTTTTCAATCACTCACTAGAACCACACGCTGCATGGAACCGATCAAAGTTGGATTGCTGGGCTTCGGCACGGTCGGCGGCGGGACCTACACGGTCCTGCGCCGCAACCAGGAAGAAATCAAACGCCGGGCCGGCCGCGGCATCGAGATTGCGCGCATCGCAGTGCGCAATCCGGCCAAGGCGACCCAGGCGCTCGGCGCGGATGCGGGCAGTGTCGCCGTGACCGACGACTTCCATGCGGTGATCGACGATCCGTCGATCGATATCGTCGCCGAGATGATCGGCGGCACTGGCATCGCGCGCGAACTGGTGCTGCGCGCAATCGCCAACCGCAAGCACGTGGTGACCGCCAACAAGGCGCTGCTCGCGGTGCACGGCACCGAGATTTTCGCGGCCGCGCACGCGAACGGCGTAATGGTCGCGTTCGAGGCGGCGGTGGCGGGCGGCATTCCGATCATCAAGGCGCTGCGCGAAGGGCTGACGGCCAACCGCATCGGCTATATCGCCGGCATTATCAACGGTACGACCAACTATATCCTGTCGGAGATGCGCGATCGCGGGCTCGACTTTGCGACCGCGCTGAAGGCCGCGCAGGAACTGGGCTATGCCGAAGCGGATCCGACCTTCGATATCGAAGGCGTCGACGCCGCGCACAAGGCGACCATCATGAGCGCGATCGCGTTCGGCGTGCCGGTGCAGTTCGACAAGGCTTACGTGGAAGGCATCAGCAAACTCGCCGCGATCGATATCCGCTATGCGGAAGAGCTCGGCTACCGCATCAAGCTGCTCGGCATCACGCGCCGCACCGCCAAGGGCATCGAGCTGCGCACGCACCCGACGCTGATTCCGGAAAAGCGCCTGCTCGCCAACGTCGAAGGCGCGATGAACGCGGTGGTCGTGCACGGCGATGCGGTCGGCACCACGTTGTACTACGGCAAGGGCGCGGGCGCCGAGCCGACCGCGTCGGCAGTGGTCGCCGATCTGGTCGACGTGACGCGTCTGCACACGGCCGATCCGGAGCACCGTGTGCCGCATCTGGCGTTCCAGAGCGACCGGCTGTCGGACACGCCGATCCTGCCGATCGAAGAAGTGACGAGCAGCTACTACTTGCGGCTGCGCGTGGCCGACGTGACCGGTGTGCTGGCCGACATCACGCGCATCCTTGCGGATGCCGGCATCTCGATCGACGCGCTGCTGCAGAAAGAATCGGAGCAGGTCGACGATCACGGCAAGGGCGAAACGGACATCATCCTGCTCACGCACGAGACGGTCGAAAAGCACGTGAATGCGGCGATTGCGCGCATCGAGGCGCTGCGGACGGTCGTCTCGAAGGTGACGAAGCTGCGCATGGAAGCGCTGAACTGAGCGCTGAACGGCGGCGCTGAGGCAAGGCGCCGAACCGGGGCACGGAACCAAGGCACGGAACCGGGGCACGGAACCAAGGCGCCGACCTCGACCACTCGAGGCGCGGGCAACCGAACTGGACGAACACACTGATGAACTACATTTCCACGCGCGGCGCCGGAGCAGGCGAGCGCCATACGTTTTCCGACATTCTGCTCGGCGGTCTGGCGAAGGATGGCGGCCTGTATCTGCCGGCCGCTTACCCGCAGGTCAGCGCCGACGAGCTGGCGCGCTGGCGCACGCTGCCGTACGCGGACCTCGCGTACGAAGTGCTCGCGAAGTTCTGCGACGACATTCCCGCCGAAGACCTGCGCGCGCTGACGCGCCGCACCTACACCGGCGACACGTACTGCAACGTGCGCGACGACGAGCAGGCTGCGCAGATCACGCCGCTGAAGACGCTCGGCGTCGAAAACGGCGCGCCGCTCGCGCTGCTCGAGCTGTCGAACGGGCCGACGCTGGCGTTCAAGGACATGGCGATGCAGCTGCTCGGCAACCTGTTCGAGTACACGCTGGAAAAGCACGGCGAAACGCTGAACATCCTCGGCGCGACTTCGGGCGACACCGGCAGCGCGGCCGAATACGCGATGCGCGGCAAGCACGGCATCCGCGTGTTCATGCTGTCGCCGCACAAGAAAATGAGCCCGTTCCAGACCGCGCAGATGTTCAGCCTGCAAGACCCGAACATCTTCAATCTCGCGATCGAAGGCGTGTTCGACGACTGCCAGGATATCGTCAAAGCGGTGTCGAACGATCACGCGTTCAAGGCGCGGCACAAGATCGGCACGGTTAACTCGATCAACTGGGCGCGCGTGGTCGCGCAGGTCGTGTACTACTTCAAGGGCTATTTCGCCGCGACGAAGTCGAACGACGAGCGCGTGTCGTTCACCGTGCCGTCGGGCAACTTCGGCAATGTCTGCGCAGGGCACATCGCGCGCATGATGGGTCTGCCGATCGAGAAACTGGTGGTGGCGACCAACGAAAACGACGTGCTCGACGAATTCTTCCGCACCGG
>DATLOW010000159.1:0-9652 GCA_035536055.1 Paraburkholderia sp. | reverse complement strand
CCAGTACGTGGCGGCGGGTCGTACGCTGATTCTGATCGGCCATGCCGGCCATCCGGAAGTCGAAGGCACGATCGGCCAGATTCCTGGCAAGGTGCTGCTGGTACAGAGCGAAGCCGAAGTCGCCAAGCTCGAGCTGCCGCTGGATACGCCTCTGGCGTACGTTACGCAGACCACGCTGTCGGTCGACGACACCCGTGGCATCATCGACGCTCTGCTGAACCGGTTCAGCGACATCGTCGGTCCGGACACGCGCGACATCTGTTACGCCACGCAAAACCGCCAGGCGGCGGTGCGTGAGCTGAGCACGCAGGTCGACGTGTTGCTGGTGGTCGGCGCGACCAACAGCTCGAACTCGAACCGGCTGCGTGAGATCGGCAGCGAAAGCGGCGTGCCGAGCTATCTCGTGGCCGACGGCTCCGAGGTCAAGCCCGAGTGGTTCGCGAACGCGCAAACCGTGGGTATCACCGCCGGCGCATCGGCGCCGGAAGAAATGGTGGAAAACGTGATCGATGCGCTGCGCGCATTGGGGTCCGTCGACGTATCGACGATGGCGGGCCGTGAAGAGAAAGTTGAATTCAAGTTGCCGTCAAAGCTGACGCAACCACTCGCTGCACGCGAAGTTTAAGGAGAACCGTCTTGTCTATTCCGCTGCTACAGAAAGTTCGGGTCGGCGCCTACATCATGCGCCAGCACCTGTCGGGGAATAAGCGTTATCCGCTCGCACTGATGCTCGAACCGCTCTTTCGCTGCAATCTGGCCTGCAATGGCTGCGGCAAGATCGATTACCCGGATCCGATTCTGAATCAACGGTTGTCTCTGGCTGAATGTCTCGAAGCAGTCGACGAATGCGGCGCGCCGGTGGTGTCGATCGCCGGCGGCGAACCGCTGCTGCACAAGGAAATGCCGCAGATCGTCAAGGGCATCATGGCGCGCAAGAAATTCGTGTATCTGTGCACGAACGCGCTGCTGATGGAAAAGAAGATGGACGATTACGAGCCGAACCCGTACTTCGTCTGGTCGGTGCACCTCGACGGCGACAAGGAAGCGCACGACCACTCGGTCTCGCAGGAAGGCGTGTACGAGAAGGCCGTCGCCGCGATCCGCGAAGCGAAGCGCCGCGGCTTCCGCGTCAACATCAACTGCACGCTGTTCAACGATGCGCAGCCGGACCGCGTGGCCGCGTTCTTCGATACGCTGGGGCCGCTTGGCGTGGACGGCATCACGGTGTCGCCGGGCTATGCGTACGAGCGCGCGCCGGATCAGCAGCACTTCCTGAACCGCGAAAAAACCAAGCATCTGTTCCGCGAAATCTTCAAGCGCGGCAACAACGGCAAGAACTGGTCGTTCAGCCAGTCGGCCATGTTCCTCGACTTCCTCGCCGGCAACCAGTCGTACCAGTGCACGCCGTGGGGCAACCCGGCGCGTACCGTGTTCGGCTGGCAACGTCCGTGCTATCTGGTCGGCGAAGGCTATGTGAAGACCTTCAAGGAACTGATGGAAACCACCGACTGGGACAAGTACGGTACCGGCAACTATGAAAAGTGCGCGGACTGCATGGTCCACTGCGGCTTCGAAGCGACGGCCGTGATGGATACGGTCACGCATCCGCTGAAGGCGTTCAAGGTGAGCCGCAACGGTCCGCGAACCACCGGTGCGTTCGCGAAGGATATTCCGCTCGACAAGCAGCGCCCGGCCGAGTACGTGTTCTCGCGCCACGTCGAGATCAAGCTGGAAGAGATCAAGGTTTCCGGCAAGGGCAAGAAGGTTGAAGCGGCCGCGGCGGTGAATTAAGCGCGGTTGGTTGGCTATTGCTTCTTGCAGGGCAATGTAAAAAGAGCGCAACGGTTTAGGCCGTTGCGCTCTTTGTTTTTTGGTTGGGCGGTTTTCGTCCGGGTCTATCAGCAGCACTTGCCGGCGCCGGCGCCGTAGCGCGCGTTCTGCCGTTCGCGGAAGAATGCTTCGTAGGACATCACCGGCTGATCGGGGTGCGTTGCGCGCATGTGCGCGACATACGTTTCGTAGTCGGGCACACCGACCATCAGACGTAGCGCCTGGCCAAGATAACGGCCGGCACTACGTACGTCGGTTCGCAAATTCGAGAACATCGCGTGCCCCTCCCGCTCAATGTGCGCCGCTCGTGCGGGTGGCTGCCGGCATCGCTTCGAACGGCGTTTCGCGCGCGGTGGGCAGGTTGGCACGCCGCGCACGCAGTACCGCCAACGCGCCGTACACGACGACACTCACCACCACGAACATAAACAGACCGGCCAGCGCAGCATCGACGTAGTCGTTGAATATGATGCGGTGCATCTGTTCGAGCGACTTCGCCGGGGCAACGATCTTGCCTGCATCGGCGGCCGCGCCGAGCTTGGCCGCGTGCGCGAGGAAGCCGACCTTCGGATTGGCGTCGAAGATTTTTTGCCAGCCTGCGGTCAGCGTGCAGACCAGCAGCCAGACCGTCGGCACCAGCGTGACCCATGCATAGCGCTCGCGCTTCATCTTGAACAGCACGACGGTGCCCAGCACCAGTGCGATGCCCGCCAGCATCTGGTTCGAGATGCCGAACAGCGGCCACAGCGTGTTGATGCCGCCAAGCGGATCGACCACGCCTTGATACAGGAAATAACCCCATGCGGCGACGCACAGCGCCGTGGCAACCAGATTGGCAGGCAGCGATTCCGTGCGCTTCAACGCCGGATGGAAGGTGCCCAGCAGGTCTTGCAGCATGAAGCGACCGGCGCGCGTGCCTGCGTCGACAGCCGTCAGAATGAACAGCGCCTCAAACAGAATGGCGAAGTGATACCAGAACGCCATCATCGCTTCGCCGCCCAGCGCCTGGTGCAGGATGTGCGCCATGCCGACGGCCAGCGTCGGCGCACCGCCGGCGCGCGCGATGATGGTCGTTTCACCGACTGCCTTGGCGGTTCCGGTGAGCATCTCCGGCGTCAGCATGAAGCCCCATTGCGAGACCGTCTGCGCGACGGCCTCAGGCGTCGTGCCGAGCACTGCAGCCGGCGCGTTCATCGCGAAATAGATGCCCGGCTCGATAACCGACGCAGCGACCAGCGCCATGATCGCGACGAACGACTCCATCAGCATCGCGCCATAGCCGATGAAACGCGCATTGCGTTCGTTGTCGATCAGCTTCGGCGTGGTGCCCGACGAGATCAGCGAGTGGAAGCCGGACACCGCGCCGCACGCGATCGTGATGAACAGGAACGGGAACAGGTTGCCCGACCAGACCGGGCCCGTGCCGTCGATAAATTTCGTCAGCGCGGGCATCTTCAGCTCCGGCGCGACGAACAGAATGCCGATCGCGAGGCCGAGGATCGTGCCGATTTTCAGGAACGTCGACAGGTAGTCGCGCGGCGCCAGCAGCAGCCACACGGGCAGCACCGACGCGATAAAGCCGTAGCCAATCAGAATCCACGTGAGCTGCGTGCCGCTGAACGTGAACCACGCAGCGAGCGTCGGCGATTCATGCACGTACTGGCCGAACACGATCGACGCCATCAGCAGCACGAAGCCGATCACCGACACCTCGCCGATGCGCCCCGGCCGGATGAAGCGCGTATAGATGCCCATGAAGATCGCGATCGGAATGGTCGCCGCCACCGTGAACGTGCCCCAGGGCGAGTTGGTCAGTGCCTTCACGACGATCAGCGCGAGCACCGCGAGGATGATCACCATGATCAGGAACGTGCCGAACAGCGCAATCACGCCCGGCACCGTGCCCAGTTCCATCTTTACCAGATCGCCGAGCGAGCGGCCGTCGCGCCGCGTGGAGATGAACAGCACGATGAAATCCTGCACCGCGCCCGCGAATACCACACCCGCGAGAATCCACAGCATGCCGGGCAGGTAGCCCATCTGCGCGGCCAGCACCGGACCGACCAGCGGGCCCGCGCCGGCAATCGCCGCGAAGTGGTGGCCGAATAGCACGAAGCGGTTGGTCGGCACGTAGTCGAGGCCATCGTTGTGTTTGACGGCCGGCGTGATCCGGTTGCCGTCGAGCTGCAGCACCTTGCTGGCGATAAAACGGCTATAGAAGCGGTATGCGATCAGATACACGCAGACCGCGGCGATCACGATCCATAGCGCGCTGACACGCTCGCCCTGCGCGAGCGCGATGGTGCCGAACGCAAATGCGCCGAGTAGCGCAACTGCAATCCAGACGACAAACCCGGAAGCCCGATTCATGGGAGTCTCCTGTTTAGTTATACGAATATCGTCCGCCGAAACGGCGTTTGCATGCGGTGTGCGGACAATGCGCGCGTAATTGACGACCAGCCTCGCCGCTAGCCGATGCGCCGCGCGGCGCGATGCATGATCGATATGTGCCATGCTCTGGGCGTGTAGTATTCGCTTTCGCCATCGGCGTCACAAGCGCATAACTACGTAAGCGTGCTACGTACAATTACGTATGCCATCCGGCGGACTTTTCATCGATGAATCTCAAAGCGAAAATATTTCTGCTCGCGATCGTGCCATTCATCGTCGCCATCGCAGGCATCGAGATCGGCGTGCGCCAGCAGGCCACGGCGCTGGCGCGCACGCAGCACGCCACCACCCAGACCGCGTATATGGCGAGCAAGGAAATTGAGTTGCGCCACTACGTCGATCTCGCCACCAGCGCGATCGCGCCGCTGTACGTGGCGGCCGGCGAAAACGGGCGTGACGAGGCCACGCTGAAAAGTCAGGCGCTCGCGATGCTGGAAAAAATGGACTTTGGTCAGGATGGCTACTTTTTCGTCTACGACATGCATGGCCGCTCGCTGATGCATCCGCGCGAACCCGATCTGGTGGGCCGCGATCTATGGACGCTGCGCGATCCGACGGGATCGCTGACCATCCAGCAGCTGATCGCCGCAGCCGCCAAAGGCGGTGGCTACGTGCGCTATATGTGGCACCGGCCGTCCACCGGCAAGCTCGCGCCGAAGCTCGGCTATGTGGTGCCGCTCGAGCGTTGGGGCTGGATGCTTGGCACCGGCGTCTATCTGGACGACGTCGATACGACGCTCGCGCGGATCGACGAGCGCGCATCCGCGAACATCGAGCGCACGATGACGTGGATCGGCGCGATCGCGCTCGCCGGCCTGTGCGTGATCACGTTGTGCGCGCTGGTGCTCAACGTCAGCGAGTACCGCAGCGCCGACGCGAAGCTGCGGCGGCTTGCGCAGCAGGTGGTTGCGTCGCAGGAAAACGAACGCGCGCGGCTGTCGCGCGAATTGCACGACGGCATTAGCCAGATGATGGTGTCGATCAAGCTGCTGCTCGAATCCGCGCTGGCGCGCTTCGAGGGCGGCACGACGCGCGTGCCCGCCGCGGAGGCCGCGCTGTCCACCAGCCTCGTGCGACTCGGCGACACGCTGCGCGAAGTGCGGCGTATCTCGCACGCGCTGCGCCCGACCATGCTCGACGACCTGGGGCTCGCGGCCGCCCTCGAGCAGCTCGCACGCGAACTCGGCGCCGAGTCCGGCATCGCGATCCGCTTTACGCAGAACGACGTAGCCCGCGGCGCGGCGCTGCCGGATGCGGTGAACACGGTGTTGTTCCGTATCGCGCAGGAGGCGCTGACGAATATCGTCAAGCACGCGGCGGCGTCGAGTGTGGCGCTCGCACTCGACGTGTCCGCGCAAACGGTCACGCTGACGATCGAAGACAACGGGCGCGGCTTCGACGTCGAGCGCGTGCAGGCCGATCCGCACGCGGGAGTCGGCCTGCGCAACATGCGCGAGCGGCTGGCCGCGCTCGAAGGCACGCTTACGCTCGCGTCCCAGCCGGGGCGCACGGTGGTGCGCGCACAGGTGCCGGCCCGCCTGCAGCTGCGCGCTGGCGAATCGCCGCTTGCCCGCAAGGAGCGCGCATGAACGACACCGCGCCGGACACGGCCCGCCTGATTCTCGTCGACGACCACCCGCTGGTACGCGACGGCCTGCGGGTCCGCCTCGAAGCGGTCCCCGGCTTCGCGGTGGTTGGCGAAGCCGGCAACGCCGACGAGGCGATCGCGCTTGCCGCAGCGCATCAGCCGGACCTCGCGTTGATGGACGTCGGGATGAGCGGCATGAACGGCATTGCACTGGCCGGCGTGTTTCACGAGCGATTCCCGGAAATCCGGGTGCTGATGCTGTCGATGTACGACAACGTCGAATACGTCACGCAAGCCGTGCAGGCCGGCGCGAGCGGCTACGTGCTGAAGGACTCGCCGGCCACCGAGATCGTTCGCGCGATCGGCGCAGTGCTCGGCGGCCAGACCTTCTTCAGCGCGGGGCTAGGACTGCGGCTGATCCAGGCGTCGGCCGCGCAATCGCCGCTCGCGCGGCTCACGCCACGCGAGCGCGACATTCTGGATGCACTTGCGGAAGGCCTGTCCAGCAAGCAGATTGCGCAGCGCAACGGCCTGTCGGTGCGTACCGTCGAAACGCACCGGCTGAACCTGAAACGCAAGCTGGAGATCGACGGGCAGGCAGAACTGATCAAGTTCGCGGTGGAACATCGCCGGCAGCGCTAGAAGTTCGCCCGGCATCGAGGCGGCCGGGCGAACGGGCAAACGAACCACAGAGCAGCCGAAGACGGACGCAGACTTAACCGGCGTTGCGTGCGTTGTGATTGGTGATGAACTTGATCAGGCCGTCGACACCGCCCTTCGACAGCTGCTCCTGGAACTGTGTCTGATACACCTGGATCAGCCACGCGCCGAGCATATTGATGTCGTAGATCTTCCAGCCGTTGGCGGTTTTCTCGAGCCGGTAGTCGATCGAATCGTCGCCGCCGTTGCTGAGCACGTGCGACTGCACGACGATGTCCTTGGCACCGCCCGGCACGTCGGGCGGCAGAAACTTGAACTTCACGTCCTGCGTGCGCAGTTGTGCAAGCGAAGCGGCATAGGTACGCACCAGCAGTAACTGGAACTGCTCGTACAGCTGTTTTTGCTGATCCGGCGTGGCCGTCGTCCACGCCTTGCCGACCGCGATGCGCGTGGTGCGCTGAAAGTCGGTGGCCGGTACGAAGTGGGTTTCGACGGTTTCGGTGATCTTCTTCATGTCGCCGCCGCGCGCCTGAGGATCGGCCTTCATCGCGTTAACCGTGCCTTCGACCGCAGCCTTGACCACAGCTTCAGGCGCGGTTTGTGCAATAGCCGCGGTGGACATAAAAGCAGCGGCTGCAAGAATAGCGGTCAGGTATCGTTTCATATGCTGGTACGGACGGTAGAAAATAGGCGCCGGCTCTACAGATAGCAAAAAGGGCGAGCCGCGCCGGGACGGCTCGAGGCCAGTATAACGGCTTTGACAGGGGCTCCCGCCCTTCTATCCGCCGGACGTCGCGATGCGTCTGTATACTTGTGCGCTCTTGAAGAAAATGCCATTCAACGCAAAGGCTGTGCGCCTACATGCTGAAGTCATCCATCGTTAGCCTTGCCGTTTTTTCCGTGCGCCGTCCGCTGCAGGTGATCGGCGTATCGCTGGCGCTCGCGGTTGCGAGCGGCTACTACGTCGCCCATCACTTCAAGATCAACACGGACGTGAGCCGTCTCGTCGAAAACGACGAAAAGTGGTCCGCGCTCGACAACGCAATCGATCAGGCGTTCCCGCAGCGCGGCCAGACCATTCTTGCCGTCGTCGAAGCCGGCGCGCCCGAGTTCGCGCAGGCTGCCGCCAATACGCTTGCTACCGCATTGCAGAAGGAATCGAAGGAGTTCACGTCGGTCACGGAGCCGGCCGGCGGGCCGTTCTTCGAGCGTAACGGGCTGCTGTTTCCGTCGTTGAGCGACGTGCAGTCCACCACGTCGCAGCTGGTCAAGGCCAAGCCGCTGATCAATTCGCTCGCGCACGACCCGAGCCTCACCGGTCTTGCCGACACGCTGAACACCAGCCTGCTGCTGCCGTTGCAGATCGGCCAGGTGAAGCTCGCCGATATGAGCCGCCTGCTGTCGAATGCCGCGACCACCTTCGATCACGTGCTCGCTGGCCAGCCGGCCGCGTTCTCGTGGCGCGCGCTGGTCGACAAAAGCGAAGCGGCCACGCCCGCGCGCGCCTTCGTTACGGTGCAGCCGGTGGTCGACTATGCTGCGTTGCAGGCAGGCGCGCGCGCGTCGGAGGAAATCCGCCAGACCGCCACCGACGCGAACCTCGAAGGCAAGTACGGCGCGCGCGTCAGACTCACCGGCCAGCAGCCGCTCGCCGACGAAGAATTTTCATCGGTGAAGGACGGCGCTGCGGTGAACGGCATCTGCACGCTGGCAGTCGTGCTGTTCATCCTGTGGCTCGCGTTACGCTCGGGCCGCATGATCGTCGCCGTGCTGATCACGCTGTTCGTCGGGCTCGCGATCACCGCCGCCCTCGGTCTGATGATGGTCGGCGCACTGAACATGATTTCGGTCGCGTTTATGGTGCTGTTCGTCGGCCTGGGGGTCGATTTCGGTGTTCAGTACGGCGTCAAGTACCGCGAGGAACGCCATCGCGACAATCGTCTGTCGGCAGCGCTCGTCAATACGGCGTACAGCATCGGCGTGCCGCTGACGCTCGCTGCCGTCGCGGTCGCCGAGAGCTTCTTTTCGTTTTTGCCGACTGCGTATCGCGGCGTGTCGGAACTGGGAAAAATTGCTGGCGTCGGCATGTTCATCGCGTACCTGACGAACATGACGCTGTTTCCCGCCCTGCTCAAGGTGTTCAATCCGCCCGGCGAAGCGGGCTCGCCCGGCTTTCGCGTGCTCGCGCCGGTCGACGATTTTCTCGACCGCAATCGCAAGCCGGTGCTGATCGTCACGCTGGTCATCATCGTCGGCGCGCTGCCGCTGCTTACGCATCTGCGCTTCGACTTCAATCCGCTGCATCTGAAAGATCCGCACACCGAGTCGATGGCCACGCTGCTGTCGCTGAAAGACGCGCCCGAAGCCGGCGTCAACAACGTACGCGCGCTCGCGCCGACGCTGGCCGACGCGGACAAGATCGCGGAGCGCCTGTCGAAGCTGCCCGAAGTCGGCCGCACCACCACGCTGTCGACCTTCATTCCGTCCGATCAACCGCAGAAAATTGAAGTCATCTCGGCCGCGGCGCAGCAACTGCTGCCGACGCTCACGCAGACACCCGCGCCGCCCGCCACCGACCAGGTGCGTGTCGCGGCGCTCAAGCGGGTAGCGGACCAGCTGTCGCTCGCCGCCGAAGATCACCCAGGCCCCGGCGCCGCCGACGCGCAGCACCTGTCGGCCACGCTAACCAAACTCGCCAACGCGGATGCCGCCACCCGCGATCGCGCGGAGAAAGCCATCTCCGAGCCGTTGCGGATCGCGTTGCATCAACTGGCCGAGCTGTTGCAGCCAACACTGATCACACGCGAAACGCTGCCGCCCGCGATCGTGCGCGACTGGGTCGCGCCCAGCGGACAAGCGCTGGTCGAAATCTCGCCGAAGGTGCCGCCCGGCACCGACCCCGGCGACGACGTGATGCTGCGGCGCTTCGCGCAGGCGGTCAAAACGGCGGAGCCCGCCACCATCGGCGGACCGATCTCGATTCTGCATTCGGCCAACGTGATCATCCTGTCGTTCCTGCAGGCCGCGGGCTGGGCGCTGATCGCGATCACCACGCTGCTGTGGATCGCGCTGCGCCGTTTCAGCGACGTGCTGCGCACGCTGATTCCGCTACTGGTATCGGCG
>DATLOW010000158.1:0-3488 GCA_035536055.1 Paraburkholderia sp. | reverse complement strand
TGCGGTCAGCTACAACGCGTTCATTCAGGAACAGAGCCTTGGCATTCACTACAACCAGGGCAACGACCTGCTCGACTACATCAAGAACCCCGAGGTCTTCAAATACGACGGCGGCTACGTGTCGATTCCGCAGGGTCCGGGGCTCGGCATCGAAGTGAACGAAGACAAGGTGCGCGAGATGGCGAAGGTCGGTCACCGCTGGCGCAATCCTGTGTGGCGCCACACAGACGGCAGCGTCGCCGAGTGGTAAGCCGCGCAGGTTTGCCGTCGTGGTGACGACGCCGCCTGCGGGCGGCGTTTTTCATCGGCGCAACGTGGTTGCCGCGCGAATCCGACGCGACGTTTCAGCGGCGATACATTTTTTGCGCGATGGTCTTGCGGCGAGCGCCTTTATACGCGCGTTGCGTTTTTCGCGCGCGCACTACGTTGTGCGACAGCCTTGCTGCACAAGGCGCCGCAACCTTCGGTTCGCGCGCTGCGCGCCAACTGGCTCAGTGCTTGCTGAACGGTCTGCAACACGATCGACCGAACCAGTGGGCGCCATGACCGAATTCCTTCCCGACTATCTGATCCGCCAGCAGGCGGCCGTGGGCGCGCTCGTCGCGTTCGGCGTGTTGCGTGTGATCGGCGCAGCGGTTGCCTGCGAGTGTCGCTGGCGCATTTCAAATGTGGAACGTTGCTTTATCGGCGCCGCGGTGCTGTATTGCCTGCCGCAGCTGTTCGATCTGGTCACGTACGGTTACGGTCTGCGCGCGGCGGCCGCCGAACTGGAAGGCAAGGCCGCGGGCTGTGCGATCGCGCTGTTCTGCGCGCCGATACTGTCACACCGGCTCGGCTACGAATGACGCGCGGCGCGTTTCACGATTGAGACAGGCACGGCGGCGCGAACATCGACAAAGTACCGCGCCCGCTTCCCGATACACGACGCCACTGCACAACGCCGGGCGCTCACAGCCAGCACCCATCCGCCACACGCGACTGAACGCGCTGAAGCGCGTCGATGCACACCACCGGTGCGGTCAACCCAGCGCCGCAAACCCCGGCACGCTATGCGACAACACCGCTGCCGCCGCAAACACGCCCAACATCACCAGCGCTTCGAGATAGAGCAGGTTGCTGAACGTATGCGCGTCCATCGTCGACGCGGTGCGGCGCAGCCGCGGCAGCGCCGAGAAACGGTTCAGACCGCCGAGCACCAGTGCCAGCGCAACTAGTGCGAGCTTCAGCACGAGCACGTGACCCCATGTGCTGTCTTCGATCGCCGCGAACGAACCGCCCGACCCGCGCACCGCGTTGAACGCGCCGGTTGCGAGCACCAGCAGCGCCGACACCAGCGACACGTTCGACAACTGCGTGGCGGTGCGAATCAACACGCCGCGCGCGACCGATGCGCCGAGCGCCGGCAACACCGAAAAGCCCGCCGCGAGCACCAGCCCGCCCCACACCGCGGAAGCGAGCACATGCAGCGTATGCAAACCGATCGCCGGCGACACCGCGCCGGCATCGGCCGCATGACCGAGCGACGCCTTGCCCGCCGACACCGCGACCACCGCAAGCCACAACAGCGCGTGGCGCAGCGTGCCGGTGTGGCTGGACAGCGACGTCAGCAGCAGCACCACCGCGCCGCCGAACGCAACCGCCCACGCATAGCCGACATGGGTACGCGCAAGCACCGTCGGCACGACACCGAGCGCCGCGGGCAGCGCAACACCGCCCATCGAAGCGGCTTCGTACATCAGCCAGCCCAGATCGGCGAGCACCAGCACGATCGCCGCAGTCTGCATCGAACGTTGCGCACGCAACCAGGCGGGCCGCGCCGGTGCGATCTTGGCTTCTGCGTCCTTCGCGAGCCACGCGGTAAGCAGCGCGGCGCCGACGGTGAAAGCGAACGCAACGTTCATGAGCGCGGCCATCGCGACCTGCCCGACCGGAAGTCCGCCGAGATTCATTGGATAGAAAAACCGAAAGAAGATGAGAGAGCGTGCCTGCACGGGCACCAGCGGGAAGCAGCGTGTGACGTCATGAAAGGCTGATTGAAAGAAAACCGGGAAGGAAGCACGGCCGCGGGTATCTGTGCAACACCTCGGCAACCGTACGCCGTACGCTTCGATGAAGTCCGCGCGCGTCGGTTCAACCACCGCAACACACCATGCCGCGAACCGCAAAAACGGCCATCGGCACATCGGCTGCGCGCAACGCTGCGGCGAAAACGCGACATCTTAAAGGAAGCCGCGCACGAAGCCGAGTGGCGACCGGTTCGCTACCCGCCCGGAGCCCAATGCGAGACCAGTGACGGCCGCACGGGCGCGCCGGCCCGACACCCCGCACAGGCCCGCTGCGCCTCGTGCGGCAAGTTGTCGCATAGCCGTTTCCCGGCGGAACTACGTCCTATGCACCAAATAGTCATCATCAATCATCGATGATAGAATGCTGCGTCGCCGCAGCGCCTGCTGCCTGCCTGCTGCTCTTGCGGTCCTTGCTGCCCTTTAAACCGAGCCGCTTCGAAGTTCGGTCAGGTTCCCCGATTTCATGGAGTCACGCGTGTCTTCTAGACGCATTTTCCGCCCGTTGCTCGCCCTTCTGTTGATCGGCTGTGCTGGCGTCTATAGCGCTGCGAAAGCGCAAACCCAGCAGCCCAAAGCTCCCGATACGATGGAATCGCGCGTGCAAGGCTGTACGGCCTGCCACGGTACCCATGGCCAGGGCACGGACAACGACTACTTCCCGCGTCTTGCGGGCAAGCCGGCGGACTACCTGTACAACCAGCTGAAGAACTTCCGCGAAGGGCGCCGCAAGTACCCGCCGATGAACTACCTCGTCACGTATCTCTCCGACGACTACCTGCATCAGATCGCCACGTACTTCTCGCAGCAGCGCCCGCCGTACCCGCCGCCCAACAAGCCGAACGTGTCCGATTCGACGCTCGCGCGCGGCCGTGAAATCGTGCTGAACGGCGACGTATCGAAACAGATTCCCGCGTGCGCGGCCTGCCACGGCAAGGCGCTCACCGGTATGGAACCGGCCATTCCGGGCCTCGTCGGCCTGCATTCCGACTACATCAGCGCGCAGCTCGGCGCATGGCGTTCGGGCACGCGTCACGCCATCGAGCCTGACTGCATGCACACCATCGCTACGCGTCTGACCGACGCGGACGTGAACGCCGTCGCCGCGTGGCTGTCCACGCAGCAGGCTCCGCAAAACCCTGTGCCGGCGCCGGCCAATTCGTTGAAGACTCCGCTTGCCTGCGGCAGCGAACCGCAATAAGGCACCGGGAGAGACCATCAAATGAAACGCAAGTCCCTGTTCGCCCTCTCGGCTGTCGTCGTCGTTGCAGCCGCCGCGCTCGTTCCGGTCCTCTGGTCGGGCGTCGACAATCTGCACAACGGCGCCGCAATGGCGGCCACGCCCGCGGACCAGGCCGCCCTGATCAAGAAGGGCGAGTACCTCGCCCGCGCCGGCGACTGTATCGCGTGCCACACGGTGCGCGG
>DATLOW010000157.1:0-28965 GCA_035536055.1 Paraburkholderia sp. | reverse complement strand
TGCCGGGACTGCCGGGACTGCCGGGACTGCCGGGACTGCCGGGACTGCCGGGACTGCCGGGACTGCCGGGACTGCCGGGACTGCCGGGACTGCTGGGACTGCTGGGACTGCTGGGACTGCTGGTGCTGCTGCTCGTGCTGCTAGTGCTCCCGGTGCTGCCGGCACTGCCCGTGCCGCCTGGACTGCGAGCACTACCGGCACTACGCGCGCACTGCGCGCGATGGCCGCCTACTTGGCCTTGCTTGCGCTCGCCGCGTGCGGTGGCGGTGGCGGCAGCGGCGACGCGGTCAGCGCCACCGCGCCGCCCGTCGCGGCCGCCCCATCGCCCACCACCGGCTCGGCCGGCAGCGGCGACCTCACGCCGGCCATCGCGCAATCGACCACGCCCAACGTACAGCCGATCAAGGTCAGCGCGCTGCCGACGCGCGTGCGCAATATGCTGATCACCAGTGTCACCGTATGCGCGCCCGGCACGTCCAATTGCGCAACGATCGATAGCATCCAGGTCGACACCGGTTCGCAGGGCCTGCGTCTGCTCGCTTCAGCGCTACCGGCAACGCTCGCGTTACCGGCCATGCCGGCCGCCGGCGGCGGCGCGGCCGGCACGAGCGGCACGAGCGGCACCGGCGGCACCAGCGGCACCAGCGATAGCGCAGGCAGCGGCACTGGAACCGGAACCAGCATCGGCAGCGGCGGCATCAGCGGCGAGTGCGCGGTGTTCGGCACCGGCTTCACGTGGGGCGCGGTGCGCAGCGCCGACGTGCGCCTCGCCGGCCAGGTCGCCGCGTCGCTGCCGGTGCAGGTGATCGCCGATCCGGTTCTGCCGGCGGTACCCGACGATTGCGCGCGCTCCGGTCCGTCCATGATGACGCCGGCCACGCTGCGCGTGAACGGCATTCTCGGCATCGGTCTGTTCGCCGTCGATTGCGGCAGCGCCTGCGCCAGCGCCGCGCGGCCGCGCTGGTATTACGCGTGCGATGCGAGCGGCGCCTGCACGCCGAGCTCGCAGCCGATCGAAGCGCAGGTCGCCAATCCGGTTAGCCGCTTCGCCACCGACAACAATGGCGTGGTGATCGATCTGCCCGCGATCGCCGACACCGGCGTGCCGCAGGTCGAAGGTTCATTGATTTTCGGCATCGGCACGCAGGCCAACAACGCGCTCGCCGGCACGACCGTGCTGAAAGCCAATGCGCAGACCGGCTATGTGACGACCGTGTCGAACGGCCAGAGCTGGCCGCTCAGCTTCGTGGACAGCGGGTCGAACGGCATGTTCTTCGCCGATCCCGGCCTGCCCCAATGCGGGATCTGGTACTGCCCATCCGCCCAGCAGACGTTGACCGCCACGCTGCGGGGCACCGATGGCGCGACGGCGACGGTTGCGTTCCCGGTCGCCAATGCGCAGACGCTGCTCGGCTCGTCGAACAATGCGTTCCATAACCTCGCGGGATTCTCCAGCACGATGTTCGACTGGGGGTTGCCGTTCTTCTTCGGCAGGCGCGTCTACACCGCGATCGAAGCGCGCGCGACGCCCGTCGGCAAAGGACCGTTCTACGCATTCTGATGCGGACGTGGCGCCGCGCGGGATGGATTCGCGCAGCGCCGATCGCGCGGTGTTCGCTTGCCGTGTCTGCAACGCGTGGCGCTACCGCTGGCTCGGTTGTGGGCTTGCTTGCGGGTTCGTTTGTGGGTTCGTTTGCGGGCTCGGCTGCACGCTCGGCTGCTTGCCCCTGCGGGTGCCGATGCAGCCGCGCGCGACGGCCGGATCCTCAATGTTCAATGGCTCGCGCGCGGTTTGCCCGGCGCACTCCGACACGGCCGCCAGCGCAGCCGCTACCCACATCAGTTGCTTCATATCGCTCCTCAGGCGGGCGCGCCGCGTGCGCACGCAGCACGGCGCAGCGCGCCCGCTTCATGCCGAACCGCGGCGCGTCTAGTCGCCGATGACGATGCCCACGCCCGCGCGGACGATCGTGCTGTTGCCGCCCGACGACGCGACGCCCGCATTGAAATTCAGCGTGCCCTTGTCGTTCCAGCGCGATACGCCGATGCCGAGCGCCGCCTGGCCGCGATACGCGGCGACGCCGGCATTCAGCGTCGTGCGGCCCGGCAGGTAAGGCGTGACGATCTGCAGCGCGGAAGCCGACGCGATGCCCTTGCGCGTGTTGCGATCGAGATCGCTCAGCGCCTGGTTGGTCTGGTTGAACGCGGCGTTCAGCTGATCGAGGTTGACCGCGTCGGTGCCGCGCGTGCCGGGCGCGACGTTGGCGATCTGCCGTTCGCTGCCGACGCTGCCCACCGACACCGTGTTGGCGCGATCGGCCACCGAACCGGCGCCCAACGCGACCGCGCCGTCGGCGCTCGCGTTGCTGCCCCAGCCTAGCGCCGCTGTGCGCTCGCCCGTCGCGGCCGCACGCGTGCCGAGCGCCGTCGCGGTATCACCGGTGGCGACCGCGTTCGCGCCGAGCGCGAGCGCTTCGTTGCCGTTGGCCGCGGCATTCGCACCGAGCGCCATCGCATGCGTACCGGTGGCGCGCGCCGCCTCGCCGTCCGCGTTGCCATTCAGCGCGACGAACGGATTCGACGCGCGCGGCTGCGAGTTGTTGATCGCCTGGCTGAGCGCCTCGGTCAATTGCCCGAGGTTGACGGCGTCGGAAGCGAGCACGCCGTTCGCCACGTTGTGGATCTGCGTGCCGCCCGCCACGCCGTTGCCCAGCGTGACGCTGGCATAGTCGGTCTGGCCGTTGCCGTGGTCGTAGGTGACCGCGCTGTTCGCGTTGCCGTTACCGTCGATCAGGCCTGCCTCCTTCAGTTGACGAACGTTGACTGCATCCGTGTCGGCGGTGCCCGCCGCGACGTGGGTGATCTGGCGTTCGTTGCCGGCTGCGCCGACCGATACCGTATTGGCGCGGTCGGCCACCGCGTTGGCACCGAGCGCGACGGCATTGGCTGCGCTCGCCTGCGCGTTGCCGCCGATCGCAACCGCTTCGCTGCCCGTTGCCGATGCGTCCGCGAGCTGCGAGCTCGCGCGGAAGTAGCGCAATGCAGCGGTCGTGTTCGTGATGTTGGTTACGGTGCTGGTCAGGTTGTCGATATCGACGGTGTTGGTTGTGACACGGCCGTCGAGGTTCGTCAGCGCATCCGCCACGTTGTGGTAGACGTTGCCGTCGAGGGTGTATGAAGGCAGCGTGAGCGTGCCGTCCGCGTTCACGTCGGCGCCGCCGCCAAGGCCGGTTGCGAGGCTCTTCAATTGCGCGACGTTGATCGCGTCGGTATCGAAGCCGCCAGCGGCGACGTTGGTGATCTGGCGTTCGTTGCCGGCTGCGCCGACCGATACCGTATTGGCGCGGTCGGCCACTGCGTTGGCACCGAGCGCTACGGCATTGGCCGCGCTCGCCTGCGCGTTGCCGCCGATCGCCACCGCTTCGCTGCCCGCCGCCGATGCATCCGCGAGTTGCGAGTTAGCGCGGAAATAGCGCAGCGCAGCGGTCGTGTTCGTGATGTTGGTTACGGTGCTGGTCAGGTTGTCGATATCGACGGTATTGGTTGTGACACGGCCGTCGAGGTTCGTCAGCGCATCTGCGGCGTTGTGGTACACGTTGCCGTCGATCGCATATGAAGGCAGCGTGACCGTGCCGTCCGCGTTCACGTCTGCGCCGCCACCGAACCCCGCCGCCATGCTCTTCAGTTGCGCGACGTTGATCGCGTCGGTATCGAAGCCGCCGGCGGCGACGCTGGTGATCTGGCGTTCGTTGCCGGGTGCGCCGACCGATACCGTATCCGCGCGATCCGCCACCGCGTTCGCGCCGAGCGCCACGGCATTGGCTGCGCTCGCCTGCGCGTTGCCGCCGATCGCCACCGCTTCGCTGCCCACCGCCGATGCATCCGCAAGCAGTGAGTTCGCGCGGAAGTAGCGCAGTGCAGCGGTCGTGTTCGTGATGTTGGTTACGGTGCTGGTCAGGTTGTCGATATCGACGGTGTTGGTTGTGACGCGGCCGTCTAGGTTCGTCAGTGCATCGGCGGCGTTGTGGTACACGTTGCCGTCGATCACATACGAAGGCAGCGTGATCGTGCCGTCCGCGTTCACGTCGGCGCCGCCGCCGAGGCCGGTTGCGAGGCTCTTCAGCTGCGCGACGTTGATCGCGTCGGTATCCAGGCCGCCGGCGGCGACGTTGGCGATCTGGCGTTCGTTGCCGGTTGCGCCGACCGATACCGTATTGGCGCGATCCGCCACCGCGTTCGCGCCGAGCGCTACGGCATTGGCTGCGCTCGCCTGCGCGTTGCCGCCGATCGCCACCGCTTCGCTACCCACCGCCGATGCATCTTCAAGCAGCGAGTTCGCGCGGAAAAAACGCAATCCAGCGGTCGTGTTCGTGATGTTGGTTACGGTGTTGGTCAGGCTATCGATATCGACTGTGTTGGTTGTAACACGGCCGTCGAGATTCGTCAGCGCGTCCGCCACATTGCGATAAACACTGCCGTCGATCGCATACGAAGGCAGCGTGACCGTGCCGTCCGCATTGACCGCCGCGCCGCCGCCGAGCCCCGCCGCGACGCCCTTCAGTTGCGCGACGTTGACCGCATCCGTATCCAGCGTGCCGGCCGCAAGATTGATGATCTGCCGCCGCAGCGCGGTGTTGCCCACCGAGACCGTATTACTGCGGTTCGACATCGAGTTCGCGCCGATGGCCACACTGCCCGACGCGCTGACGTACGCATTAGCGCCCATTGCCAGCGAGTTCGGCGCATTCGGATCGGTGACCGCGTTCATGCCGATCGACACCGACTTGTTGCCGGCCGCTTCCGACAATGTGCCGATTGCCAGCGAATCCGCGCCATCGACGGAAGACATGTAGCCGATCGCCACACCGTTATCCGCGTCGTAACCGGAGGTCGCGCCCGTGCCGACCACCGTCACGCGCATTGCCAGCGCCGCCGTGCCGGTGCCGATTGCGGTCGAATAGCCACGCGCGGCGAACGCGCCGGCGCCGATCGCCGTCGCGTTGGTGCCCGTCGCGGCCGACACCGGCCCGATCGCCATCGCGTTCAGGTCGTTCGACGTATGCGTCGTCGCGCCGGACGTCACCGTGGTGCTTACCGCGATGTAGTCGGTGACGGGCACCGCCGCCAACAGACGCAACGCGGACAGCGATACGCTCTGCGGCGTGGCCGCGGGCTGTGCCGACGGCGGATCGGCGGGCCCGGCGGCATAGTCCGCCGCCGCATATTCCGCTCCGGTAGAGACCGTCGCCGCAGACAGTGCCGCGCTGTATTCAGCCGCTGCCGGATCCGCCGCGCACGCGCCGCCGGCAAACGATGCGGCACCCACTGCGAACGCCGCAAGGCGAGCCTTTCCCGCTTTGAGCCGCATCCGCGCGGCATGCCGCTCTGCGGCGACGATCGATGTGTACCTGTCGCGCTTGCGCGTGACGTATTGTCTTTTCTTCATCTGACACCCTGCAACATGAGAGAACCAATCGACTCGAATCAATCTGCTTCACGTCATCCGACGCAAACCCCAACACTGCTACACGATATGGATGACGAACCAAATTCCGTGAACCATCACGTCATATCTACCCTCGCCCTCGCTTTATGCATGATTCACCACTCGATAGCCCGCGCCGGCACGCCGCCCATGGCATCGAATTTTTCCTACATCGTTTGGCTATATCGACGACAGCCGAATGCTACAAAGATCGGGCGACACGCGATACAAGAAAACTCTCAAAATCGTCGCTCAGCCGCGTACGCATAGCGCGATATCGCGTGCGGTGAGTCGCGATGATTCGATATCCGTATTTTTCCCGCTGCGTTTGCTGTATTGAGCCTGGTGACCGCACCGTGAAACATCATGTGCGACCGCTGCGCACGCGGGTCGCGTGGACAACATTGCGGCGTGCGTGCGCGATCCGGCCGCGCGGGCCAGTGCGAATGCGAGGGATGTGAAGTGGTGGAATCGGATGACGCGCGAGTGCGATGCGCATACCGCGCCGCCGACGTACGACGTTACGCGTTGCCGCCGGCCAGCACCTTCTCGTACGCCATCGAACGCGCGGCCTCTTCAGCTTGCTGCGCGGTATCGAACACGCAGTCCGATTGGTGCACCCGATGCCATTCGGGTTCGTCGGCGGCATTGCGGAAAATCCGGAAGCGGGCCGTGAAGCCGCGCGGCGTGGCGGGAACGACGTCGATGTCGACCGACGCGCCTTCGATCTGGTGCCTGATATAGCCGTCCATGGTGCCTCCTGCGAGGTTATGCGCAAATCGTAGCACCGCGGCCGCACCATGCGGCGCTGCCAACCTCGACACGCGCGGCAGCCGGCGATCACCGGCGCCGCGGGGCAAAGCAAAAGGATTCAAGGCGGCCGTTTGTGACCGCGCCGGCGCTACTGCGCCGCCGCGTCCGAATTCGCCACCGGCGGATTGGCGAGGCGGTCAGGCGCGAGCCAGTGGAACGATGCCAGCCCGGTCGGACCGAACGTGCATTCGACCGCCGCGGCCTTGATGATCTGCTTCGGCCGCTTGGCCGAGAACTTGTCGACGATGGGCCCAAACAGCCCACGCGTCGGCGGAGGCGGCGGCGCCTTGGCGGCAATCGCGGCTTCGGTCGGCGTCATCTCGTGCGACAGCGTGCCTTCGACGACGACCCGGCTGCCGTCGATGCCGACGCCGGCATGACTGATCTTCAGCGTCTCCGCGGCCGCGTCGCGGCTGGCTGCTTCGCGCATCTGCTGTTCGCATGCATTCGAATTGCGGTACGTCGATGCGACGGTACAGCCCGCGCACAGCGCGACGGCGGCTGCAGCGGCAGATGCGAGAGTGAAAGCGCGGATGGTCATGGATATTCCGGTTCTGGGCTGCCGGCAATTGTAGCCTGGCGGCCCGGCGAACGCGGCCGTGCGGGGCGCCCGACCGTGCTTCGCCTTCGCGCGCATGCGCTCAGAGACGGCAGCTCAGCTTGCCCACGCGTCCGGCAGGCTCTGCGTCAGCGTCGACACGAAGCTCGCGGTTTCCTGCTCGCGCGGCTGCGTGAAAATCTGGCGCGACGGCCCCGACTCGACCACCACGCCGTTGCTGAGAAACAGCACGTTGCGCGCGATCGACGCGGCAAGCCGCAAGTCGTGCGTGGCCATCAGCATCGTCATGCCCTCTTTGGCCAGCTGACGCAGCACCTCGACCACTTCGGCGGCGAGTCCCGGATCGAGCGCAGAGGTCGGCTCGTCGCACAGCAGCACGTCAGGCGACGGCGCCAGCGCGCGCGCAATCGCCACCCGCTGCTGCTGGCCGCCCGACAGCGTGACCGGCCACGCATCGGCCTTGTGCGCGATGCCGACCTTGGTCAGCAGCTCCAGTGCGCGCACCCGCGCGCGCTCCTTGTCCCACTTCTGCACGGTGATCAGCCCTTCCATCACGTTCTCGATCACCGTGCGATGCGGAAACAGCTGGAAGTTCTGAAACACCATCCCGGTGCGGCGCCGGATCGCCAGCACGGTGTCGCGCGCCGGCTTGCTGTCGCGGCTGAACTCGACGCGCAAATCGCCGAGTTCGAGCGTGCCCGCCTCCGGAATCTCCAGCAGGTTCACGCAGCGCAGCAAGGTGCTTTTGCCGCTGCCCGACGGGCCGATCAGCGCCGTCACGTTACCCGGCTCGAGCGCGAGGTCGACCGCGCTCAGCACGCGATGGCTGCCGAAGTACTTGTCGATTTTCTCGAGGCGAATCATCAGCTGCCCGACTGGAAAAGCGCGTGCCGGCCGAACTTGCGTTCAAGTCGCACCTGCGCGGAAGACAGCACCGAACTGAACAGCAGATAGATCAGCGCGGCTTCGGTATAGAGAATCAGAGGCTCGTAGGTCACCGACGCGATGCGCTGTGCGGCCTGGAAGATTTCCGGCACGGTCAGCACCGCCGCCAGCGACGTATCCTTGACGAGCGATATGAACGAATTCGACAGCGGCGGCAACGCGACGCGCGCCGCCTGCGGCAGGATCGCGCGGCTCAGCGCCTGGCCGCGCGTCATGCCCATCGAATAGGCCGCTTCCCACTGCCCTTTCGGGATCGACTCGATCACGCCGCGGATCACTTCCGAGTTATACGCGCCGACGTTCAGCGAGAAACCGATAATTGCGGCCGTCAACGGATCGAGCACGATGCCGACATTGGGCAAGCCGTAGAAAATCACGAACAGCTGGACGAGCAGCGGTGAGCCGCGAATCAGCCAGACGTAAAAGCGCACGATCGCCACCAGCCAGCGTGGCCCGAACAGCCGCACCAGCGCAACGACGAACGCCAGCGCGAGACCGAGCGCGAACGACACGAGCGTCAGCGGCACCGTGAACAGAAGGCCCGCGTAAAGGAGGGGCCACAGCGATTGCCCCATCAGATGCAGCCAGGCTGGCATAGTCGGATCTGCTTTATTCGTCTGGTTCGGTTGATTCGTCCGGCGCGCGGCGTGCGCCGCTGCGGCATCGCGCAGCTGTTACGCGGTTGCAGCGCGCGCCGCTCATCAGGTACTGGTTACTTCGATACGTCCTTGCCGAAGTACTGGTTGGCGATCTTCGCATAGGTGCCGTCCGCCTTCATGTCGGCCAGAGCCTTGTTGATCGCGGCCAGCAGTTCCGGGTTGCCCTTGCGGATCAGCACCGCCGACTTGTCGCTCTGGTCCGAGTTGTCGGTGGCGGCGATCTTCACCTTCGCGTCGGGCTTGTGCTTCTTGAAGTCGAGGAACGACAGCGAGTCGTTGACCGTCGCGTCGACGCGGCCCGAGGTCAGCAGATCAACCGATTCGTTGAAGCCTTGCACCGGCACGACTTCCGCGCCGTGCGCGGCGGCCAGCTTGCCGAAATTGCTGGTCAGCGTATTGGCCGACTTCTTGCCCTTCAGGTCGTCGAACGACTTGATCGTGTTGTTGTCCGAACGCACGATCAGCGCCGCGTGCGACACGATGTACGGATCGGAGAAATCGTACTTGACCTTGCGCGCGTCGGTAATCGCTACTTCGTTGATCACGGCGTCGTAGCGGTTCACGTCGAGGCCGGCAATCAGGCCGTCCCACTTGCCTTCGACGAATTCCGCCTTGACGCCGAGACGCTGCGCGATCGCGCGGGCGATATCGACGTCGAAGCCGGTCAGCTTGCCGGACGCGTCGTGAAACGAGAACGGCGCGTACGTGCCTTCGGTGCCGACCTTGAACACGCCGGCGGACTTGATCTGCGCAAGGCCGTCCGCGGCAAACGCCGTGGTGGCGGCAGCGACTTGCAGCAGGCCGATCAGCAGCAGGGATCGAATGGTCTTCATGTGTTGACTCCGTACGTAGTTTGTTTTTTCGCCGTCAGATTGATGCTCGCAGCATCGCGCATGCCGCAGAGTGCGCGGACTGTAGCAAACGGTCCTTGTTTCGGCAACGCATTTTGCGCTTTATCCATATGCGACGGCGGAATAAAGTAGGCCGAAACCGGCGATTTTACAACGCGGCGCGATGCACGGCCGGTACCTGCCGGGACGCGGCGTTCGGGGTCCTGCGCCGGGTGGTGTGTTTTTGCAGATGCCGGTTGATCCGCGGCGGCGCTACGGCTTCTATACTGCACCCGTTCGGCGCGTGCGGAATCATTCGTTGTGCGCGGGGCGTTGGTGGTCGCGTTGGTGGTCGCGTTGGTGGCCGCTCGTGCTCGCGTCGGGTCGCTCCCGCTCTGCCATCCAGTGCGCACCGCGGGCGACGCAATCGTCGAAGCCACCGCACCGTGCCGCGTAATGGACCGTTTGTTTTGCTTTTGAGCTATCGAAGAAATGTCGGATTCCACTCCCCTCGCCTCAGCTTCCGGTGATTTACCGTACGCCGGTACGTTCGTCACACTTCCCGCCGCGGACAAGCGTGGCGAACTGGTCATCGAATACGGCTGGATCAATTCCGGCCTCGCGCGCGCGCCCCTCGCCGTGTTTCTGCATGAAGGACTCGGCTCGGTCGCAATGTGGAGAGACTGGCCCCAGTCGCTATGCGACCAGCTCGGCATGCGTGGCCTCGTCTACTCGCGGCCCGGCTATGGCCGCTCGACGCCACGGCCGCACGGCGTCAGACTGCCGCGCGATTTCATGGCGACGCAGGCATGTGAAGTACTGCCTGCGCTGCTCGACGCACTCGGCATCGATGCGGCGCAGCGTGAGCAGATGTGGCTGGTCGGCCATAGCGACGGCGGCTCGATCGCGCTGCTCTATGCCAGCGCTTTTCCGCGCGCGCTGGGCGCCGCCGTGGTGATCGCGCCGCACGTGTTCGTCGAAGACGTATCGATCGCGAGTATTGCCCAAACGACATCCGCATACGAACAAGGCGATCTGCGGCAACGTCTTGCCCGCTATCATGCCGACGTCGACTCCGCCTTTTACGGCTGGCACGATATCTGGCTCGATCCGGACTTCAGGTCGTGGAACATCGTCGACACGTTGCGCACGATTCGCTGCCCGCTGCTGGCCATCCAGGGCAACGATGACCACTACGGCACGATGTCGCAAATCGAGCAGATTGCGGATGCCGTGCCGCACGCGCAACTCGTCAAGCTGGATGGATGCGGGCATTCTCCGCATCGGGATGCACCGCAGGCGCTTAACGATGCGATCGCGGCGTTTGTCGAAGCGCTGCGCGCGCGGCGCGGTGGCGAAGCGTAGCTCAAATGCGCCGCAGCGCGATATCGCAAAACATGCTGTGCTGAAGCGCAAAGCCGCATACCTGCCAGTCGCCCGCCACCACCAGTTCGTTGACCGCCTGCACGACGCCATAGCCTTCGAGCGAAAATACGTCGACGATCGTGTAGTCGTTGAAGACCATCAAACCATCCCGCTTCAGTTTGCGCGCCGACATCTGCGCATCCCGTTTGACGTTGTCGTAGTCGTGACCGGCGTCGATATAGATGAAGTCGAAGCTCTGGTCGGCGAACCCGCCCAGCAGTTCGGCGCTGAAACCCACCCGTGCTTCGACCCGGTCGCCGTGCTGCGCAAAGCGGCTCCTGAAGTAGTCGAGTTGAGTTTTGTTACCGAACAATTCGCTCGATGGCCGCCCCCAGATCAATTCGTGTTTATGCATGTCGAACATATCGAGCGCGTAGAAACGCGACGGACGCAACGTGTCGATAATGAACTGCGAGAAGTCGCCGGCCGCGACACCGACCTCGGTGACCACGCCGCCACGCGGCGCAAGCGCCGCAACCATCGCATAACGATCCGCAAAAAGACGCGCGCCCTCGGCGATATGCTGCTGGGTCAAGCCCGGGAATTGCGTATGGGTGTACGGCATCTCGGACTCCTTGGGTTTGTTTGCGGCTTCGACCCACCGATTCTATGCGCCCCAATAAGCCGGCTTGATCGGCATTTTCGAACGCTGCGCGCAACCGATTGGTTTCGCGGTGGAAACACCGCACTGAACGCGAACGCGCCGGCCCGTTCGCATCGCGACGCCGGGCGACCCAGATGAACGAGCGCGTGATCACGCCCGCAGTCACGCCCGCAGTCAGGCCCGGCGTTAGGCCATTACCGGCTCGGCTTCCGGAATGCGCGCTGGCTTGACCTTCTTGGGCGCGTGCTTGCGCGCCTGCCACAGATCGTAATCGAGTTGCAGACTGAGCCACAAATCGGCGCTGCCGCCACGCTCGGCGCCCAGCCACGCTTCGATACGCAGCGCCATTTCCGGCGTAACCCCGGCCCGCTCGTTCAGCACACGCGACAGCATGACCCGCGACACGCCGAGCTGGCTCGCCGCCTCGGTCACCGTAAGCTGCAGCGCGGGCAGCACATCTTCGCGCAGAATCGACCCCGGATGCGGGGGATTGAACATCTTGGCCATCGCTATACCTTCACAAAGATTAACTGACACGCGGCGTTGAACGCCGCCGGCCACCCACTGCTGTTAGTGGTAGTCCTCGTAATCGACGAGCACGACATCGCCATCGTCGAATTCGAACGTAAGCCGCCAGTTGCCGTTGACCTGCACCGACCAGCAGTTCTTGCGCCGGCCCGTGAGCTCATGCAAGCCCCAGCCGGGCTGGTTCATATGCGCGGGAAAGCGCGCACGGTTCAACACCGACAGTTGCCGCCCGAGGCGTGCCGCATGCGCCGCCTGAATACCGCTCTTGTTGCCGGTGAGAAAAAACTGTTCCACACCTTTGTGCCTGAAGGATTTGATCATCTTCCACTGGTTGGCTACCGCGCCCCGCTACACGGCGTTGTGTCCATCCCGCACAGCCACCACTATAGACTGTAAATTCTCGCTTTACAAGCGTACGGATCGCGCAGGACCGATCCGTGCTGCGTCTGGCCGGCGACGCACCGTTCAGCCGCAGCAATCACGCCGTTTTCTCGATAAATACGGGTACCTAAGCAATGTATACGGAGCGACCGCCAAAATGAACAGGACGATCGCTCCGACTGCTCGTGTATCTTCCCGTTTGGCGGCGCGCCGGGCAATATGCCGTTCGGACGGTACGACACACGCGCAACGCATCTGGCCTTCTGCGCTGCAGCCCCGCCACAGTTATCCCCACCTTTTGTTCAAAAGGCTGTGGATATCCTGCGCACAGCGTGGTCAAGTGATTGATGCGCCAAGGGTTCGCGCGGGTGCCTGCTACCTGTCGTGGGCACCCGCGCAAGGTCGGCGTTATCAACAGATAGCGTGGAAAAGCTTGTGGACAACCTGCCTGCAATCACGCCAAGCCCTTGATGCAGCGACGCAAATGCGCTGTGCTGCGGCAAGCGCAGTTCACGGCCGGGGCGGAATATTCAGCCCGCGAGCCACCGCCGGCCGCGCGACGAACGCGTCGAGTGCGCGCGTCACCTGCGGGAAGTCCTGGATGCCGACCAGTTCGCCCGCCTCATAGAAGCCCGTCAGATTGCGCACCCACGGAAACGTGGCGATATCGGCGATCGTGTAGGCGTCGCCCATGAGCCAGTCGCGCCCGGCGAGGCGTTCATCGAGCACGCCCAGCAGGCGCCGCGCCTCGGCAACGTAGCGGTCGCGCGGCCGCTTGTCCTCGTAGTCCTTGCCCGCGAACTTGTTGAAAAACCCGACCTGCCCGAACATCGGACCGATGCCGCCCATCTGGAACATCAGCCACTGGATCGTCTCGTAACGAACCGCCGGATCCTGCGGCAGCAACTGGCGGCTCTTGTCGGCCAGATAGATCAGGATCGCGCCCGACTCGAACAGCGCAAGCGGACGTCCTTGCGGTCCGAGCGGATCGATGATCGCCGGAATCTTGCCATTCGGATTGAGCGAGCGAAATTCGGCCGACGTCTGATCGTTCGCGTCGAAACGCACTAGATGCGGCTCGTAGGGCAAGCCGGTCTCTTCCAGCATGATCGAAACCTTGACGCCGTTCGGCGTGGGCAGCGAGTACAGCTGGATCCGGTCGCCATGCTGCGCGGGCCATTTGCGCGTGATCGGAAAAGCGGAAAGGTCGGCCATCGAAAGTCCCCTGTGAAATTTTTCGGATGCAGCCACGCATCGTCGCACAGATGGCTGTTCGCGCGCGCACGTCGCGACGGCCGGCCAGGGCATGGCCGTGCAGCTTGTGTTCGCCAACCGCAAGTCGCGCAACACCTGAATGCAAAGAATCAACACAACAGTAAATGTTATGTTATATCATTCGCGACGCCGCGCATCGAAGATGACCGGCTCGCAGTCATCCCGATGCGCGGCGCGCACGCCGCAATGGGCCCGGCGCCAGGCAGCACTGCACGGGCCTGACAAAAGACCAACAATCGAACTCACCCTTTCCGGTATGAAACCTCGCACCCCCTTCGCGCAAGCCGTTCTACTGCTGTTCACCAGCCTTGCAGGCACTCAGCTGACCTGGGCCGCCGACTCCGCCGGCACGCTCAGCGGCTCGGTTCAGGATGCGCACGGCAAGCCGGTTGCGCACGCCGATGTGGCATTGACCAACGCCGCCGGCAGCAACACCGGCCACACAAGCACCGACGCCTCCGGCCACTTCGAACTCGATCACGTGGCGCCGGGCACTTATGCCGTCAACGTCAGCGCGCCCGGCTTTGCCGCGGCGTCGCAGATCGCCGATACCGCCGCGCAGCCGGCCGCGCCGCTCACCGTCACGCTGAAGCAGGACGACACGCTCGACGTCAACGTGAATGCGCAGCGTCTCGATCAGGCGCGCAACGGCCTGCTGCCCGAGACCGGCAGCAGCGTCTACCGGATCACCAGCGAGGACATCCACAACCTGCCGCAAGGCGAGAACACGCCGCTCAACCAGGTGCTGCTGCAGGCGCCGGGCGTCGCCAACGATTCGTTCGGCCAGGTGCACGTGCGCGGCGACCACGCGGATCTGCAGTACCGCATCAATGGGATTCAGATTCCCGAGCCGATCAGCGGCTTCGGCCAGTCGCTCGACACGCGCATCATCGATCAGGTGAACCTGCTGACCGGCGCACTCCCCGCGCAATACGGCGACCGCACCGCCGGCATCGTCGACATCCACACCAAAACCGGCGACACCGGCGACGGCGGCGCGATCGACGTATTCGGCGGCAGCCATCAGACGCTGCGCACCAGCGCCGACGTGTACGGCAGCAAGGGCGACTTCAGCTATTTCTTCAGCGGCTCGCTGGGCGTCAACAATCTCGGCATCGAAGCGCCGACTGCGAGCCCTTCGCCGATTCACGATCACACGCGCCAGGGCGACGCGTTCGGCTACATGTCGTACCTGATCAATCCGCTGACGCGCGTCAGCGTGATGCTGGGCACCGCGGCCAACCAGTTCGAGATTCCGAATACGCCGGGCCTCGCGCCGCAATTCACGCTGGCCGGCACGCCGAGCTTCGATTCGGCCAACCTCAACGAGACCCAATCGGAGCTGAACAACTACGCGGTGGTCGCGCTGCAGGGCACCAACGGCGCCGCGTTCGACTATCAGGTGGCGCTCTTTACGCGCTACACGCGCACGCAGTTCAATCCGGACCCGGTCGGCGACCTGATCTTCAACGGCGTGGCGTCGAACGACTTCCACAACGACACCGCCAACGGCCTGCAAGCCGACACGACCTGGCGCCTGAACAGCAAGCACACGCTGCGCGCCGGCGTGCAGTTTCAGCAGGAACACGCGCAGTTCAGCGACACGGTGTCGGTCTTCCCGACCGATGCGGACGGCAACCAGAGCTCCGACGTGCCGCTCACGCTGCAGGATTCGAGCAGCAAGACCGGCTACCTGTACAGCGCGTATCTGCAGGATGAGTGGAAGATCACCAGCAAGCTGACGCTGAACTACGGCTTGCGCTACGACGGCATGGACGAATTCGTCAGCGCGCACCAGCTGAGCCCGCGCATCGGCGCGGTGTACACGCTGACGCCCACCACCACGGTGCACGCCGGCTACGCGCGCTATTTCACGCCGCCGTCGTTCGAGCTGGTGTCGAGCGAGACGATCGGCCGCTTCGCCGGCACCACCAACGCGCCGGAAGTTACGCAGAACGACCCCGTGCAGCCCGAGCGCGACGACTACTACGACATCGGCGTCACGCAGCGGCTCGGCTCCGACGTCACGGTGGGTCTCGATGCGTATTACAAGAAGGCCCACAACCTGCTCGACGAAGGCCAGTTCGGCACCGCGCTGATCTTCGCGCCATTCAACTACCAGTACGGCCGCGTGTACGGCGTCGAATTCACGGCGAACTACAAGCATGAAAACGTCTCCGCGTACCTGAACGTCGCGTACAGCCGCGCACAGGGCAAGAACATCGATTCCGCGCAGTTCAACTTCGGCGCCGCTGAACTCGCGTTCATCAGCAGCCAGTTCGTCTTCCTCGATCACGATCAGCGCGTGACGGCGTCGTTCGGCGGCGCGTACACGTGGCACACGCTGACGTTTACCGCCGACGGCATAGTCGGCAGCGGCCTGCGCTCGGGCTTCGCGAACACCGACAAGCTGCCGCTGTACGCGCAGGTCAATCTCGGCGTGATCGAACACATCAAGGCGCCGATGGTCGGCAAAGTCGATGTGCGTGCGTCGGTGATCAATACGTTCGGACGCGTATTCGAAATCCGCGACGGCTCCGGCATCGGCGTGGGCGCGCCGCAGTTCGGGCCGTACCGCGCGTTCTATGCTGGCGTGACGAAGTATTTCTAAAGCGGTGCGCGCTCTTTAACGAAGGTGCTTAGATGCAACAAGACTGGCTCAATATCGTCGAAGCGGCGCGCGTCGCCGGATGGATCGTTTATCCGCTGACGCTGCTCGCGCTGGCCGCGCTGTTTATCATTCTCGACCGGCTGATCGTGTTCGCGCGCTGCGCGGCGCTGCCCGAAGGCGTGCAGCCGGACGGCGAGCTCGATGCGCTACTCGCCGTGCTGCCGGCGCGGCACGCGCTGCGCAGGCTGATGACGCCGCTCTTGCAGCACAGCGCGCGGCCCGTCTGGTGGATCGAGGAACAGGCGAGCGCGCTCGCGCTCGACGTGCAACGCGACATGTCGCGCGGTCTATGGGTGCTCGAAACGATCGTGACCGCGGCGCCGCTGGTTGGACTGCTCGGCACGATCGTCGGCATGATGCACGCGTTCCGGCTGATCGGCGGCAGCGGGCTGGTGAACCCGACCGGCGTGACCGGCGGCGTCGCGCAGGCGCTGGTCGCGACCGCCCTGGGCCTCGTGATTGCGCTGGTCGCGCTGTTCGCGTTCAACTACTTTTCGCGGCGCATCGAGCGGCTGGTCGAGGAGCTCGAAGCGTTTGCCGGCAGGTGGCTGGTCGACGTGCGGCTCGTGCGCGAAGCGGCGACGGCGGCGCGATGAAACTGCGTCGTTCGCGGACCGCCCGGCGCGGACGCATCGAGATCATCCCGATGATCGACGTGATGTTCTTTCTGCTTGCGACGTTCATGCTGACGTCGCTGTCGATGCAGCGGCTCGATGCTGTGCAGATCAATCTGCCACAAGGCCGCGCGCAGACACTCGAGCCGCAGCGGCAGCCGCTGACGCTCGCCGTCACCCGCGACGGCCGCATCGAGATCGACCGGCAGCCGGTGACGCTCGACCAGGTCGCCGCGACGATCCGGCGGCGCGTCGGGCCAGACGGCAATGTGGTGATCGCTGCCGACGAAGCGGCCGGCAACGGCGTGGTCGTGCAGGCGATGCTGCGCGCACGCGAAGGCGGCGCCGAGCATTTTCTGGTGGCTGTGCAACGTGACCGGTAACGTGGAACGGCTTGGCGCGCTGCTGGATCGGCGAGGCGTGCGCGCCGCGCTGTGCGGCGTCGGCGCACTGGCGATATGGTGCGGGTTCGCGGCGGGTTTCGTGCATGGGTTGTGGCGCGAAGAAGCGCCGCCGCCGGCACGCGAACCGGCGAGCTTCGATGTGAGGCTGGTGCGGCTTGCGCCACCGCCACCGTCACGGCCCGCGCCGACGGCGCGCGGCGCGGCGCCGCCGGCCGGCAGTGCCGCACCGATGGCGCCCGCGGCCAAACCCGAATCGCGACCTGCGCCACACTTACACGCCGCGACGACGCAACCGCAGTCCGCTCAGCATCTATCGCAGCGAAGCGTGCGCGCCAACCCGCCAGCCGCTCCGGTCGCCCATGCGCCGCCTCCCGAAGCGCCGCATCGCGACAGCACCGCCGTCACGGCGCCGGCTACCGCAGCAGAGCCGCCGCAGCCGCCGCAGCCCACCGCGCAGCCCACCGCACCGGCCGCCCACGCCCAGGACGCACATACCGAAGGCGCGCCCGATGCATCGACGGCACAGTCGACGAACACTGCGCATCCGGCTGCGCCAGCGACATCGGGCACCTCAGGCTCGTCTGCCGCGAGCGGCAACGGCCCGGCGCACGCGATTCTTCAACCGCTGCCGTCGCTGCCGGACGATTTGCGCGCCGACGCATTCCAGGCTGTCGCGACCGCACGCTTTTCGATTCATCGCGACGGCTCGGTCGACGTCGAACTGATCAAGCCGACACACAATCCGCGGCTGAACCAGCTGCTGCTCGACGCGTTGCAGAAATGGCGCTTCTTTCCGGCGATGAAAAACGGTTCGGCGGTCGAAAGCAGCCAGGACATTCGCGTGCACTTCAACGTCGAGTGACGCGGGATGCGGCGATGCCGCGACGCGCATCGGGCGTGCCAATGCGCCAGGTCCCGCTGCGGGCATCGACTGCGCGCGCCAATACGCCGCATGCCGCGGCGCGCGTTCACGCACGCCGCACCCGCAACGCATCCGAACTCGCACCAACCTCAAGCCACTCCCTGCTGCGCCACATCCAGCGGGTCGCGCGCCGCGCCGCCACGCGCGAGCACGGGCTCGAGTGCGCGCCCGGTGTGGCTCGCGCGCACCTTGACGAGCCCTTCCGGATCGGTCGCCGCGACAATCGTGCCGCCGCCGACCCCGCCTTCCGGACCGAGATCGATGATCCAGTCCGCCTCGGCAATCACATCGAGATCATGCTCGATCACGACCACGCTGTGTCCGCCATCCGCCAGCCGGTGCAGCACGCGAATCAGCTTCGCGACGTCGGCCATATGCAGCCCGACCGTCGGTTCGTCGAGCACGTAGAGCGTATGCGGCGCCTTCTGGCCGCGCCGCGTGATGTCGTCGCGCACCTTGCTGAGTTCGGTGACCAGTTTGATACGCTGCGCCTCGCCGCCCGACAGCGTCGGCGATGGCTGCCCCAGCGTCAGATAACCGAGCCCGACGTCCTTCATCAGCTGCAACGGGTGGCCGATATTCGACATCGCCGCAAAGAATTCCACGGCTTCGTCGATCTCCATCGTCAACACGTCGCCGATATTCTTGCCGCGCCACGTGACGGCAAGCGTCTCCGGATTGAAGCGCTGGCCGTGGCACACGTCGCAAGGCACCTTCACGTCGGGCAGGAAGCTCATGCCGATGGTGCGCACGCCCTGCCCTTCACAGGCGGGGCAGCGGCCGTCGCCGGTGTTGAACGAGAAGCGCGACGCGGTATAGCCGCGGGCGCGCGCCTCGAGCGTTTCGGCAAACAGCCGGCGTATCGCGTCCCATACGCCGATATAGGTCGCCGGGCACGAACGCGGCGTCTTGCCGATCGGCGTCTGGTCGACTTCGAGCACGCGGTCGATCGCCTCGAAGCCGCTGATCGATTCGCACCCTTGCCACTGATGCGACACGTTCAGCGCCGCGCGCGGCGCACTGCGCGCCAGCACGCTCGCGCGCCGGTTGACGGCGGGCACGTCCTGCTGCACCGCCTTGCGCGCGCGCCGCGTAGCCGGCGACGACAGCACCGAGCGGCCGACCGCGTCGAGCAGATTGGTCATCAGCACGTCGCGCGCGAGCGTCGACTTGCCGGAACCGCTGACGCCGGTCACGGCCACCAGCCGGCCGAGCGGAATGCCGACGGTGACGTCGCGCAGGTTGTGCAGCTTGCCACCATGCACGGTGAGCCACTGCTCCGGCACCGCGGCTGCCCGCTTGCCCGGCGCGACGACAGACCGACGCGGCTGCAGCGGATGCGGAATCGGCTGCGCGAGAAACTGGCCGGTCAGCGACTGCGGCTGCGCCGCCAGATCGTCGACCGCGCCCTGCGCGACCAGCGTGCCGCCGCGCTTACCCGCGCCCGGGCCGATATCGATGATGTGATCGGCGCGCCGGATCGTATCCTCGTCGTGTTCGACGACGACCAGCGTATTGCCCTTGTCGCCGAGCTTGCGCAGCGCATTCAGCAGAATCTGGTTGTCGCGCGGGTGCAGACCGATGGTCGGCTCGTCGAGCACGTAGCAGACCCCTTGCAGGTTGCTGCCCAGCTGCGCGGCGAGCCGGATACGCTGCGCTTCGCCGCCCGACAGGCTCGGCGCGGCGCGATCGAGGCTCAGATAACCGAGCCCAACCTCTTCGAGAAACTGCAGCCGGCTCGCAATTTCGCTGACCACGTCGCGCGCGATCTCCGCATCGCGCCCCTTCAGCTTCAGGCCGTCGACCCAGCGGCGCGTATCCGATACGGTCCACTGCGCGACGTCGACGATCGCCTTCGCGTCGAAGGTCACCGCCCGCGCACCCGGATTCAGCCGCGTGCCATGACAATCCGCACATGGCTCCGCGCCAATGCCTTCGGGCTCCTGCTCTTCCGAAGGCAAGGTCTGCTCGCGGCCGCGGTTGTCGTCGACCAGCACCGTATCGTCATAGGCGGCGCGTTGTTCGCGCGTCAGCGCAAGTCCGGTGCCGACGCAGGTCGTGCACCAGCCATGCTTGCTGTTGTACGAGAACATGCGCGGATCGAGCTCCGGATAGCTGGTGCCGCACACCGGGCACGCCCGCTTGACCGACAACACCTTGATATCGCCGACCTGCGCCGTACCGCCGTTGCTCATCGCATGTTGCAGGCCGTCGAGCGGCGCGAGCAGGTGCATCACACCCTTGCCTGCCTCGAGCGTCTGTTCGAGCAGCCGGCGCAGCTCAGCTTCGTTTTCTGCCGAAACGACCAGATCGCCGACCGGCAATTCGATCGTATGTTCACGGAACCGGTCGAGCTTCGGCCACGGGTCGACCGGCACGAACGCGCCGTCCACGCGCAGATGCGTGTTGCCGCGCGCCTTTGCCCACTTGGCGAGATCGGTATAGACGCCCTTGCGGTTCACCACCAGCGGCGCCAGCATGCCGACGTGCTGGCCCTTGTGATCGCGCAACATCTGCGCGGCAATCGACTCGACGCTTTGCGACGTGACCGGCGTGCCGTCGTGAATGCAATGCTGCAGGCCGAGCTTCACATACAGCAGCCGCAGGAAGTGCCACACCTCGGAAGTGGTCGCCACCGTACTCTTGCGGCCGCCGCGCGACAGCCGCTGCTCGATCGCGACGGTCGGCGGAATGCCGTACACCGCGTCCACTTCGGGCCGCCCAGCCGGTTGCACGATCGAGCGCGCGTACGCGTTCAGCGATTCGAGATAACGACGCTGGCCTTCGTGGAACAGAATATCGAACGCAAGCGTCGACTTGCCGGAGCCCGATACGCCGGTGATCACGTTGAAGCGGCCGTGCGGAATATCGACGTCGAGCGCCTTCAGATTGTGCTCGCGCGCATTGACGATACGCACGACGTCCTCGCCTTCCACCGCGCGCCGCGCGCGGGCCGCAGCCAGCGTTTTTTGCAGCGGCACACCTTCGCTGGCCGCTTCGGCCGGCTCGACGGCCTTGCCCATCGCGGCGTCGTATTGCACCAGCGCGGCGCCGGTATGCGAGCCGGCGCATTGCTTGACGTCGTCCGGCGTGCCCGCGCACAACACCAGCCCGCCGCCGTCGCCGCCTTCGGGGCCGAGATCGATCAGCCAGTCGGCCGCGCGGATCACGTCCAGGTTGTGTTCGATCACGACCAGCGAATGGCCGCCCGCCAGCAGCTTGCCGAACGCCTGCATCAGCTTCGCGATGTCGTCGAAATGCAGGCCGGTGGTCGGTTCGTCGAACATGAACAGCCGCGCGGTGTCCGGCTGCTTCTTGCTGCGCGCGTTCGCAGCCTGCGCGGTTTCAGCCAGGAAGCCGGCCAGTTTGAGGCGCTGCGCTTCGCCGCCCGACAGCGTCGGCACCGGCTGGCCGAGCTTCACGTATTCGAGGCCGACGTCGACGATCGGCTGCAGCACGCGCAGCACTTCGGCATCGGCGGCGAACAGCGTGGTTGCTTCGTGGACGGTCAGTTCGAGCACGTCGGCGACCGATAGCAGACGTCCGCCGCGTTCGATCTTCACCTCGAGAATTTCGGCGCGATAGCGCGTGCCGTCGCAGTCCGGGCAGCGCAAATAGACGTCGCTCAGGAACTGCATCTCGACGTGCTCGAAACCCGAGCCGCCGCAGGTCGGACAGCGGCCATCGCCCGAGTTGAAGCTGAACACACCCGCGCCATAGCCGCGCTGCGCGGCGAGCGGCGCCTTGGCGAACAGCTTGCGGATCTCGTCGAAAGCGCCGACGTAGCTGGCCGGATTCGAGCGCGTGGTCTTGCCGATCGGCGATTGATCGACAAACACGACGTCGCCGATCTGCTCGGCGCCGGACAGCGCGCGGAACACGCCCGGCGCTTCGGTGGCCTTGCCCAGGTGACGGGCGAGCGCCGGATACAACACGTCCTGCACCAGCGTCGACTTGCCCGAGCCCGACACACCGGTCACGCAAACCAGCCGCTGCAGCGGAATCGCGACGTCGACGTCGCGCAGATTGTGCTCGCGCGCGCCCTCGAGCACGAGGCGCGGCGTGCTTGCATCGACCGGCCGGCGTGCCCAGTGCGCGGCATCGGCGACGTGCTTGCGGCCACCCAGGTATTCGCCGGTCAGCGTGCCGGCCGAGCGGATCGCTTGCGGTGCGCCGTCGAAAATGATCGTGCCGCCGCGCTCGCCGGGCCCGGGACCCATGTCGATCAGCCGGTCGGCCGCCAGCATCACGGATGGATCGTGCTCGACGACGACCAGCGTGTTGCCGGCGTCGCGCAGCCGCTGCATCGCTTCGACGATGCGGTTCAGATCGCGCGGATGCAGACCGATACTCGGCTCGTCGAGCACGAACAGCGTTTTGGTCAGCGACGTGCCGAGCGCGGTGGTCAAATTGATACGCTGCACTTCGCCGCCCGACAGCGTGCGGCTTTGCCGGTCCAGCGTCAGATAGCCGAGGCCGACGTCGCACAGATATTTGAGACGCGTGCGCACTTCGGCGAGCAGCAGCTTCAGCGCATCGTCGAGCAGCGCGCTAGGCAGCGTGATGTCGTCGAAGAAGCGACGGATCCGCTCGATCGGCAACAGCATCAGATCGTGCACCGTCAGGCCCGGCAGCGCCTCGAGCTGCGCACGCGACCAGTCGACGCCGCGCGGCATGAAGCGGTGCGCCGGCTCCAGCACCGCATCGGCGTTGGCCTGCGTGCCCAGACGCCACAGCAGCGATTCGACCTTCAGACGCGCGCCGCCGCACACTTCGCACGGCGTATAGCTGCGGTACTTCGACAGCAGCACGCGGATGTGCATCTTGTACGCCTTCGACTCGAGATAGCCGAAAAAGCGCTTCACGCCATACCATTGTTTCTGCCATTCGCCGTCCCAATCGGGCGAACCGTTGATGACCCAGTCGCGCTCTTCGTCGGTCAGCTCCGACCAGCGCGTGTCGCGGCGAATATTCGCCCTGGCCGCGTAGCGCATCAGATCGTCCTGGCATTCTTTCCACGCAGGCGTCTGCATCGGCTTGATCGCACCGCCGCGCAGCGTTTTCCGTTCGTCCGGAATCACGAGGCCGAGGTCGACGCCGATCACGCGGCCGAAACCGCGGCAGGTGTCGCATGCGCCATACGCGGAATTGAACGAGAACAGCGCCGGCTGCGGGTCGGCATAACGCAGGTCGCTGTCGGGATTGTGCAGGCCGGTGGAGAAGCGCCAGATCTGCGGCTCGGCCGCCGCCGCGCCGCTGGCGTCGCCGTCCGGCCGCACGTAGACGTTGACGCGCCCGCCGCCGCGCTTTAACGACGCCTCGATTGCCTCGACCACCCGCGCCTTGTCCACCTGATGCAGCCTGAAGCGGTCTGCGACGACGTCGAGCAGCTTGCGCGTGCCGGTCGGCGACGCGACCTCGCGCTGCGCCTCGACGCGCGTATAGCCGCTGGCGGACAGCCATTGCTCGACCTCCGCCTCGCTGGTGCTGTCCGGCAGCTCGACCGGAAACGTGACGACGATGCGTGGATCGGCCGCGCCGGTGCGCATGGCGAGTTCAGCGTAGATCGTCTCCGGCGTATCGTGCCGCACCGGCTGTGCGGTCTTGCGGTCGAACAATTCCGCCGCACGCGCGTACAGCAGCTTCAGATGGTCGTTCAGCTCGGTCATCGTGCCGACGGTGGAGCGCGAGCTGCGCACCGGATTGGTCTGATCGATCGCGATGGCCGGCGGCACGCCGTCGACCCGGTCGACCTGCGGACGATCCATCCGGTCGAGAAACTGGCGCGCATACGCGCTGAAAGTCTCGACGTAGCGGCGCTGCCCTTCTGCGTACAGCGTGTCGAACACGAGGCTCGACTTACCCGAGCCGGACGGTCCCGTGACGACGGTCATTTCGCCGGTATGCAGGTCGAGATCGACATTTTTCAGATTGTGCTGGCGGGCTCCGCGGATGCGGATCGTTCCATGAGATGACAATTTGCTATCCGTCAAAATGAGCGTTCGATTGAATGATTCGATGCGGGCGGGCCGCCGGGCACGCGCCCGCGGCTGGCCGAAGGACAGAATGTACGCCTGAATGCAGACGCCGGCTGAAGCCGCTTGCGGCGTGCCCGCAAGCCGGTTGGCCCGGTTGCCGAAGCTGAAAGCCGACGGATACTATACTGTATGTTTATACAGTTTTCCATCGGCGCCGGGCAGCCCGCACAACGAAGCCCGCATTGCCGTCCAGAGGCGGCGGTAGCAGATGTCGCCGGCCTACTACCCGATTCAACGGCGGCCCGCACGGCGAGCACCAGACGTTAAGCGGAATCTTTGTACCGGTAATCGAGATCGGAATCGACACAGTTAACGGCGAAATTTTTGCCGCCCGGACCCGAAAAAGGCGCTTACCGGCAAGATTTTGCACTTTATCGGGTCATTTTCGATATGGCTGCGAGCGGGCCCCCGGCGGCCTCGCACCGCACCCGCTCCGCAAAGAAAAAACCCGGCTCGACGCCGGGTCTTGAAGGTCGCCGCCGGCCTGCTGCAAGGCCGGGTGGCAGCCGGTACCGCCGCCATCTTCGCCTTGCGGCAGTCGACAGGGCGTCGACGATGGTCTTCGTTCACCACCCCCCGGTAGTTCACGAAAGCGATCGTGCGAACGCGAGGCGCCGTTTGCCCCGCGCGTCGCTCGGCCCGAACAATTTAAAAGCGAACTCTTAACCGGAACTTAAAGTCCAGCCGATGCGGCATGAGTGGCCGTAAGGTCGCGGCGCGATGCCCGCCGTCACTGCCTATCATGGAGAGGAACGCCTCGTGGCCGGCGTCCGCTGCGGCGGGCGTACGGGCTCCTCAGCACCGCGGCCCGCAACACCGCGCGGTGCGGTGACGATGACGGCCGCCGCGAGCCGCAGCGTCGGCAATCTGGAGGTCTGCGATGAAATTCCTCGTGCAGTGGAACGGCCCGCCGGCCGCGCAGCAGCCCGCGATCGAGCGCTTCCTGAAGACGCGCGGCCTGCCGCCCGACAATATCAAGCTGCTCGGCCGCTGGCATTCGATCGGCGACCTGAGCGGTTGCGCGATCGTCGAATCGGACGACACCGCGGCGATGACCGCATGGATGATCGAATGGGGCGACGTGTTCTCGTTCAAGGTCGCGCCGGCCGTGACCGACGAAGAGCTGGGCGCGGCGCTGATGGCCGCGCAGCAACAGAAATAGGCGACCGGCAGAGAACGGAAACCCCACGTCAGCACCATCGAAGGGCCAGAGCGGCCGCGGCACACCAGCGGGTTCGCGCCGCCGCCGGATCGACACAGGCAAGCGCAGGCCCCTGCAAGGCATGAGCGTTGCGGCGGTAACCGTTCACCGCCGCATGTGCTGGCATCGGCCGAAGGACCGGAGACAAATACCGCGATGCAAAATGCTGCGTTGTTCCACGTACTGCTCGATCATCTCGAATCGATCGGCACGCCGCCGCCGGACGTCGAACGCTTCGTCGACCGCTGGCACCGGCTGCGCTCGCACGAAGCGTTTCCTTGTCCGGTCTGCTATCTGGCCGGCGTCGAGCAGCCGCTCGTGATGCAGCCCGCGCAAGGCGAAGTCGCGCCAGCCGAATGCCCGGGCTGCGGCACGCGCTTCGAAGTGCCGCTCGAAGACTGATGCTGCTGCGGCGGCACCGCCGCACGCTCGCATTCGCCCGCGCTTTGGTCTTACTCGACGTTGTCCGAAACGTCGGTCATCCGCACCAGATGCGGCTTCACGCCGTCGTCGTCGTCATCGTGTCCGGCCTGGGCCGGCGGATGAATCAATGCCTCGAGCCGCGCGCGCGTCGCCACGAACTCCGGCGACGTCACCTGCGAATAGTCGCGCGGCCGCGGCACCGGTACCTCGATCAGTTCCTGCACTTCGCCCGGATTGGCCTTCAGCACCAGAATGCGGTCGGCCAGAAAGATCGCCTCGTCGAGATCGTGCGTGATGAACAGCACCGTCACGTCGATGTTGCGCCAGATGTCGAGCAGATGCGTCTGCATCTTCGCGCGGGTCTGCGCGTCGAGCGCGCCGAACGGCTCGTCCATCAGCAGAATGCGCGGCCGGTTGGCAAGCGCGCGGGCAATCGCGACGCGCTGCTTCATGCCGCCCGACAGCTGATGCGGATAGTGATCCGCGAACTTCGTCAGGCCGACCAGATCGAGCCATTGCAGCGCTTCGCGTTCGGACTGCGTGCGTCCGAGGCCGTTCATCTTGAGCCCGAACATCACGTTCTTCTTGACGGTCAGCCACGGAAACAGCGTGTAGCCCTGAAACACCATGCCGCGATCCGCGCCTGGCCCATCGGCCACTTTGCCGTCCACCAGCACGGTGCCGCTGCTTTGCCGCTCGAGCCCGGCGAGGATGCGGATCAGTGTCGACTTGCCGCAGCCCGACGGTCCGATCACGCAGACAAATTCGCGCCGATGCGTCTGAAAGCTGATGCGTTCGAGCGCGACGTGCTCTCCCTGCGGCGTAGCAAAGCACTTGCCGAGCTCGCGCACGTCGAGCATCACCTCGCGTGCCTTCAGGCGCTCGAAACGCGCGCGCACCGCGTCGGATTGCAGCAGGTACGAAGGAACCGGTTGCGGATTCAACATGTTGAAACCCTGTGAGTTGGCGATCGGACGAATGGTGGAAGTGCTCATGCCTTCAGCGTGCGGTCCCACGGAAACAGCTTGCGCCCGGCCCATGCAAGCACGAGATCGGTGCCAAGACCGATGATGCCGATCATCATGATCGCCGCGTAGACGTTGTCGAAATGCTCGTAGCGCGCCTGCTGCGTGATGTACCACGTGATGCCCGAACTGGTGCCGACCAGTTCGGCGACGATCAGATAAGTCCAGGCCCAGCCGAGCAGGATGCGCTGATCGCGATACAGGTCCGGCAGAATGCCCGGAATCACCACGTGCGTAAGCAGCTTCAGCTTCTTCGTGCCGAGCGTCATGGCCGCCTCGAACAGCCCGTATTCGAGCTTGCGGGTGGTGTTCGCGACGATCAGCACCTGCTGGAAGAACGTGCCGATCACGATGATCGCGATCTTCGGGCCATCGTAGATGCCGAGTATCGCTACCATCAACGCGCCGAACGCGGGCGCCGGCAGATAGCGGAAGAACTCGATAAACGGCTCCTGCAGCCGCGCCAGCGCGCTATACGTGCCGCAGATGATGCCGAGCGGCACACCGAGTGCCGACGAAATCACGAAGCCCCAGAAGATCACCTGGATGCTGTGCCACAGGCTCTGGTGCAGCCACGGCGCGTCGCGCGACGCGGGTGGCGTGGTGAACGCGGTATAGAACGCGCGTAACACTTCGTGCGGCGCCGGCAGATAGACCGGGTTGACCGGCACGCCGGTGGGCAGCGCCGCGTGTTTTGCCTGCGCCTGCGCGAGCTCGTCGGCGAAGGTCGCCTTGTCGATGCGCATACCCGGCTGGAAATAGTCGACGCTACCCGGCTTGTCGATCAGCATCTGCGGGTGCCAGACGAACGGCAGATAGCTGACCATGCACCACACGAGCACTGGCAGCGCAAACGAGCCGAGCGCAAGCAGCCAGCGGCTTCTGCCCGACAGTTCGCGGCGCACGGCGAACCATTCGGTGCGGTTTCTGGTCCGGCTGCGGGTCGCGCTTTCGGCCGTGCTCTCGGTCCGACTGTTGACCGTCGTGCTCATCGGCTTCTCCGTGGGTGGTTCGCTTGCGTGCGCAACATGTCGAGCTGCTCCCGCTCAGCGTGGGTTGAGGCTTGCGCGATATGCGCGCCAGCCGCCGAACGACGTGATGTCGGTAGCGCCGGCCAGCGCGACGCTTTCGCACAGGAAGCCCTGCACGCTCGTGCCGTCGGCGAGCAGCAGCGTGCCGATCCCGAGCGGCGCCGGAATCTCCGCGACGAAACTGCCGTACGCGGCAAGCGGCAGCTCCCACACTTCCAGCGCGATCTGCGCGCCGTCCGCCGGTACGCGCACGAGGCCCGGCTTCGCCACGGCGCCGCTCGCCGCTGCCAGCGCATACAACCGGTAATCGGGCGACGTGGCGGTTTCCTCGATAAAGCGCGCACCGCGCAGCGTCAGCTGGAAGTTCAGCGGCTCGCCGCGCAGATGCGCGCCGACCACCGCGACGCGCACCGACGCGTCGGCGGCCGGCGTCACATTATTCCGATCTGCAGCACGGGCGGCGGCTGGCGCGCGCTCGTCTTCCGCCGTTTCGCCGAGCCACGCATACGCGAGCTGCAGCAAGGCCGCATCGTCGTGCGCACGGCCGACGAAGGTCACGCCGAACGGCAGGCCGCTATGCTTGCCGACCGTGCACTGCCCCGCCGGCACCGCGAGCGCGGACAGATCGAACAGGTTGACGAAATTCGTGTAATAGCCGAAGCGCGAGTTGACGCGAATCGGGTCCGCTTCGAGCTCGTCGACAGTGGCGGTAGTCGCCGAGGTCGGCATCACGATCGCGTCGATGCCGCTCGCCGTCCATGCGGTCTGCGCGTTGAGCCGCAGTGCGGCCAACTGGTCCTGCGCAGCGAACAGATCCGCGGCGCTCCACTTCGTTGCGCCGCCAACGATCTCGCGAATCACCGGATGCAGCGCATCGGGCTGCTGCTCGAAGAACGGGCGGATCGCCGCCAGCCGCTCGGCGACGAACGGGCCTTCGTACAACAGCCGCGCGGCCGCCAGAAACGGCTCGAAGTCGAGTTCGACCAGCTCAGCGCCAGCTTCGCGCAAGCGCGCGAGCGCCGCATCGAATGCGTGCGCATAGCCTTCGTCGCCGAAAAATTCGAGCTGTGCGGCGCGCGGCACACCGAAGCGCACGCCGCGCAACGTGCGGCCGGACGCCGACCGCGCCTGA
>DATLOW010000156.1:0-11752 GCA_035536055.1 Paraburkholderia sp. | reverse complement strand
AGCGCGCATAGCCAAGCGCTGCCATCGGTAGGCCCGTCAACATCGAGAACTCGCTGCGCATCGTATTGGCGCCCCAAGCCGGCACCGTCAGACGGCCTTGCGCGAACGCTTCGCGCCTGATTCGATCGAGATTCGCGTAAGGACCGGACATCACGCATCCACCCAGCCGACGCGCATCGAAGTAGGACTCGCTCTGAATCACGATCACGTCCGGGTGGGGGTGCGTGTCGGGATACGCGAGCGGATCACCGCTCGCGAACGGCCCCTTCTCGGTTGCGCGAGCAAACGCGCGCCGTTCGGTGCGGGCTAAACCATTGGCAACGTAAGCCACGAACGCGGCGAAGAATCCGATGCGACGTTGATCCAACAAGGGGTCGAGCGAAAGCGGCAAGTGACGGGATAGCGCAACACAAACCGGCAGGCAAAGCATGGCGATCAGGCCCACGGCGCTGCGCTGCAGCGCTTCTATTGGCGCTTCTGCCAGGAAGCCGGCCACGGCAGCGATCATCACGACCAGCACGGCGAGCATCTTGCCGATACCCAGAAACGGCAAATAAAGACGGGGATGCGACAGAGCCTGACTAAACAGACTCATGTCGGTGAAGACGAAAGATTCCCGCAGCGATTCAAACTTCGCGTTGCTGACCACGGCGAGCAACACGATCAACGCAGTGGCGATGGCCATCGAGAACAGCGGCCGGCCGGTGATAGCAGTGCTCGCGCCGGCCACAACGGCTAGCGCGACGACGTGCAGCGAGACAGCCACTATGGGGCGGCAAAGCGCCGCCCGCGGCACGGCAATCGCCTCGACAACAAAAGAGCACGCGACCGCGGCCGCCGCGATGGCAAATTCGGGCAGCACGTCACGCTACCCGGCGTGGAAGATAGGACAGGCGACCGAGGATCGCATCGGCCACGACAGCCGGCAGCAACCGCAGCAACTTCATGCCGAGTGCCAGACTGAAGGGGAACGCGATCTCTTTGCGGCGCTGTGCGAGGCGCTTCCTGATGTGCAGCGCTGCCTTCTCCGCGCTCCACATAAACGGCTTGTTTCCTGGGAAGACATCGCTCATCGCGGTGCGCACGAAGCCTGGCATCACCACCGACATGTCGATGCGATCCTGCGCGAGCACGGGGCGGACCGAGTCGCAGTAGGCCACCAGCGCTGCCTTGCTGACGCAGTAAGCAGGCGAGATCGCCATGCCGCGCAATGCGGCGAGCGAACTGATCACCGCAATCTGTCCGCGGTGCCGCACGCGCATCCGGTCGATCGCCGGCAGCAGCGTATATAACGCGCCATATAGATTGGTATCGACGATCTCGGCGGTTCGTTCTACGCCTTCCCAGTCGTCTGGGGACTGTAGCGTGCTGGCGACACCGGCATTGGCGATCAGCAGATCGATCGGGTGCTGCGCGTCGAAATCGAGCATCCACTGCTGGACTGCGGCCGCATCGCGCACGTCTACACCACCGGTCACCACGTGAGCGCCGCGCGCGCGGCACTCGGACGCGACCGCTTCGAGTCGTTCCAGATTCCTGCCGATCAATCCCAGTGTGACGTCGGGCGCGGCGTAACAAACCGCCAGCGCGCGCCCAAGACCGGCGCTACTGCCCGTAATGACGACCACATGCGGCCCGCCTGTGTTCACCCCTGTTCCCCGTAGAAATTTATTCGTTGTTCGCCAGATCTGAATAAAAACTTTATTTGTTTTCAGACCGTCCGGTTTTTAATGCTTAAACGCGATGCATAGCTCCGCCTCGATCTTCTTTAGTCGATCGTTCAACAGGGTTAGCGCTGGCCTTCAAAAGCGGCCGATCTGACAACACTTGATGTTGGCCGCTCTACGCGCACGCGCGACGAAATAGCGCAGCGAATGCTGAGCATAAGGAAACACACCGGCCGTTGCTGAAAGCGGCGCAGTTCTGCTATTGCCGCATTTCGCCACTCTGACTCAGAAAGGGTAATTACCTTTCTGGACAGTCCCCGCGTAGCAATGCGCCGGACGTGCTTGCCTTATCGCTGACAATGGCTTGTAGGCGGAAGAAGTAGGCTATGCAAGATTAATAGACTGTCGTATCCGATGGTCCCTTCGGTATAGAAAAATGTTAGTTGGTCTCAATTGCAGATGGCGCAAGACGTTGCGCCGATCCGACGGACAGCCTTATCAGGCAAGGCGGAGAACGCCCGCGATGGAGCGCCGCCCATGTGCCCTGCTGCCTCCCTGCAAAGCTCAGGGAAAATATGCCGACCAGTGTTGTGTGCCGCGCTTTCCCGGTCGTTGTTGCCACTCTACACCGTTATTTACTTAATAACAATATGACAACAGACAACATCGTTGATTGCCTACACAGGTTCCGATCACAGCGGCAAGTGCCGTGCGTTCAACAGACAGTCTGAGAGCACAGACGCTGGCGACGCTTGAATACCGCATACAGATTGTCCCTGGGGAGTTTCTCTCGCCTATCGCGTTCTATGCCAAATGAATCGAGTCACGGCATTGAGTGCTCTGGCAGCCTGACTGAATGCCTTTTACCTGCGACAGACCAAGAATTAACGTTAGAGCCGCACACAAAATCACGTCTTCCGTCAATCCATTTAACGTTTGCGGAAATAGAATCGGTTTACTAAAAGTTTCAGAAGCTCGCCTCCCCATGGCCAAAGCCATCGCGGGTTTCCCCCTTCCATTCAACGCCCACACAGTTCGAGACCCCACAGACTGCCGGCATCGCCCTGACCATGATCACTATGCGGGATCCATAAACCTTGCAAGGAGACAGCGACACAGCCACGCACAGACAACCGCGACAACACCAGGCCACGCTGTCACACGCCTAAGGGAGGCCCCGTGACAAAAGCAAAAGCAATCTGGGCACTCGGTTTGACCATAGCGTTCGAAACCTCCCACGCGCAGGAGGTTTATCTGCAGGGCGGCACGCAGGGCGTCGGGATCGGCGCAGCGCTGAACGTCTATTCATGGTTCGGCTTGCATGCCGACTTCAACGCGCTGTCCTTCCCGCGCAGTTGGTCTGTCGGCGGGAACCGCTACGACACAACGGTGCGTCTGCGCCAGGGCGGGATCTATGGCGACTTCTTCCCGTGGTCGAACAGCGGCTTTCGCATCGTGGCCGGCCTGCGCTTCAACGACAACGAGGTCAGTGGCAATTCCGTGCCGACCAACGGCACCTACACGTTCGAGGGGAAAACCACACCCGCCTTTCCCGGCGAATACGCGACCGTCACAGTCAAGTGGCCGACCGTGATGCCTTATCTCGGTGTGGGATACGGTTTCCAGCCGAAGGCAAAAGGCTTTGGGCTCACCGCGGAACTCGGCGTCGCGTACGGCATGCCGCGCTCCACCTATACGCTGTCGCCAGCGCTCGCTCAAGCGGCCGGTCCTGCGATGAGCCAGGAGATCATCGCGACGGGACTGCAGCAGGTGCAGGATAAGGCGTCGCCGTTTCGCTGGTATCCGACCTTGCAGATCGGCGTGTCGTATCGCTTCTGAGCGGCGCGCCGCCGACTAGTACTAGCGACGTGCTTCGTCGCGCCGCGCAGTCCCGGACTCGCCTTTGCCGTCACCCGCGCGCGACGAAGCCCCAATAAACACTCCCAGCGCCGCCACCGCCATCGCCACCCACGCGAGCGGCGGCATCGCTTCGCCGAGCAACAGCCACGACATCGCGGCAGCCAGCGGCGGCACGAACAAAAACAGCGACGCGACGCGCGACACCTTGCCGGCCCGCGACATGGCGAGCAGCAGCGAAATCGCCACCAGCGAATTGCCGATCACCAGATAAGCAAGCACCGCCACGAACTCGCCGGTCCACTGCACGCGCGCATGCTCGAGCCACAGCGCCGCGGGCGCGCAAGTCACGAAGCCCACCGTGTACTGAACCAGATTCGCGGTGACCGGATGTTGTGGCGTGCCATAACGCTTTTCGTAGAACATCGCCGCCGTGATGCCGAACAGCGCGCCGGTGATCAACACGACGCCCCACAACGATTCGACCTCGACGCGCGAGCGCACCACAATCACGCCCGCCGCGCCGGCAAGACCAAGAAACAACCCGACCCACTGACGCAACGCGATATGTTCGCCGACCAGTTTCGGCGCGAGCAGCGACACCAGCAACGGCTGCAGCGAAGCGATCAGTGCCGCCAAACCTGCCGAGATGCCCGCATTGAACGCCAGATAACTCAAGCCGAAGTACATCGTCTGGATCAGAAATCCTGCGACGATCAGTTGACGCCACGCCGCCGCATTGCGCGGCAGCGGCGGCCGCAAAATGACGAACAGCGGCAAAAGCACGGCGACGGTCAAGCCGAAACGCCATGCAAGCAAGGCCATCGGCGACGCATAGCGCAGCCCCATCTTTGCGAGCGGGAAACCAGTCGACCACAGCAGCAGAAACAGCACCGGCGCAAGACGGGTCAGCCAGTCCGCGTGCTTGTGGACGTACTTGCCGGCGGGTTGGTCCGCGGGCTGCTCTTTTTGAGCGGCTGAATTCGACGCTGGATCGTCACGATCTCGCATGCACAAACTCAGGTGCTTTCGCGCTGGATGATCTCGAAGCCGAGATCGAGCCGCACCGGCCCTGCCGCGTCGCCGCCACGCAAACGCTGCAGCAGGCATTGGGCGCTGCGGCGCCCGATTTCCAGCCGCGGCAGATTCAGGCAGGTCAGCGTCGGCACCGTGTGCCGCAGGATGTCGAGATCGTCGAAGCCTGCAATCGCGACGCGCTGCGGCACCTTCCAGCCGCGTCGTTGCGCCTCGAACAGCGCGCCCACTGCGAGCACATCGCCGGCGAAGAAGATCGCGTCGACTTCGGGCACGCGCTGCATCATGTCGACCAGCGCGTCCGCGCCGGGTGTCAGCCCCTGTTCCGCTTCGCACACCAGCGCCGGGTTGCGCTCGCGCCCGAGCGCCGTCAATGCCGCGTAGTAGCCCTTCAGGCGTTCCTTCGAACGCGGGTTGTTGCGCATCGGCAAGCTGACGAAGCCGATGGTCCGGTAACCGCGCTCCGCCAGATACAGCGTCATCTGCTTCGCTGCATTGAAATTCGAGTAACTGATCACGGAGTCGAGCGGGTTGCGCACCAGGTCGCCGGTTTCGATCACCGGAATGCCCGCCTGACGCACGATCTGCATCGCACGCGGCGTATGCACCGTGTTGTGCAGCAGCAGCCCACATACGCGCTGCGCGACGAAGGCGCCGATCAGCGCTTCTTCCTCTTCGAGCGAATGGCCGCTGTCGGCGATCAGCAGATGCATGCCGGCCGCGCGCAGCACGTCCGACGTGCCCTTCATCGTATGCGAGTACAACGAATTCTGGATGCTGGGCACGATCTGCCCGACGACGTTCGAGCGGTTGGACGCCAGATTCGATGCGATCGAATTCGGCACATAGCCGATCTCGCGGATCGTATCGAGCACCAGCTTGCGGGTTTCTTCGGAAAGCTTGTCGGGCTCGTTCAACGCGCGCGACACGGTCATCAGCGACACATTGGCGGCTTTCGCAACGTCGATCATGCGCACTGCGGTGCCGCCGGCGCGGGTCTTGCCCGCGGTCGACCGGGTCTTGCCGCCGGCGGCGGCGCGTGCGCGCTTTTCCACTGATCATCCATGCGGTGCGATTGCGATGCCGGATTGTATCGCACGACCTTGCGGCAAGCGCTCGAGCTGACACCTGGTATGCGCCGCAACCGCCCCTCGAGCAGATGTTTGACAGCGCTGGCCAGTTTCGCAGTCGCATCGCGCAGCAGGATGCCGCCACGCCCCGCCTGGGCCAACCCGCTCGTTGCACGTGCGCTGCTAGGCGCCGTCCTGCCCCTGCTGCGCCTCCAGCATCCGCATCGCCGCCTGCTGCGCATTCTGCACGTGCAGGCTCGCGGCCTCGCGCGCCGCCTCGGCGTCGCGCGCCTTCAACGCCTTGTAGAGCCGGTCGATCTCGCGCAGGCTGGCGGGCAGCCGCTCCGGATGCATCAGCGAGGTGGCGCGCAGCAGATTGATGCGCGAATACAGGCTCGTCAGGATTTCCTTGATCAGCGCATTGCCGCAGTTGTCGAGCAGCAGGTCGTACAGCGCGGACTTGGCCTGCAGCACCCCTTCCTGGCTGCGCGCCGCGGCCTGTGCGCGAAGCTCCTTCGCCGCTTCGCCGAAGCGGGCGATCGCCCGATCGTCGGCGAGCCGTGCGAACTCGTGAGCGGCGAATCCCTCCAGCAACGCGCGCAGCGTATACAGCTCGGCGGCCTCTTCACGCGACATCACCGCGACCACCGGGCCCTTGTGTGGCACGTTGCGCACCAGCTTCTCCGCTTCGAGCTTGCGCAGCGCCTCGCGTACCGAGGTGCGGCTCACGCCCAACGATTCGCACAGTTCGCGCTCGACCAGCCGCGCGCCGGGCGCGAAACGTCCGGACACGATCGCCTGGCGCAGCACGTTTTCGACCTGATGGCGCAGCGTTTGCGGCCGCACCACTGCAATTTCCGCTGACATGATTGTCTTCCGCTCAGACAATTGAACACCGCACCATAATACCGAAGCCTGCGATGATGCGGCCGCGTTTAGCGCACACAGATGCGGCGCGACCGCGTGGCGCACAATGCCGCCCTGCAACAGCAAAAGCCCAACACCAAAGCCAACGACGAACGCGAGCGAGGAAAACCATGGAACTGCGCCAGTTGCGATATTTCGTCAGCGTCGTCGAACATGGCAGCATGGGCAAAGCGGCGCTCGAGCTTGGCGTCGTCACGTCGGCGCTGAGCCAGCAGATCAGCCGTCTGGAAAGCGAACTGGCCACGCGTCTGTTGCAGCGCACGTCGAGCGGCGTCGTGCCGACCGACGCGGGCCTGGCATTCTGGCGCCAGGCGCAGCTCGCGCTGCGCCACGTCGACGACGCCGCGCTCGCCGCGCAGCAGGCGCGGCTGTCGGGCCACGTCAGCGTCGGCCTCGCGCCCAGCACCAGCGGTGTGCTTGGCCTCGCGTTCATGCGCGCGATGCGCGAGCGTTATCCCGAGGTGCGGCTGCGCATGGTGGAGAGCCTGTCCGGCTATCTGGCGTCGATGCTCGGTGCGCGGCAGATCGACCTTGCGATTCTCTTTCACGAAGAACCGGCGCAACGCTGGAGCATGCTGCCGCTGCTCGACGAACGGCTGTTCGTGATCGGCGCGCCCGGCCTTGCGGGCATGCCGCGCGGCAAGCAGGTGCGCCTCGCAAAGCTCGGCGCGCTGCCGCTGATCCTGCCGAGCGGCCCGCACGGGCTGCGCACGCTGCTGTCGGCTTCGTTCAGACAGGCAAGATACGAACCGCGCATCGTCGCCGAAGTCGACGGCCTCGCGATGCTGATGGACGCGGTGCGCGGCGGCCTCGGCGCGACGATCCAGCCGGGCGCCGCGCTGGCGCGCGCGGAAAACGCGGCGCTCGCCAGCGTACAGATCGCCGCCGCGGACGCGGTGCGGCCCAATCTGCTCGTCAGCGTTTCCGACGACGAGCTGTCGCCGGCGGGACTGGCGGCACGCGTGGTGCTGGCGGATACTGCGCGTGAGCTGGTGAGCGCCGGACAGTGGCTCGGCGCGGCCTTACGCTGAGGGAGCGCTAAAGGAGCGCCGAGGGGACGCCGAGGGACGCCTGAGGCTGCGGCGTAGCCGCCGCGCGCGCCACGCCAGCCACGCCCGCGCGCGGCTCGCCTCGCGTCGCCGGCGACGAAATCCGGCAACGAAAGCCCGCCATGGAGCCGGCGCGCCCCAACCCACCCCGCCACCGCCCTTCACAAAAACTGAAGACCCATTGCCGCCCCGCTGATTGCAGCCCCACGCCGCGCCGACTACATTCGCAGCCATCAAGGAGACCCTCAACATGATCGACGTTCTCGTCATCGGCGGCGGCAATGCCGCGCTCTGCGCTGCGCTGATGGCGCGCGAAGCGGGCGCATCGGTACTGCTGCTCGAAGCCGCGCCGCGCGCCTGGCGCGGCGGCAACTCGCAGCACACGCGCAATCTGCGCTGCATGCACGACGCACCGCAAGACGTGCTGGTCGACGCCTATCCCGAAGAAGAGTACTGGCAGGATCTGCTGAAGGTGACCGGCGGCATCACCAACGAACCGCTCGCGCGCCTCGCGATCCGCGCGTCGTCCACCTGCCGGCCGTGGATGGAAAAGCACGGCGTGCGCTTCCAGCCGCCGCTGTCGGGCGCGCTGCATGTGGCGCGCACCAATGCGTTTTTCATGGGCGGCGGCAAGGCGCTCGTCAACGCGTACTACCGCAGCGCCGAAGCGCTCGGCGTGCAGATCCGCTACGACACGCCGGTCGATTCGATCGAGTTGCGGGACGGCCGCTTCGTCGCCGCGATCAGCGGCGCAACCCGCTTCGAAGCGCGCGCCTGCGTGCTCGCGGCCGGCGGCTTCGAATCGAACCGCACGTGGCTGCGCGATGCGTGGGGCCAAAACGAGCGCGGCGAATGGCCGGCCGACAATTTCCTGATTCGCGGCACGCGCTTCAACATGGGCGTGCTGCTGCGCTTCATGCTCGATGCCGGCGCCGATGCGATCGGCGATCCGTCGCAATCGCATTGCGTGGCGATCGACGCGCGCGCGCCGCTGTACGACGGCGGCATCTGCACGCGCATCGACTGTGTGTCGCTCGGCGTGGTGGTGAATCGCGACGCGCAACGCTTCTATGACGAAGGCGAAGACTTCTGGCCGAAACGCTATGCGATCTGGGGCCGCCTCGTCGCGCAGCAGCCGGGGCAGATCGGCTATTCGATCATCGACTCGAAAGCCGTGGGCCGCTTTATGCCGCCAGTGTTTCCGGGTACGCAAGCGCAGACGCTGCCGGAGCTTGCGCGCGCGCTTCAATTGCCGGAAGCGCAATTCCTCGACACCATCGCCGCCTACAACGCCGCCTGCCAGCCCGGCACCTTCGATCACACCGCGCTCGACGACTGCCATACCGCCGGCCTCACGCCCGCCAAAACGCATTGGGCGCTGCCGCTCGACAAGCCGCCGTTCTACGCGTATCCGCTGCGGCCCGGCATCACGTTCACGTATCTCGGCCTGAAGGTCAACGATCGCGCGCAGGTGCACTTCAACGGCGCGCCGAGCGACAACCTGTTCGTGGCCGGCGAGATGATGGCGGGCAACGTGCTCGGCAAGGGCTATACGGCGGGCGTCGGCATGTCGATCGGCACGGCGTTCGGCCGCATCGCCGGCACCGAAGCCGCGCGCGCCGCGCAGCGCGCACCTGCACAACCGGACGCGCCTGCCGCGCGCGCATCGAATGGAGTTCACCGTGCACAAGCTTGAAGCACTCACGCGCGAAGCGCAGCAACTCGCCGACGGCGGCGACGAAAGCCAGCGCAAACGCGCTGCGGACGGCAATCCGCATGCGGCGATTCGCGTGCTGCCGCTCACCGAAAACGAAACCGAAGTCGCGCGGCAGATGCAGATCTGCAACGCATGCCGCTACTGCGAAGGCTTTTGCGCGGTGTTCCCCGCAATGACGCGCCGCCTCGAGTTCGGCAAAGCGGATGTGAACTACCTCGCGAACCTGTGCCATAACTGCGGCGCGTGCTATCACGCGTGCCAGTACGCACCGCCTCACGAGTTCGCGGTCAACGTGCCGCAAACGATGGCGAAGGTCCGCGTCGACACGTATAGCGAATACGCGGTGCCGGCGTCGCTGGGCGCGCTGTACCGGCGCAACGGGCTGACGGTCGCGCTTGCGCTCGCCGGCGGGCTGGCGCTGTTTCTGGTGCTGGGTGTCGCGCTGCAAGGCGCCGCCTTCGGCACACCGCTGTCCGGCAACTTCTATGCGATCTTCCCGCACAACCTGCTGGCGCTGCTGTTCGGCGTGGTGTTCGTACTGGCCGCATTGTCGCTCGGCATCGGCGTGACACGTTTCTGGAAAGACGTATCGGCCGGCACAGCGTCAGCCGCGGCGGTCGCGGAAGCCACCCGCCATGCGTTGACGCTCAAGTATCTGGACGGCGGTCACGGCGACGGCTGCAACGAAGCCGACGACCGCTTCACACTTGCACGCCGCCGCTTCCATCACCTGACCTTCTACGGCTTCATGCTGTGTTTCGCGTCGACGGTGGTGGCAACCTTTTATCACTATTTCCTCGGCCTGGCCGCGCCCTACCCGCTGTTCAGCGTGCCGGTGCTGCTCGGCACGCTCGGCGGGATCGGCTTGATCGTCGGGCCGGCCGGCCTGCTGCGGCTGAATCTGAAGCGCCATCCTGCACATGGCGATGCACAGCAAAAACCGCTGGACCGCGGCTTTATCGCGCTGCTGCTGCTGACCGCTGCGAGCGGCCTCGCGCTGCTCGCCTGGCGCGATAGCGGCGCGATGGCCTGGCTGCTCGCGGTGCATCTGGGTATCGTAATCGCACTGTTCGCGACGCTGCCGTACGGTAAATTCGCGCATGGCATCTATCGCTCGGCGGCACTATTGAAATCGTCAATCGAAAAACGGCAAGCGAACAATTTGAAGCTCGGTTCGGAATGAGTTAGCGTACGGGGCGCGCTCGCAATGCCGCCACTTTCTTTCAATTTGAAAGAAAGTGGCGGCATGCCAGGTTCAAATCAAGCCATCCGGAAACATATGGAGACAAATATCGTGCCCCCGACCACCCCGACTTCCGTTGCAGCACAGACACCGCGGTCGAAGGTCGCAGCGGTGCTGCGCGTGACCAGCGGCAACTTTCTCGAGCAATTCGATTTCTTTCTGTTCGGCTTTTACGCCACCTACATCTCCAAGGTCTTCTTCCCGACCGACAGCGATTTCGCATCGTTGATGCTGACCTTCGCGGTGTTCGGCGCCGGCTTCCTGATGCGTCCGCTCGGTGCGATCGTGCTCGGCGCCTACATCGACAAGGTCGGCCGCCGCAAAGGCCTGATCGTTACGCTGACCTTGATGGCGAGCGGCACGATCCTGATCGCCTGCGTGCCGGGCTACGGGACCATCGGCGCACTCGCGCCGCTGCTGGTGCTGCTCGGCCGGCTGCTACAAGGCTTCTCGGCAGGTGCGGAACTGGGCGGCGTATCGGTGTATCTGGCCGAGATGGCGACGCCTGGCCGCAAGGGTTTCTATGTGAGCTGGCAGTCGGCCAGCCAGCAGGTTGCGATCGTCGTCGCGGCCGCGCTCGGCTTCGCGCTGAACCGCATGCTGCCGCTCGAGACGCTGCATGCATGGGGCTGGCGCGTGCCGTTTTTCATCGGCTGCCTGATCGTGCCGTTTCTGTTTATGCTGCGCCGCTCGCTGCAGGAAACCGAAGCGTTCCAGAAGCGCACGCATCATCCGAGCGTCGGCGAAATCTTCCGCTCGATGGCCGATAACTGGCGCGTGGTGCTCGCCGGCATGCTGCTGGTCGCGATGACCACCACCACGTTCTATCTGATCACCGTCTATACGCCGACCTTCGGCAAGACCGTGCTGAAGCTGTCCACTGAGGACAGCCTGATCGTCACGCTGTTCGTGGGTATCGCCAACTTCATCTGGCTGCCGATCGGCGGCGAACTGTCCGATCGCATCGGCCGCAAGCCGCTGTTGCTGGCAATCACGATCCTCGCGATCCTGACCGCGTATCCGTCGATGTCGTGGCTCGCATCGGCGCCGAGCTTCGGCCGCATGCTCGCCGTGCTGATGTGGTTCTCGTTCTTCTTCGGCATCTACAACGGCGCGATGGTCGTGTCGCTGACCGAAGTGATGCCGGTGGAAGTGCGCGTGGCCGGCTTCTCCCTCGCGTATAGCCT
>DATLOW010000155.1:0-13296 GCA_035536055.1 Paraburkholderia sp. | reverse complement strand
CAATGCGTTTTCACGCCGGGAAAGGCCCGATTGCCCGGCTGTTTCAATGCCGATACCATCGCGCGCATGCAAATCGATTTCCTTGGCATGCAGGCCTTCCTCACGATCGTGGAATGCGGCGGCTTTCAGCCGGCTGCGCTGCGCCTGAACCTGTCGCAAACGGCGATCAGCCATCGCATCCGCAAGCTGGAGGAGAGCCTCGGCGTGCGGCTGATCGCGCGCACGAGCCGCGAGCTGACGCTCACCGATGCGGGCCGTGCGCTGCTGCCGCGCGTGCGCGTGGCGATTCGCGAGCTGGAGAGTTCGTACGAAACGCTGCGGCAGCATCGCGACACCGCACCGCAATGGCTCGCATTCGCGTGCCTGCCGACGCTCGCGTTAACGCATGTGCCTTCCATTCTGAAGCGCTTCGGCGAAGCGTACCCGCACATGTCGGTACGCATGTTCGACACCGGTATCAGCGAAATCGCCGAACTGGTCGAAGCCGAATCGGCTGCGTTCGGCATTTCGGTGAACATGCCGAGCCGCCTCAATCTGACCATCGACAAGTTCGCGCGCGAACCGTTCGCGCTGGTGTGTCCGCTCGGCCATCGGCTGGTCGGGCAACGCGTCGTGCGTTGGGCCGACCTGATCGACGAGACGCTGATCCGCATCAGCCTGAATGCGGGCAACAGCACCACGATCGACGAAGCGCTCGGCCATCAGGTATCGCGCTTTCGCTGGGGCTACGAGACGCAGCATACCGGCGCGGCCATCGATTTCGTGCGCGCCGGGCTCGGCTTGACGATCGTGCCGTATCTCGCGGCGGCCAGCTTTCCCGGCGTGGTAGCGCTGCCGCTGATCGAACCCGAGATCACCCGCTGCCTCGCCTCCGTCACGCGGCCCGAAACCGTGCTGCAGCCGCCGGCGAACATGCTGCGCTCGATGATCGAGCGCGATATCGAAGAACGCCTTGCCACTTTTCGCGCGGACGTGCCGGCGGCTGCGGTCTGAGCGCGGATGCTGGCCGAGCCGCAGCGACTCGCCGCGGCTCGGCTGGACGCGCAACGAGCTACAGGTTGCGCGATCAATCATCGGTAGCCGACGCAATTTCCGGCGCCCCGAGCCGCGTCTGATCCGCTACGCGCCGTCGCGTCAAACTTGCACGGCACGCAAACACGATCTGCAACACCACCAGCAGCGCGCCCACAATCAGAAAGCCAAGCGCAATCGGCCGGTCGGCGAAGATCGACAGGCTGCCGCGTGACAGCAACATCGCGCGGCGGAAGTTCTCTTCGACCATCGGCCCCAGCACATAGCCGAGCAAAATCGGCGACACCGGAAAATCCAGCGCCACCAGCAGTGCGCCGATCAGACCGAACACCACCACTTCGCCGACCTGAAACAGATTGTTGTTCGTGCTGTAGACGCCTACCGCGATAAAGAACAACGCCGCAGGAAACAGAAAGCGATACGGCACGCGCAACAGCTTCACCCAGATGCCGATCATCGGCACGTTCAGCAGCACCAGCAGCACGTTGCCGATCCAGAAGCTGCCGATCAAACCCCAGAACAAATCCTCGTGCTCGGTGATCAGTTGCGGCCCCGGCTGGATGCCGTGAATCAGCAAGGCGCCGAGAATCAGCGCCATCACCGCGTCGCCGGGGATGCCGAGGCTCATCGTCGGGATGAAGTCCACCTGCGTCTTGGAATGCGATGCGGCTTCCGGGCTTGCCACGCCTTCGAGTGCACCCTGTCCGAAACGCTCCGGATGTTTCGATAGACGCCGCTCGAGCGCGTAGGCGATGAACGTCGTGATCGTCGGGCCGGTGCCAGGCATCGCGCCGAACAGCGTGCCGACCGTAGTGCCGCGCACCATCGGCCAGAACGACTGCTTGAGTTCGGCTCGCGTGGGCCGCATGTCGCGCATCCGCAAGGTCGTATCGCCGCCGACCTTGTCGATGCGGTTCACGTTGCGCAGAAACTCCGTGACGCCATAAAAACCCAATGCGAGCGCAACCAGTTCGACGCCATCGGACAGATCGGGCGAGCCGAACGTGAAGCGCATCACACCGCTATTCACGTCGGTGCCCACACTGCCGAGCAGCAGGCCGAAGATCGTCATCGCCACACCTTTGAGCGCCGAGCCGCGCGACATCGTGCCGCCGGCCAGCAAACCGAGCAGCATGATCGCGAAGATTTCCGGCGGCCCGAACTTGAACGCGATCTTCACCAGCAACGGCGACGCGAAAATCATCACGACGATGCCCACCGATGCCGCGAAGAACGACGCGATCATCGTCACGCCAAGCGCGGTGCCGCCTTTGCCTTTGCGCGTGAGCGGATAACCATCGAGACAGGTCACCGCATGCGGCGGATGGCACGGCAGATTCAGCAGAATCGCGCCGATCGCGCCGCCATACTGCGAGCCATAAAAAATGCCCGCAAGCATCAGGATGGCCGGCACCGCATGCATCGTATACGTCAGCGGTAACAGCATCGAAATCGCGGAAAGCGCGCCCATGCCGGGCAGTACGCCGATCAGATTGCCGATCAGCACGCCGACGAACGACCACATCAGGTTATGCGGCTGCAACGCGACGCCGAATCCTTGCAGCAGATCGAGAATGGATTGTTCGATCACCGGTCAGCCCCATTGAAACAGCGGAAACTGCAGCTGCAGCAGCCACCAGAACACGACTACCGCGACTACGGCCATCGCTACGCCGAGCACGAGTGCATCGATCAGACGGTTATCGCGGTCGCCCAGCGCCGCGATAAAGGCCACGGCGAAGCTTGCCGGCACAAGGCCACCGTGATTGCCGAGCACGATGAAAGCGACGATGCTCGCCACGATGCAGAACCAGCCGCGCCATTCGGCGCGCGGCAGATCACGCTGCTGCTGCGTGTCGCTCGCGCCGGTTGCAGGCCGCTTGCCGAACAGCGCGATCGCAATGCCGATCGGCATCAACAGCACGCCGAGCGCGGCGGGAAAGAGGCCGGGCCCCGGCGCGGCGAGCGTGCCCATCGAATAGCTCATGCCTTGCAGCGCCGCGCCCAGACCGACCACCAACATCAAGCCGCCTGCCAATGTGTCTTTGCCGATTCCTTCCAGAAGTCTTCGCATTACCCGCCTCGTCTTTGCACACTCATGCCTGTGTCGGCACGACGGCTCATGAAAAGTAGAACGCCTGCGCATTCTCACCATAAATACGCCGCAGATCGGCCGGATCGTCAATCGTGCCGCGCAGCCACTCGATCGTGCGCTCGTACGTGATGTCGTTCTCGCCGCCGACAAACGGACAGTCGCTCGCCCACATCAGCCGCTCGGCGCCGACTCGCCGGTACAATTCCTGCGCGCATGCGCGCGCGTTTTCGCCAAGCCGGTACGCGCCGGACATCTTCACCCACGTGCGACCCTTCTCGACCGAACGCACCATCGCCTTGAATCCTTCGCTTTCGATGCCGGTTTGCGGATCGGGCCGGCCGATATGATCGATCACGAGCTTGACGCCAGATTGTTCCAACAGCGGCAGTACCTGCGGCAAACGCGGTCCATCCAGGTGCAGATGCACGTGCCAGTCCAGATCGCACAGGCGGCGCAGCAGCTTGCGATAACCCCATGAATCCAGATCCGGCAACGTCGGCATGCTGATGAACGGCAGCCGCACGCCCACCACGCCTGCTTCGCTCATCTCTTCCAGCACGATACGCTCGACACTGGTGTCGACGATCACAGTGCCGCGCAAACGCGGCTCGTTGCGCACCGAACGGATCACATAGTCGTTGTAGTCGCCCCACGGGCTGGCGGCCGCGATCACCGCGCGGCTCACGCCATTGCGGTCCATCACGTCGAGCAGCTGGGGTGTGGTGAAATCGTAGCTTGGCCGGTGGCGTGGATTGTCGACGAGCGGCATATCGCGCTTGAATACGTGTACGTGTGTATCGATCAGCATGATGTCGTTCGAAGCAGGGTTGGCTTGCACATTGATCCTTATGTCATTGGGGCTTGATGCCGCTGCGGACGATGACCGCGTTCCATTTGACTTCGTCGTCGTGGAAGATCCTGGCCATCTCGTCGGGTGTGCTTGCCATCGGCTCGGTGCCGAGGGCGCGCAATTGGGAAATCACGGCAGGCGAGGACAACACATCCCTTAGCTGCCGGTTCAACGTATCGATTGCCTGCTGCGGCACGCCGGCGGGCGCATACAGTGCATTCCAGCCGGTCACATCGTAGTTCGGCACGCCGGCTTCCTGCACCGTCGGCACATCCGGCAGCCATGCGGAGCGTTTCGAGCCGGTCGCCGCTAGCGGGCGAATCTGGCCGCCCGTAATCGAGCCTTTCACCGCCGCATACGATTCGAAGCCGACGTCGATATCGCCGCGCACCAGACCTGAAATCACATCGCCGGTATTCCGGTAAGGCACGACGACCGCATTCAGCTTCGCGGTGGAATTGAACAGTTGCGTCGACAGGTTCTGCGTGCTGCCGGGATTGATCGCGCCAAGCGTGACTTGCCGCTTGTGCGCGACCTCCAGCAGATCGTGCAGGTTGTGAATCGCACCGCCGTTCTTCACCAGCAGCAGCAGATCGAAGTACGCGACGCGTGAAATGGGCTTGAAATCCTTCTCAGGATCGAATGGCAGCTTGAATAGCGACTTCGCGATCGCCGTGCCGTTGGCGAACAGCGCGATCGTATAGCCGTCGTGCGGTGCGCTGAGCACCGCGTTTGCCGCGGCAATCCCACCCGCACCTGGGCGATTGTCAATAATGATGTTGTCGCCGAAACGCGTGCTCATTTCCTTGGCGACGATGCGCATCGTGATGTCGGCAAGGCCGCCGACGCCGAACGGCACGACGACTCGAATCGGCTGCGACGGGTAGTGGCTTTCTGCTTCGGCGCGCGGCACGATGGCGCCGGTCAGGCCCGCAGTGAACGCCAGCACGGTGGCCCAACGACGCGCGACGCGTGCATACGGCTTGGTGCGGGAAATCTTCATGTATTCGTCTCCATATACGACCGCTTCTTTTTTCCTTGCGGCAAGGCCGTCCGCAAGTGCGGCTGGAAGCAAGTCTAAGTAAGGGTTTGGCGCCGCATCAAATGAATTGTTTTGCTCGCGAGATTCGTTTTTTTCACCTCCGATGAGGCGGCGCAGCAAGGTTCATTACATTCATACAAGGGTGAAAATCAATCATTTGCCGCGTGCTCCGTCAAAACGTATCGTCTCGCTAACCCGAAAAAACAGGATCGCGACGATCCGCACCGGAGACACTCGATGGGGATGACCCGCCTTCTCGCACGCACTGCCCGATTGCTCGTTGTGGCCGCATCGTTCTGTGCGTCGTCTGCTTCTTTTGCCGCGTGGCCCGATCGTCCGGTCACGCTGCTCGTGCCGTTCTCGTCGGGCGGCACGGTCGATTCGGTCGCACGCCTCGTCGCTGTGCAGCTCGGCCAGCAATTGAACACGAAAATCATCGTCGAGAACATTCCCGGCGCGGGCGGCACGATCGCTACCGAACGGGTCGCGCGCAGCAAACCGGATGGTCTGACGTTGCTGTTCACCACGCCCAACCACACGATCAACCCGGCTGTGCTGCGCAATCTGCCGTTCGATACCGAGCATGACTTCGCGCCGGTTTCGATGGTCGCGCAGATTCCCGAGCTGCTGATCGCCAACTCGAAGGAGCCGTTCAACGACTTCAACGGCTTCGTCGCCTACGCCAAGGCGCATCCTGGACAGCTCAACTACGGATCGGCCGGTATCGGAACGTTGCCTCACGTGACGATGGAACTGCTTCTACAAAAGCTCGGTTTGCATGTGGTGCACATTCCGTACAAGGGTGCCGCGCCCGCGATGAACGATCTGCTTGGCGGCCAGGTCGCGATGAAGATGGACACCGTTGTTACGTCGCTGCCGCAGATCAAGGCGGGACGCCTGCGTCCGCTCGCGCTGGCCGGCGAGAAGCGCTCGGCGCAGCTGCCCGATGTGCCCACCCTCAGCGAACTGGGCGTAAAAGGCTACGACGGCATGCTGTGGATGGCCATCCTTGCACCACGCGGCACGCCGCCCGCTGTTATCGATACCATAAATCAGGCCGTTGTGCGATCCGTGCACGACCCGAAGCTGCTGCAAAGCTTTGCCGTGTACGGCGTCGAGCCGGTCGGCGGTACGCCGGCTGCGCTGCAGTCGCAGATTTCGTCGGAACTGAAGCAGTGGGCGGACGTGGTTAAACGCGCCGGCATCACCGCCAACTGACCGGATCGAAACCAAGGAGTCCCTATGCCCCCGATGCTGACGCAGCCGCCCGATCCGAATCCGCGAAAACCCAGGCTTGCTTTGCCGCCCGGTTCGATCGATACGCACATCCATCTGTTCGGCCCCGCCGCGCAATACCCGTTCCACCCGGGCAGCAAATACATTTCCGCCGATGCGTTGCCGCAAACGCAGATCGACCAGCAGGACGTGCTCGGACTCGCCGGCGCGGTGATTATTAGCGGCGGCGGTTACGGTCAGAGCACCCGTCATCTGGAAGACGTGCTGGCAAGCTTCGGCGAACGCTTTCGCGGCGTCGCATTGCTGCCGGACGATGCCACGCTAGCCGACATCGACCGGCTCGACGCACTAGGCGTATGCGGCGCGCGGTTTGTCGGCGAAAGCCATCGCGGCGCGCTGCCTCGCCTGAATCCGCGCATCGCCGCGCTGATTGCGGAGTTTGGCTGGCACGTGCAGTTCTACCCGGGCCCGGAAGACCTGCTGGAAAAATCGTCCGCGCTACTCGACCTGCCCACGCCGGTCGTGCTCGACCACTTTGCCTGCGTGCCGGCCGACGGCGGCATCGACCAGCCGGCGTTCAAAGGTTTGCTGAAGATGCTCGACACCGGCCGCGTGTGGGTCAAGTTATCCGGCCCGATGCGCTGCACGCCCGGCGACTTTCCGTACGCACCGGTCACGCCGCTCGCCCGCGCGCTCGTTGCGCATGCGCCGCAGCGGCTGGTGTGGGGCTCGGACTGGCCGCACGTCAACATGAACGGACGCGCGATGCCGAACGACGGCGACCTCGTCGATCTGCTTGCGGACTGGATCGACGACGAAGCCACGCTGCGGATGATTCTGGTCGACAACCCGCAACAGCTGTACGGCAAGTTCGGCAAAGACGTCACCTAGCCGCACCGAGCGTCGTTTTTACCGACGCTCTTATCGACCGATTACTTTGCATTCCAAATCACACAAAAGCGGAATGCTCATACTGGTTCGCAACAACGGTTCACTACAACAACATACGGAGACGACTCGCATGAAAAAACTGACCCTCTTCGGCTTGACGGCTTGCCTGCTGCCGGCCGTGTGCCATGCCGAAAATTCGGTCACGCTGTACGGCATCATCGATGCGACGGTCAGCTATACGACCAATCAGGGCGGCCCGCACAATATCCAGTTGCTCGACGGCGGTCCGTCGCTGAGTCGCTGGGGCCTGCGCGGCGTCGAAGACCTGGGTGGTGGGCTGAAGGCGATCTTTACGCTGGAAAACGGCTTTAGTCCGGCGAACGGCACGCTGTCGCAGAACAACCGGCTGTTCGGGCGGCAAGCGTTCGTCGGCCTGTCCAGCGATCAATACGGCACGATCAAGATGGGTCGCATGTACGACTCGATCACGAACTATGTGGGCCAGTTCGGCAGCGCGCAATCGACGATCGGTTCGTTCACCGGCCACCCCGGCGATGTCGACGACCTGGTCGGCTCGTACCGGATCAACAATTCGATCTCGTACACCACGCCGATCTTCGCGGGCTTTTCCGCGAGCGTGATGGGCAGCTTCGGCGGCCAACCGGGCTCGGTCGCAACCAACAGCACGTATAGCTTCGGTATCGGCTACGGCAACGGGCCGTTCAAGGCAGGCGCCGCGTACGGCAGCTACAACCGTCCGAACACGACGATGTGGGACGGCACGGCAACCACCACCGGCGTGCTGTTGTTCTCGGCACCGGTATTTGCCGGCTATGCATCGGCAACGTCGCTGAAAATTGCCGGCGTAGGCGCGGGCTACGACAACGGCGCGTTCGGCATGAACGTTGTCTACACCAACTATCGGCTCACCGACCTCGGCTCGAACGGCGGCCCGAACCCGCTGCATTTCAGGGACGGCACCGCTGCGTTCAATACGATCGAAGTGAACGGACGCTATCTGTTCCGTCCGGACCTGATGTTCGGGCTCGCGTACCAGTACACCAACGGCGCTTCGGTGGGCGGCCACGGCAATCAGCATTACGGCCAGTTGAGCGGCATCATCGACTACTTTCTGTCGAAGCGCTTCGACGTCTATCTGAGCGGCGCCTACGAGGTCGCGGCGGGCACCAGTTCGCTCGGCACGCCGGCGGTCGCGGCAATCAATACCGTGACGCCGTCGAAGTCGAACAAGCAGGCCGTGGTCCGCGTCGGGATGCGCGAAAAGTTCTGATCGACAGCGCGCGGACGTAACCGTCAATCGCTAGCCGTGGCGGCCCCGGAACAGCTCGTTCAATCGTGCACCGGGCGCCGCATCGGCAAATCCGTCGAAGCGGCCCTGCGCCAGCGCCTCTGCCGCGCGCATAAAACCGCCCCACGCCGCGCGCGCCAGCGCACCGCCGACGCTCACGCGCCGTACGCCAAGCGTGGCCATGTCCTGCAACGTGAATTCGGAAGCCGAGCCGATCAGTACGTTCACCGGTTTGGGCGCCACCGCGGTTACTACTGCTTCGATCTGTTCGCGGGTGCTAATTCCCGGGGCGTACAGGCAGTCCGCTCCCGCTTCGGCATAGGCCTTCAGGCGTGCGATCGCATCGTCGAGATCCGGCACGCCGGCGAAGAAGTTTTCCGCGCGGCCCACCAGCAACGTGTCGCCGCCGCTCTGGTCGATCGCGTGCCGCGCTGCTTTGAGCCGCTCCACCGCGACCTCAATCGGAAACAGCGGCGCAGCGGGGTCGCCGGTCGAATCTTCGATCGACAAACCGGCGATACCCGTTTCGACCGCTAGCATGACGCTTTGCGCGACTTCATCCGGGCTATCGCCGAAGCCGCTTTCGAAATCCGCGTTAACGGGCAGATCGGTAGCTTCGACGATCAGGCGCAAATGCGCCAGCACGTCCGCGCGGGATACCGCGTTGTCAGCATGTGCCGTCGACCAAGCGAAACCGGAGCTGGTCGTCGCGACCGCCTTGAAACCGAGACTTTGCAGATAGCGTGCACTGCCCGCATCCCACGGGTTAGGCAGCATAAAACAGCCTGAAGCATGCAGCGCACGAAACGCCGCGCGCTTTTCCCTGACGGTGTTGGGCATCGCAATGTCTCCTCGACGAAGTTGACTCAACCTGCAGTGAGGCGTTCACGATATGCTCGGCCCAATGCGGTACGGGGTCAACCCGGCACGACATGCAAAAACACTACAGATGCGCAATCTTTGCCGCATTGCGGCCGCGCAGCCAGTTCATCGCGCTGAATAGCGCAATTGCAAACACGATCAGCACCGTCGCCACGGCGAGTATCGACGGATCGATCTGATCGCGGATACCGCTCCACATTTGCCGTGGCACGGTCTTTTGCTCGGGCCCGCCGATAAACAGAATCACGATCACCTCATCGAACGATGTCGCGAACGCGAACACCGCGCCGGTCGCGACGGCGGGCGTGATCAGCGGCAGCGTCACGCGGCGGAACGTGACCCAAGGCGGCGCACCAAGCCCCGCGGACGCACGCAACAGGCTCTGATCGAACGACAGCAGCGAAGCGGTCACGGTGATCACGACAAACGGCGTGCCGAGCGCCGCGTGCGCGAGCACCACGCCGGCATACGAGTTGACGAGCCCCAACGGCGCGAAGATCAGATAGAAGCCCGCCGCGACCACCACGATCGGAATGATCATCGGCGAAATCAGCAGCGGCATGATGATCGAGCGCAGCGGAAAATGGGACCTTGCCAGCCCGAGCGCCGCAAGCGTGCCAAGCGCGGTCGCAATCAATGTCGCCACCGCGCCGATACCGATGCTGTTGATGAATGCGCGCTGCCAGTCCGCGCCGCCGAACGCCTGTGCATACCAGCGCAGCGACACATGCTCGATTGGATACGAGAAATACGAGCCCGAATTGAACGACAGCGGCACGATCGCGACGATCGGCGCGACCAGGAAGAAGAAAATGATCGCGCAATGCACGCGCAACCCCGCCGCCGCGAGCCGCTCCGACAGCATCCGTTTGCGTGAACCTTGCATGGACGGTCTCCGTCGCCGTGATTAGCCGAACCGCAGCCGGTCGATGCCGACCAGGCGGTTGAAGATGAAATAAAACACCGCGGTAAATACCACCAGATACAGCGACAACGCGCCGGCGAGCCCCCAGTTCAGCTGCTCATTGGTCTGCATTGCGATCAGCTGGCTGATCATTTCGTCGCCGGCGCCGCCGAGCAATGCGGGCGTGATGTAGTAGCCGAGCGCAAGCACGAACACGAGGAACACCCCGGCGCCGACACCGGGCAGCGTCTGCGGCACATAGACGCGCGCGAAGGCCGTGGCCGGATGCGCGCCGAGCGACAGCGCCGCGCGCATATAGATCGGCGAAACGCCCTTCATCACCGAATAGATGGCCAGAATCATGTACGGTAGCAGCACATGCGTCATGCCGATCAGCACACCGGTGCGATTGAAGATCAGCGGCAACGGGTGGCTGATCAAACCGAAATGCAGCAACGTGCTGTTCACCACGCCGCCGGGTTGCAGCAGCACGTACCACGCGGTGGTGCGTACCAGCAGCGAGGTCCAGAACGGCACGATCACCAGCAGCATCAGCCGGTTACTCTGCTTTGGCGGCAGATTCGCCAGCAGATACGCTACCGGATAACCGAGCACCAGACATAGCAGCGTAACGGTTGCGCTAATCCAGATGGTGCGCGAAAACGCGCTACGAAATACGGCACTTTCCGCAGACACCGATGCGATCGATCCATCTTGCGCAACCTTCGCATCGACGGCGTTCAGCAGATAGTCGGGCGTCGGCGAGGTTGCCGCCCGCTTGAGCAACCGCCACGTATTGTTTTCTCCCCAACGAGGATCGACCTCGAGCAGCACGGGCTTCCATGCGGGCGGTGTTTGCGAACGTACCGTGCGCGACGTCTTCATCATCAGGCTGCGGAACTCCGGCTGATAAAAATTGAGCCGTCGCGCGACATTGCCGAGCTGCCCGCTATCGGCGGCCTGCTTGAGGCTGCCCGCCAGCGCGGCGAAGACCTGCTCGTCGGGCAGCCCCGAGCCATTCCAGCCTTGCAGCGCTTGCGTCAGCTGCGGCATCGCACCCGGCACTTCCGGGTTTTCGACGCTGCGCGCGAGCAGTTGCGCAATCGGCGCAACGAAAGTCGCCAGCAGAAACACCAGCAACGGTAGCGCCAGCAGTAACGCCTGCAGCGCCGCCTTGCGGCGCGCACGCTGAAATTGCGCGCGCCCGCCGAACGGTGCGGCGGCAGGCGGCGGCGACATCGAGGGTGCGTTAAAGCTCACCGTGGAAGGTCCCGTTGGTGCGAATGCGCCGCGCCAGACATGACGAAGCGCGATTCGCGATGGCTGGAAGAAATCAGCAAGCTTGTCGACTTATTGCGTAAGCCACGCCTGGAAACGCTTGTTGATCGAATCGGCGTTATCGGCCCAGAACTGTGCGTCGATCTGCAAAGGACGCTTGAAGTTGCCCGGCGCCGTCGGCAAGTCCGCCAGCCGGTTCTTGTCGATCAACGGAATGGCATCCTTGCGCGGCGGCGCATACGCGATGTACTTGGTCAGGTCCGCATAGCTCTGCGGCTGCGACGCGGACACGATGAACTTCGCGGCGGTATCGGCATTCTTCGCGCCGGTCGGGATGCCCCACCATTCATAGTCGTACACCTGCGCGTCCCACACCACCTTGAACGGCTTCTTATCTTTGTGAACCGCGTCGTCGATACGGCCGTTATAGGCCTGCGTCATCACCACCGCGCCGTCGGCGAGCAGCTGCGGCGCCTGCGAGCCCGCTTCCCACCAGACGATGTTTGGCTTGATCGTATCCAGCTTCTTGAACGCGCGATCGACACCGGCCGGCGTGCCGAGCACCTTGTACACGTCTTTCGGCGCAACGCCGTCGGCAATCAACGCCCACTCCATCGCCACTTTCGGCGACTTGCGCAGCCCACGCTTACCGGGGTACTTCTTCATATCGAAGAAATCGGAGATCGTGGTCGGCGCATCTTTCAGCTTCGACGTGTCGTACGCGAAGACGGTCGACCACACCATTGCCGCCACTGCGCAATCGCTGATCGAGCCCGGCAGGAAATCGCCGGTGTTGCCGAGCGATTTGCGATCAAATTTCTTCAGCAGGCCTTCGTCGCAGGCGGTGATCGCGTCGTTGGTCTCGAGGTCGATCAGGTCCCACGTGGTGTTCTTGGCCTGCACCATCGCCTGCAGCTTGGCGATGCCGCCGTCGTACGACTCGAACGTGAAATCGTTCTTGGTCTTCTCGGTGAACGGCGTGAAATACGCGTGCTTGGCGGCGTCTTCATACGCGCCGCCGAAGTCCACGACCGACAGCGTTGCGGCGTGAACAGGTCCAGTGAGCAATGCGCCGGCGGCCAACGTCAAGCCGAGCAGGCGGCTGTAAGGGAAACGAAGCGACACGGTGACACCTCCTGTGGTGGGTGGGCGGAAAGCGATCGTGATGCGGTCCTGGCTCGTCACAGCCTCGCGCCAGCGGAAGGCAGATGAAGAACCTTGCAGTCGTCGTGGCGCCAACTGACTTTGACAGCTTCGCCAACCGACGGCAACTCGTAGTGCTGCACGTTGGGCACCTTGGCGACCATGCTGGCGCCGCCGGCCAGCGCCACTTCGACGCGGTAGTGGTCGCCGCAATAAATCAGCGTTTGCACGTGGGCGGGCAGTGCGTTCGTCGTGGTCCCATCGCCGACACCGAGGCGGGTGCGCTCGGGGCGCAGAGCGAGCGTGGCACGGCTGTCGGCGAACAGGCCGTCGCTGCGTCGTCCGCGCACGATGTCGCCGTTGTCCAACGCGAGCGTGGCCCAGTCGTCGGTGAGCTCGGTCACACGGCCATGCAGTCCGTTGTTCTCGCCGACGAAGTTCGCGACGAACGCGTTGCGCGCGTTCTCGTACAGCTCGGTGGGTGTGGCGAGCTGCTGGATGCAGCCTTCGGAAAACACGGCCACGCGGTCGGACATCGTGAGCGCCTCGCCCTGGTCGTGCGTCACGTAGACGATGGTGAGTCCCAGCTCACGATGCAGCCGGATGATTTCGTACTGCATCGTTTCGCGCAGAT
>DATLOW010000154.1:0-17298 GCA_035536055.1 Paraburkholderia sp. | reverse complement strand
TGCATGTCGAGGCAATAGGCGCAGTTGTTGATTTGCGAAACGCGCAGGTAGACCAGATCGACCAGCACCGGCGCAAGGCCGCATTGCGTCACGTACGCATACACGCTGCCAAGCGCCTTGATTCCCGCCGGCGCGACCTCGTGGTAGTCGACGCGTTGCATGTCACTCTCCTTGTTTGATGGGTGTCGACGACGCTCCGTGCGGCACAGGCTGCGCCGATCGGAGCACGTGCGTTGATGGCCACATGGGTGGTTCGGGTGGCCAGCTTGTGATGGGCGCAACGCCTGCCGTCAGACGGCCTCGGTGCCGCGATGGGCCGCGAGGCGATGCCGTATCGACGCACGCTGGATCAGATGATGCGCGGCTTCGGCGCACAGGAAGGCGATCGCAATCAGCACGGCCGCCACGAGACCGAGATAGTGCGCGCCCATCGACTGCAATACCGCGCCGCCGAGCACACCGGAACAGGCGAGCCCGATGTAGGTCGCGGTATTGTTCAGCGCCAGCAGCAGCGGCGCCACCGCCGGCGTGAGTTGCACCAGCCGATGTTGTTGCGGCACGATCAGCCCCCATCCGCATACGCCCCAGATCACCAGCGCCAGCACCGCGCCGGCTGCATACGCCGAGGTCCACGGCAGCGCGCAGAAATTGACGATCGCGAGCCACAGCATCGCGTTCAGAATGCCACGGGTCTCGAAGCGGTCGACGAGGCGGCCTGCCCACAGGTTGCCGACCGTCGCGGCCACGCCCCACAGCAGGAACAGCCCGGCGAGCAGGCGTCCGTCGCCGTGCGTGACACGCTGCAGCACCACGCCCGCATACGTGTAGACCATCAGGAAGCCGCCGAAACCGAAGAACGAAGTGAGCAGGGTCAGCGCGACCCGCGCATCGCGAAGCGGCGCGAGCCGTTGCCGCAAGCCGATCGCCGCGGGCCGCGGAACCTGCGGCAGCATCGCCCATACGCCGGCCATCGCGACCATGCCGAGCAGCGTGACGAACCACAGCGTCGTGCGCCAGCCGCCGAAGCCGCCGACGAACGTGCCGATCGGCGAGCCGAGCGCGGTTGCCGCGGTCAGGCCGACCGTGACTGCCGCAAGCGCGCGGCCGCGTTTTTCGGGCGCTGCCAGCGCGGAGGCCACGCCGAGCGCCGTAGGCGAAAACAGTGCCGCGCCGAATCCCGACAGTGCGCGGCTGAACAACACCCAGTACAAGTCCGTCGAGACCGCGGTAAGCGCATTGCCGACCACGAAAATGCCCAGTGCGGCAACCAGCAGCGGCTTGCGCGGCCAGCCGCCCGCTACCGCCGCCATCACCGGCGCAGCCACGGCATAGGTCAATGCGTAGAAGGTCACCATCAGTCCGGCGAGGCTGACCGACGTATGCAGCGATGCCGCAACGCCGGGAAGAATGCCGGCCACGACGAAGTTGTCGGTGCCCATCGCAAACATGCCGGTGGCCAAGATCAGTAATCGACGATCCATACGAAAGTTGCTGCGATAACGAGGTAGATGGGCTGAGCATAGCCGTCGTTGACCGTGTCTCAAATGTCATATATACAAGCGATTCAGGACACGACGCGGGGCGAGCCATGCATACGATCGGCTTCGTGGTATTTCCGAATTTCTACCTGCTGGGCTTCGCCGCGGTCACGGCCTTCGAACTGGCGAACGTCGTGCTCGGCGAGCCGTCGTACCAGGTGACGGTGCTGTCAGAAGACGGCGGACTGGTGTTGTCCTCGGCGGGTATCCGCGTGGAAACGCAGCCGCTGTCCGATGCGGAATTCGACACCATCATGTTTGGCTCCGGTGTCGAGATTGACATCGTGTCCACCACGCTGACCGACTTCGTCAGGCAAGCCGTAAAAACGTCGAGACGCATTGCCGCGCCGTGCACCGGTGCTTTTATCCTCGCCGGCGCGGGCGCGCTGGAAGGCCGCCGGGCCACCACCCATTGGCGCTTCGCTGAAGATCTGCAGCGCCGTTTTCCGACCGTCAGCGTCGAACCGGATCAGATCTTCATCGTCGACGGACCGATCTGGACGTCGGCAGGCATGGCCGCCACGATCGACATGGCGCTCGCAATGATCGAACGCGATCACGGCGCGGAGGTATCGCGTGCCGTTGCGCGCAAGCTCGTCGTCTACCATCGCCGCGCCGGCGGGCAATCGCAGTTTTCGGCCTTGCTCGAGCTCGAACCGAAATCCGACCGCATCCAGAAAGCGATCGACTATGCGAACGCGCATTTGCGCAACGCGCTGACGGTCGAGGAACTGGCCGACGTCGCGGGCCTCAGTCCACGTCAGTTCAGCCGGGCTTTCAGTGCTGAAACGGGGCAATCGCCGGCCAAGGCGGTCGAGCGATTGCGCGTGGAAGCGGCGCGGTTGATGCTGGAAAGCGGACGTTTGTCGCTGGACGTGATCGCGGCAGAAGTCGGCCTTTCCGATCGCGAGCGTATGCGCCAGGCGTTCCTGCGGACCATTGGGCAGCCGCCGCAGACGGTGCGGCGCGCTAGCCGGGAAACACGCGGATCGAACCGCAGCGCGCCGGATTAGGCGTGCGGCCCGCGTTGCGCAAAGACTGAAAGCGGCACGTATGTTTCGCGCAGCCCTGACCTCGACACATGCGCCACACATTGGCAACGCGCCGCAATTTTGACATCGCCGGCAAGATTCACCGTGCGCCACTAGAATCGTGACGATTCGCCGGTCGATGCGCTCACAACGATTCGGCCTGGAGCCCCCTTCGCTGGATATGCCGCCAACTACAAGGACCATCATGCCTGTGTCGCCGAATGCCGCTCGTCTGTCCCGTCCGAAGCATCTGATGTCGAATTCGCCTCGTCTCGTCGTGGCAGCCTGCTGCGCGGTTGCGCTGCTCGCCGGATGCGCCAACGCCGCCCACCGGACGGCGAGCCAGACGGCCAACCGCGGCGACGACGAACCGATCGGCACCGTCCGGCAGATCTACGATGGCGCGCTGACGCCGGACATGGCTGTGCAGACCTTCCGGCATATCGACCGGCTGTTCCCGACACGCCGCATCGCGCGCGGCAGCACGGTGTCGCCGCTGCCTGAAGCACCGCGGCAACTGTCGCAGGTGCGCTTCGTATCGAATGGCAAGCACTACGATCTCGACGATTTCCTTGCGCTCGACCGCGTCTCCGGCCTGCTGATCCTGAAGGACGACCAGATCGTCTACGAGACGTATCAGTACGGCAACACGCCCGCCACGCGCTGGATGTCGATGTCGCTCGCCAAGTCGATCACGTCAACGCTCTTCGGCGCCGCCATCAAGGACGGCCTGATCGGCAGCATCGACGATCCGGTCACGCAGTATGTGCCGCGGCTGGCCGGCTCGGCTTACGACGGCGTGACGATCCGCAACGTGCTGATGATGGCCTCGGGGGTCCGCTGGGACGAGACCTATACGAATCCGGCGTCGGACCGCCGCGCGCTGCTCGAAGTGCAGCTCGCGCAAAAGCCGGGCGGCACGCTCGATCTGATGAGCAAGTTGCCGCGCGCCGTGCCGCCGGGCAGCCGCTTCAACTACAGCACCGGCGAGACGCAAGTGGCGGCCGAAATCCTGCACGGCGCGCTGAAAGGCAAAAGCCTGTCGCAGTATCTGTCGGAGAAGGTATGGAGTCCGCTCGGCATGCAGTCCGACGCGACGTGGTGGCTCGACTCGCCGGACGGCATCGAGATCGGCGGCAGCGGCCTGAGCGCCACGCTGCGCGACTGGGGCCGCTTCGGCGTGTTTATCGAGCACGGTGGCGTCGCGGGCGGCCAGCAGGTGCTGCCCACGGGGTGGACCACCGAAGCTGGTACGCCCAAAACGCTGACCACGGGCACGGTGTCCCAGTATGGTTATTTCTGGTGGCCAGTCACGTCCGGACAGTCGGTTCAGGACGGCGCGTATGCCGGTCACGGCATCCAGGGACAGGGGCTCTATATCAATCCGAAACAGAAGGTCGTGATCGTGATGTGGGGCGCGCAGTCCAAGCCGACCGGGATGGAAGTGGTCAATCGCGACGATTTTTTTAACGCGGTGCTGGACGCTGTGAAGCAATGAAGCGCTTGCGGTTGGGTGAGAGACGGGGCGAGCCGTGCTTCGCAAGCAGCGGCAGCCTGCGATTGACCGCGCTTTTCTGATGAGCCATCGTCGCAGGCGTCGCTAACCCAACCGGCCATCTATGTCGACTGTTCTTGCCGTTGCCCCAACCGATTTCAAGCGCTGGGCCGATCATCTGGATCGCCTCTTCGCGGACTCCGGCAAAAACGGGCAGCCGCTCTTCTCGCCATTCGAGCGACTGCCCGACTCCGCTTCGCCGGAACGTCGACAGCAGTTTGTGCAAAGCCTCGGCACCGCCGTGCGGCAACCGGGATGGATGCGTGCATGGCACGTCGAAGACGCGGCCGGTCGCATGGTCGCGCATCTCGATCTGTGCGGATTGAAGATTCCCGCGGAGAACCACCGGATGACACTCGGTATCGGCTGCGAACCTGCCGTTCGACGCAGGGGTATCGGCGCCGCGCTGATGCAACATGCGATCGCGTTCGCCACGGATCACGGCATCGAATGGATCGACCTGTTCGTATTCGACGATAACGCCGCCGCCATCGCCCTCTACGAGCGCTTCGGCTTCGTCGAAGCCGGCCGCAGGCAGGACAGGTTTCGTTTGATGGGTAAATCGGTGGACGACGTCACGATGACCTTGCGTGTGCCGCGCACTATCTGATCAAGCGCCGCGACAGCGCAGGCAGCGGCCGCTATTTGGCAGCCCCCACCAGCGAAAACGCATCCCACTTCGGATCGACCAGCGTGTGCGGATTGTGCGTCAGCGCTTCTTCGACGAGCGGCTCGCACGCACCGTAGTCGGAGCCGACGCTGTCGCTATGCGCCTGCGGGAAATTGACCGCCAGCACCTTGCCGCCCCAGCGTTCGACGGTGGCCGTCATGCTGCATTTGCCGGCGCCCCCTACTTTCACGTCGAGCACCAGCGCGTTCATATCGAGCGCGGCGTCGGAGTTCGAGAAATTCCACTGCGTTTCCATCCGGTCGTTTGGTCCGCCGGTGTCGACCAGCTTCATCGTCTTGTCGGGGATGCCGACCGACTGCACCAGATCGAGAATATTCGAGCCGACCAACTGGCCTTGCGGATCGCGCGCTTCGTGAGTTCTTAGCGCGCCGCACGCTGTCAGCGTCGTCAAAAGAAAGGCAAAGGGAATTGTCAGGCGTCGCATGCATGCTCCCGGGTCGATAAGCGTATCGGTCGATACGCGAAGGATGAACGGGGCCGTCGCGTGGGGCGACCGGCGCAAGCTTAATGCGACATGCGTGTGTGAGCAGGGTTCCGCGAATCGCGATCGCGGCTCAACGACACGCCCGCAAAGGATAAAGCAACGACATCCTAACTAAATCCAGCGGGAAGGATTTGCCGATGCAACGCGTCAGTCGCGGCGGAACGATTCCGCGAGTACCGCGCAGTGCTGCAGATGCAGTTGCAGAGCCTCATTGGCCAACGCGCGAAGCTTTGCGAAGAAGCCGAGTTCCGGACGGACAGCTTGAGCGGGCAAGGTTTTCATTGAGTGAACTCTGACGATGAGTGGTTAGGGGTTATTCCCTAAGGGATAACCCGTAGTCTACCAGACATCTGCTGCGTCAAAAAAGATAAAAATCCTTTCATTTAGAAAGTATTTATCCCTCCACCCGCTTCGCGCCGGCATTCCTTCGCCGCAGGCATCCCATCGCTGCGATTTGTTCGCGCCGCTCAATACTGTTTGTCCGATACGGGTATGCGAAACACCTGTCGATGCGCCTACATTGCCTGCATCGGACCTCCATGGTGAGGTCCCGCGACATCTAGCCGTATATGGAGAAGCAACCCATGAAATTCTCAGTGAAAAACCCGATGGGCTCCGACGATATCGGCGCCCTCGAGCGCGCGATGAAAAGCGTCGACGGGGACGCGAAGGTCGACGTCGACGTCGATGCGAAGACCGTCAGCATCGATTCGTGGCTGATGCCCGAAGAGTTTCTGGTCGCCTTTGCCGACGAAGACTATGACGTGACGATCGCCGAATGGTAGTGAGGCCAGAGGCGAGGCCAGAAAAGCACGCGAAATGTCCCCGCCCCGTTCGAGATGCTGCGTACGCCATCGATCAGGAACCCTAGACTGTTTTTAGTCTGCGCCAGCCGGTCGGCGTGGCCGCCGGCGTCACGCCCACCAATTTCCCGGTGGTGGTGCCCTGCTGGATGTTCGTGATGGCCGCTGCGACCGGCAATACGCACCGCGCGTGCGCGCGCTGCGCATCGGCGGCGGCATGGAAGCGGATCTCGACATGGGGCCGTTGATCAGCGCCGCCCACCGCACCAGAGTGACCGGCTATATCGAGTCCGGCGTCGCGGCCGGCGCGCGACTCGTGGCCGACGGCCGCGGTGTTGTCGTGCCCGGCCATCAGGAAGGCTTCTTTCTCGGCGGCTCGCTGTTCGACGACGTCAAGCCAGATATGCGCATCTATCGCGAGGAGATTTTCGGGCCAGTGCTGTCGGTCGCGCGCGTGCCGGATCTCGCGAGCGCGATCGCACTGATCAATGCGCACGAACTGGGGAACTGCGTGTCGCTGTTCACCACCGACGGCGGCGCCGCGCGCACCTTCAGCCGGCGCATTCAGGTAGGCATGGTCGGCATCAACATACCGGCACCCGTGCCGGTGGCGTGGCACTCGTTTGGCGGCTGGAAGCGGTCGTTATTCGGCGACCATCATGCGTACGGCGAAGAAGCCGTGCGCCTTTACACACGCTACAAGAGCGTCACGCAGCGCTGGCCCGACAGCATCGCGAAAGGTAGCGAATTCGCGATGTGCGCGGGCAGCTAGGCGGCACGACGTCGAAGCGCGCCGCAGCGCGCCCTCATTTTCTGCTCATTCTGAGCAAGCACACTGCCCCCATCGATCATTACGAAGGGGGCGGTCATGAAAAGCTCTGGCAACACGGCATTCCGGTCCTATGTCGAGGTCCTGCTCGACCAGCTGGACAAGCGCGCGGACCGCACAGTACTGCGCTATCTGGACAAAGACGTAAGCGGCAGCGCGCTGCGCGCTTCGATCTATCGCCATGCGCGCGCGCTGGCCGCGCTCGGCGTCGGACGCGGCTCGCTGGTCGCGCTGTTCGCGCCGAACTGCCCCGAGGCGCTGGCGGTGCGCTACGCGGCGAATCTGCTCGGCGCCGCCTCGATATTCCTGCCCGCGATCACGTCGGCGCAGCATCGCGCGGCATTTCTGGCCCGCCTTCAACCGACGCTGCTGGTCGCGTTCGCACAGACCGCGTACCTCGTGCCGGACGGTATCGACGTGCGCACCGTCTACGTCGGCATGGGCCGCGCCGGCACGCGCCTGGACCTGCTCGCGCAGATGCAGTCCGAGCTGCCGGTGCACAGCGGCGCGCAGCCCGACGATCTGGCGGTGATCGTCTCGTCGGGCGGTTCGACCGGCATGCCGAAAGCGAGCCGGCGCAGCTTCGCCGGGTACTCGACGATGGTCAGCGCACCGAGCCCGGCCGACCGCCGCCAGCTGGTCAACGGCGCCCTCGCGTACCTGTCGCAGGTACTCGTCGACAACACACTGATGGGCGGCGGCACCGTCGTATTGAAGCCCTTCTACGATGCCGCCGATACGCTCGCGACGATCGAAGCCGAACGCATCACCGATCTGCTGCTGGTCGAGCCGCAACTGTTCGAGACGATGGATCACGCCGACGTCGAGCGCCGCGACCTGTCGTCGTTGCGTTCGATCGCGCATATCGGCGGATCGGCGCCGGCGATCTTGCGGCGCCGCGCGATCGCGCGGCTCGGCCTGGTGCTCACGCATCTGTACGGCGCCAGCGAAGCGGGACTGGTCAGCATGCTGACTCCAGCCGACTATCGGTTCGATCCAGACCTGCTGGCCAGCGCGGGACGCATCCGGCCCGGCGTGCAGGTGCGCATTCGCCGCGCCGACGGCACGCTCGCACTGCCGGGCCAGGCCGGCAGCATCGAAGTGAAATCGGCGGCCGTGGCGCACGGCTACCACCATCAGCCGGCCGACAGCGCGCGCAAGTTTCGCGGCGAATGGTGCGTGATGGGAGATATCGGCTTTATCGACGCTCAGCGCAATCTGCATGTACTCGGCCGGGCCGTCGACGTCGCACCGATCAATGGCGTCGAGACCGGTCCGACGCAAATCGAGTCGCCGTTATGCGCGTTGCCCGAAGTCCGTTACGCGGTAGCGGTCGCGACCGACGACATCGCGCGCGAACCGATCTGGAACGTGGTGGTCGTGCCGTGGCCGGGCAAGCGCATCGATATGCCGCGTTGTATGCGCGCGCTCGAACAGGTGTTCGGCGTGAACATCGCGCACACGGTGCAGATGGTTGCCGCCCAGCGTGTGCCGCTGACCGAGCAAGGCAAGGTCGACCGTGTCGCGATCGCGCGCATGTGCGACGCCGCCGGTAGCATGCGCTGCGCAGCTTGAGTGTCGGGCCGAGCGCGGCGGTCCAGCCGCATTCGCCGCGCGCTTGCGTCTGTCGAGGTTTCAGGCAGGTTTTATATTAAATGCTATATTTAGCGACAGACTGCAAGCAGAGGAAGGCACATGGCGCGGCCAAGAGTGTTCGACGTCGACACGGCAATAGAAACCGCAATGGAACTGTTCTGGCGTCACGGCTACGAGCGCACCTCGCTGTCCGATCTGACGAGCGCGCTGGGCATCACGCCACCCAGCTTTTATCACGCGTTCGGCAGCAAGGAAGAACTGTTTCGCAAGGTGCTCGACCATTACGCGAGCACCCGGTTGGGCTACGCCGAAGAAGCCGTCAATTGTCCGACCGCGCGCGAAGTCGCCACGCAGATGCTGGCCCGCTTCGCGGAGCTTTATACGGACCCGAAGTTTCCGCCCGGCTGTCTCGCTTTCAATTGCTCGCTGGCCGGCGGCAGCCCCGAAGGGCTGCAGCGCGAGCTGGCGAGACAGCGCAAGGCGCGACTGCTGCGGCTACGCAAACGCTTCGAAGCGGCCCAGCAAACCGGCGATCTGCCGGCCGATGCCGATCCGGAAACCCTGGGCCGCTATCTGCTCACGCTGGGCTGGGGCATGGCGTCCGACGCGTGGACCGGAGCGCGCCGCGCCGACCTGCTGCGCACCGCCGAACTCGCGATGAAGGCGTGGCCCGCCTGAACGCCCCACGCGCCGCCTGCCAGCCGCAGCACGCAGCACGCAGCACGCAGCATCAAAACCGCTTCCTCGTGCGCGACTGCTGACGAAACGTGGTCGGATCCGCGCCATACATGTCGTGAAACGCCACCGAGAAATTGCTGCGGCTCGACAAACCCACCGCTCTGGCGATTTCGGAAACCGGCAGCGTGGTGGTCGCAAGCAACTCCGCCGCCCTGCGCAAGCGCACCACTTTTAGCATCGCCATCGGCGATTGACCGAACGCTTTCGCGAACTGCGCCGCGAATGCCGAGCGGCTCATCACCGCGATGTCGGCGAGCCGCTCGACGCTCAACGCGTTCGCATAACGCTCGAAGATCGCTTCGAGCGCGGCGGCGAGCCGCGGATTGGCGAGTCCCGCGGCCCACGGCAGATCTGCACCGCCGTCGTCGATATGCCGCCGCAGCGCCATCACGAGGCATTGCTTGAGCAACGCCTCCACCAGCACGCGCGAACCCGGCCCGGGGCGCGCGGATTCCGCGAGCAGCATCACGAACTGGTCGCGCAAGCCGGACGCTGCATCGAAGCGCGTCACCAGCGGTTTGCCCAGCGTGTTGAACGGATCGGTTGCGAGACTGAAGCCTAGATCCAGCTCGCCGCACGCGGTGACCACCCCCTCGCCGCCGTCGCCCACCTGAACCGTCGGCGCCGTCTCGCGCGCCAGCGCGCCATTGACGCGCGCCCGGTCCACGCTGCGCGCGGCAGAGCGCCCGGGCGCATCGATCCGGTAGACGAGACGCGGCGGCAGCAGCACGAAGCTATGCGCAGCGAGCTCGATACGCTCGCGCTCTTCGACCACCAGCGCGCCGCCGCCCGCCAGACAGTAGTGAAGGCTCGCCGTCTCGCACGCTGCGAACCGCGCGCCCCACCCCTTGCGGATGTCGCACATCGAGAAATTGACGATGCCCAGATCGAGTGTGGCAAGCAGATGATCGAGCACGAGACTGCCGGAATAGCCGGATTTGTTCACTGGACATCCGTGGACGAATTGGAACCAGGTCGAGACCAATTAGAACCTGGGCGTGACTACCATAATGCCTGAACTTGCCTTTTTTATGGAGCTAACATGTTCGACCCGAAGAATCTGACCAAGTTGAAGAAGCTGGACAAAAACGCACCGGATACGATGAAGGCGTTCTGGGCATTCGACAAGGCGGCGTTCGCCGAAGGCGCGTTGAGCGTGCAGACCAAGCAGCTGATCGCGGTGGCGGTCGCGTTGACCACGCAATGCCCTTATTGCATCGATATTCACACGAAGGAAGCGCGCGCCGCGGGCGCAAACGACGAACAGCTGGCAGAAGCCGCGCTGGTGGCGGCAGCGATCCGCGCCGGCGGTGCGGTCACGCACGCGACGCATCTGTTCACCGAGTAAGCGGAGCTGCGCTGCGGCGCACTGTGCGCAGCACGGTGAAAGCCGGCGGGCAGGCAGACCGTCAGGCTTCGTACGCTGCGACCCGTGTCAAATGATTGCCTGACGCGGCACAAGCCGTATCAGTCGCGCAGCGCCTCGAGCGGCGCGGCATCGTAGACAGCGGTACGGTTTGCATCGGCCGCCTTTAATGCGGAATCGAGAATCGGCGCCCTTTGCAGCGCGATTTTTTTATTGCAGCCGCAATCGTCGTGTGGCGGCTTGTCAGGCAGCCGGATAATAAAACGCCGTCGCGCGGCTTTAAAGCCGCTTTAAAGCGGCACTAGCGCGGCCGATAAACGCTGACCGGCAAGCCTTCGAAACGCGCCTTCAATTGCAGCGCCAGCAGCAGCGAATTGCGCCGCGCCCACTGGAAGTTGCCGCCGTGAATCCACAAGCCCGGCTGCGGCGTCGGCTTCCACATATTGCGCAACTCGCCCTCCCACGGGCCGGGATCGCCTTCGAGACCCGCCCCGTAGCCCCACACGCGCCCGACGCGTTGCGCCACCTCGGGCGAGATCAGCTTCGCGATGGTTTCGCTAAACGGCCGGAAGCCGGTTGCATAGACGATGCAATCCGCCGGCAGATGCGAACCGTCGCTGAACACGACGCCGTTGCGCTCGAGGCGGCTCACCTCGACGCCCGCCTTCAGCCTGATGCGGCCGTCGGCGATCAGCGCCGACGCGCCGGTATCGATGTAATAGCCGCCGCCGTTGCGCATCGCCTTGCCGAGAATCCCGGTACCGTCTGCGCCGAAGTCGTGCCGGAAGCCCACCGCGGCGAGCTGCGCATAGAACGCGCTGTCCTCGCGCGCGACCTGCTCCATCGCGGGCCGCGCAACCGCAGGCAGCAGACGCAGCGGCAACGCGGCGCGCAGCAGGTCTGCGCGCTCCACCGTGATGCCGCGCGCGAGTGCTTCGTCGGAATAGAGCGGCTGCAACGCTTCCAGCACGCGCTGCAGACGGATCACATGAGTCGACGAGCGTTGCACCATCGTGACGTCGGCGCCGTGTTCGAACAGATCCGCGCAGATGTCGTGCGCCGAATTGTTGGCGCCGATCACGACCACCTTGCGGCCCGCGAACGCCGCGCCGCCGGGGTGCGCGGCGGAGTGATGCTGCTGCCCCGCGAACGCGTCGGCACCAGGCAGCACCGGAAGGTTCGGCGCGCCATTGATGCCGGTCGCCAGCACCAGATGCTTCGGCCGCAGCGTGCGTTCGCGGCCGCTTTCGGCAATGCGCACCTGCCATGCGCCGGCGGCTTCGTCATACGCTGCGCCGACGCATGCTGCCGAACACACGACGTCGAGCGCCATGATCTTTGCGTACGACTCCAGCCAGTCCCCGATCTGGTCCTTCGATGGGAACACCGGCCAGTGATCGGGAAACGGCAGATGCGGCATATGATCGAACCACACCGTATCGTGCAGATGCAGGGACGCGTAGCGCGAGCGCCAGTTGTCGCCGGGCCGCGCATGACGGTCGATCACAACAGCCGGTACCCCGAGCAGCTTCAGGCGTGCGGCAAGGCCCAGGCCGCTATGGCCGGCGCCGACGATCAGCACGTACGGTTGTTCGGGTTGTGCTGCGGGTGCGGCCGCTTGCCCGCACGGGCTACGGCTACCGGATTCGAGGCCCGACACGCGGCGGCCGCCGCGCGGCTCCTCGAAACCCTTCAGTTCACGCAGCGACGTCAGCAGCACCAGGCACCGGCCGTCGCCATCCAGCCGCACATAGCCTTCGCAACGTCCGAGCGCGGTATCGAAGGCGATCAGCCCTTCGCTCGCATCGGCTTGCGCCGGTTCGACGACCTGCCACGCGCGAGGCCGGACCGCGGCGAGCGTCGTTTGCAGCATCGCGTCGATCGCCGCGCGTCCTTCCAGCGTCTGCAGATCCCACGTGAACGCAAGCTGATCGCGCCAGAAGCAGGTATCGCCAAACAGCGCAAGCGCCTCGTCAATCGCGCCCGCGTCGAGCGCGTGCGAAAATGACTCCAGCCATGCAGCCAGCTTCGCAGGTTGAGGGGCAGCCATGTTCATTCGACCGTGACTCCTTGTCCGCGTGATCGTCGGGGTGTGCGGCAGCGCCGAGGCGCAGCGTTGCGATGTGCGTGCCGCACGGAGTATGACCTCAATCGGACGGCGCGGTACGCTTCAATCGCACAACATCTGCGCCCGGCGTTTATTCCGCGGCGACACGGCCGGCCGCTTACGCGTGGCGCATGACCATGCGCAACGGCATCGCCTCACACGGTAATCGCGCGCAGCCAGGCAGACGAATCGAAGTAACGCGAGCGCCGCCGCAGAAATACTACCTCGTCGCCATGATAGGAGCCTTGGCCATCGGCGCGATATCCGAGTCTGCCGGTGAGCCGCAAGGCTCGCGTATTGGTGGCAGCCAGCACGCCGATCGTGTCCTGGCCGGGCAGCATCGCATCGCACCAGCCGTGCGCGGCCAGCGCGGCTTCCTGTCCGAAGCCCTGCCGCTGTGCCGACGGCAGCAACACCAGGCCGAATTCAGGTTCGTCGCCGCGCGCGGGGCAGGTTTCGCGTTGCGTGTTCATGAAACCCACCTCGCCGATCAGCGTCGACGTCCGCGTTTCCCATATCAGCCACGGGCCGAAACCGAACAACTGCCAATGGCCATGATTCTTTAGAAACCTGACCCAGCCGTGTTCGCGATCCGGCGTGACGCCATGCGGCCACGGAATCGACGGCTCGCTCCAGTAACGCATGCAAGCGTCAAAGTCGTCGATGGTTGCGGGTGCAAGTAACAGTCTTGCGGTTTCGATTTGCCGTTTCATGGTTACGCTCGCTTTGCGCTGTGCGCGTTGTGTTGCTGTGCTGTGCCGCGTCGCGTCAGATCGCGTCCGCATACAGATCCGCCTCGCCGACCCGGTCGCCCGGCAGCCGCCAGCGGCCGTCGCTGAACACCAGGTCGTCGTCGAAATACACGCACGGGCGGGCCAGAATAAAGTCGGTATGCAGACTGCAGTTCCATGCCGGGTAACTGCTGTGCTTCACCGGCGCGCCAAAGCCGAGATGAAAACCCGGCATGCGTTCGTTGATCAACGAGCGAAACGGCACGAAGCGGTCGATGCCTTCGTTAGTGCCAAAGCCGATTTCTCCAACCCTGTCCGCGTTTTCGACGGCGCACAGGTTTTTGCACAACGCGTCGAGCAGCGGATCGTCGGTGCGGTAGGCGATTACGCGGCCTTGCATGATTTGCAGCACCACCTCGCGCCCGCCAAGCCGCGGATCGTATTCGAACGGGTAGCTCATATTGATCGCACCGTCCGCGACGAACAGGCCATTCACGCCGCTCGAAAACGTGCTGACTTCGCCGCACGGAAATACGCCGGGAAACGGCGTGCGGAAATGTCCGTAGTTGCTGGTCCACTGTGCGAGCGCATCGGGACGCACTGTGAGGTTCGTTCCGGTGCTGCTCGTGACGGTGATGAGCGAAGCCGCTTTCGCTTGCGCGACGATGCGGCCGTTCAGCGCCGCCAGCTCCTGCTTGCCGATGCGAAAGCACAAATCGAACAGCTCGTAGCCGAAATCGAATAGCCGATATACCGCCGCCTTGCCGGGACGGTCGGCGAGGCATTCAATCAGCGGCTTGCGATGAATGCTTTTCGTCTTGCTGACATACAGCACGACGTCGTATTCGTCGAGTACGTGTCGGCTGAAAACGGCTTGCTCGTCGACGGATTCGATATCCACGTCGATGCGTTGCTCGCAGCAGACTGCTGCGAAGTCGGACAGCGCTGCGTGCGCGGAGAAGTCGTTTGCATCCAGATGCCAGCGCAGCAGCAGCGTCGAGCCGTAGCCCAGCTGCAAGTAGCTTTTTAGAAGCACGCGCATTCCGTCGATTTCGCGTGGTCTGCAGGCACGATCGTGTCGCATGATAAGTGCTCCATGCTGTGGAAGCCGGAGGTTGAAGCGCCGCAACTGCCCTGCCCTTGCAACACGCTGATGGGATTGGCCGGTGCGTTGGCAGGAAGCGCGGCGCGTTCAACGCCGCGCGTTACTTGAGCGACTGGCTATCGACGGATGCGAACAGCCATTCCGACGGGTAAGCGCCTTTGGCGGCTGCGGTCATCGATGCCTGGATGTTGCGCACGGCGTCGCCGACGCACGGTACGGCGGCACCGGCCGGCGGCTGCCGCGTCGAGCTGGACATCACGTAATGCTGTTCGAGCTGAAAGTCTTTCCACATGATTGCACCTCTCTCGTCTACACGAATGAATGAAACCTAGACCTCGCCAGCACGGTTGCCTTGCTGCGTGAGCGTCTGGAAACAAGAATGCGACGGGAGAGTTAGCTGCGAATTACGGGGTGCGGCAGCGCGTGCAACGGCGACGCGCCGGTTCGACGCGGGAGTTACGAAGGGGAAGTGTGCAGAGGATCTGCGACGGGTGCTGCAGGCCTGTGTACCGCCTCTGGCGATGCCCGCGTATTGGAAGTGGATTGAGATGGAGAGCAGCGCTTCGCCCGTGTGGTGCGCTGCTCTACCGATCCGTCAGTCAGGCGACGCGCCGCAGACCGCTTTTCGCCGCATCCGGCGCGGCATCCGACTCGTCTTCGGTGACCACGCCTACCTGCCGCTCGGCAAACGCATCGCCGATCATCAACAGGCTCGGCTGCGCCGGGTCCAGCCATTGCTGCGCGTCGCCGGCAGCCAGCCCTTCGAGCGTCAGCGTCAGCATCCGCTCGCGCGGCGTGCTGCAGGCTTCGACGATCGCGACCGGCGTGGCCGCGGGCCGGCCCGCGTCGATCAGTTGCTGCGCGATTTCGGGCGCGCTGTCGCGGCCCATATAGAACACCAGCGAATCCGCATTCACCTGCTCGCGAATTTCGGCGCTATCCGGTGCGCGGCTGTGCGTAGCAAGCGCAACGCTGCGCGACACGCCGCGCAGCGTCAGAGAGCGACGCAGCGCGGCGGCGCTGGCCAACGCGGCGGTAATGCCGGGCACGATTTCATATTCGATGCCGGCCGCTTCGAGCGCGCGCATCTCTTCGTCGGCGCGGCCGAACAGCATCGGGTCGCCGCCCTTCAGACGCACCACCACCTGATGCTCGCGCGCCGCATCGACGATCTGCTTGTTGATAAAGTGCTGCGCGGTCGAGCGCTGACCGCAGCGCTTGCCCACCGCGATCTTGCGCGCATGCGGCGCGTAGTCGAGCATCGCCGGCTCGATCAGCGCATCGTGCAGCACGATCTCGGCCATGCCCAGCAAACGCGCGCCGCGCACCGTAATAAGGTCCGCCGCACCGGGCCCTGCACCGATCAGATACACCTTACCCATTTGCTCCTGCTCCGTTGGTCCGACTGAACGTAAAGACACGACTTGCGCCCGAATCGTGCTATTTCACACCGTCGGCGCGAGCCTTTCAAGCAGAAAACGCACGAATCATGCCCGCGGCGACCGTATGATGCGTGGCCTCGTCGATTAGCACGAACGCACCGGTGCCCGGATTTGCATCGTACTCGTCGCATACCAGCGGCTTTTGCAGCGTCAGCGACACGCGGCCGATGTCGTTCATCGTCAGATCGTGGCGGTCGGTCGCGTGCGACAGCGTATGCACGTCGAGCACTTCCTTGATCGCGCCGATCTTCGCGAACACGGTGCTGGTGGTCTGCTTCAGCAGGTACTTGCGCTGCGGCGACAGCGGCGTGTCGTCGAACCAGCACAGGTCGGCCTCGAGCTTCTTCGCCGGCTGCGGCGCGCTGGTCGCCAGCACGAAGGTATCGCCGCGCGACACGTCGACGTCCTGTTCGAGACGGATCGTCACGGTCTGGCCGGCGAACGCGCGATCCACCTGCGCGGTGCCGCCCGGCACCGGCGCGATGATCTCCGCAACCGTGGCTTCGCGGCTGGCCGGCAGCACGACGATCGTGTCGCCGACCTTCACTTCGCCCGATTCGACCCGGCCCATATAGCCGCGGAAATCGTCGGCCTGGTTGCCGTCCTGGCGTGCGACCCATTGCACCGGGAAGCGCAGCGCGTCGCTCGACGCGATTTCGACCGGCAGCGCCTCGAGCACGTCGAGCAGCGGCTCGCCCGCGTACCACGGCATGCGCTCGCTGGCGGTCACGATGTTGTCGCCCTTCAGCGCCGACACCGGCACGAAGCGCACGTTTTCCAGACCCAGCTGACGCGCGAGTTCGACATACGCATCGCGGATCTCGTTGAAGCGCGTTTCGCTGAACTCGACGAGGTCCATCTTGTTGATCGCGACGATCACGTGCTGCAAGCCGAGCAGCTTGACGATCGCGCTATGGCGTTTGGTTTGCGGCAGCAGTTGCGTGACGCCGTCCACCACCGTGACGCGCGTTGCGTCGACCAGAATGATCGCCGCATGCGCGGTCGATGCGCCGGTCACCATGTTGCGCGTGTACTGCTCGTGGCCCGGCGTATCCGCGATGATGAACTTGCGCTTGGCCGTGGCGAAATAGCGGTACGCGACGTCGATCGTAATGCCCTGCTCGCGCTCGGCCTCGAGGCCGTCGGTCAGCAGCGACAGATCGATTTCGTCGCCGACGGTGCGCTTGTTCTTTGCGCGCGACAGCGCCGACAGCTGATCCGACAGCACCGCCTTGCTGTCGTACAGCAGGCGGCCGATCAGCGTGCTCTTGCCGTCGTCGAC
>DATLOW010000153.1:0-4308 GCA_035536055.1 Paraburkholderia sp. | reverse complement strand
GATAGATATCGAATGCATCGAGGAAAGCACCGGCGCTGATCAGGCCGAGAATCTTCCAGTGAAACGTCGTAACAGGCAGGCGGTCGAGACGAGCGCCCGAATTGACGATGGCCAATTCAGTCTCCAATGTGAACTTGTTTGTGACCCATTCGCCCGGTGCTTTCTTGAAGCGCACTTGCCGGGCATGAGCTCGAGTTTCAGCGAATGGCGCACGCAACACGACGTGCGTGCGTAAAGCGTGCCTTTATCAAGGCGGCGAAGCAATTTGCATTTTTCAAATGCGGCATTCGGCAAAACCGAATGCGTCATGCCCCGCGCTGCGGAGTGCTTGCAATGCGCTGGGCCTTCAGGATCACCGGCGCATCGACCATCCGGCCGTCGACCGCCACCGCTGCGCCGCCGCTGGCGTGCACCGCTTCCAGCACGCGTTTCGCCCAGTCGTACTCGGCTTCGCTCCACGCATACGCGCGATGCACGGCCACGAGCTGCTTCGGGTGAATGCACAGCTTGCCGCCGAAGCCGAGGCGCCGGCCATGACGTGCGTCGGCTTCGATCGAAGCGGCGTCGTCGAGCGCCGTCGATACGCCGTCCACCGGCGCGGCCAGACCCGCCAGACGCGAAGCGAGCACGATGCCCGAGCGGAACACGATCAATTCCGCTTCGGTCGCCTCCATGCCGAGATCGACCTGGAAATCGAGCGTGCCGAACAGCAGGCGATCGATACCGGGCGCGTCGCACAACACGCTTAAGCGCGCATAGCCGAGTGCCGATTCGATAATCGGCGAGACCGTCAGCGCGTGATGCGCGCGTTCGCGAATCGCCGCAATCGGTGCGCTTTCTTCAGCCTTCGGCAACACGATGCCGGCCACGCCCGGATGCGCGGCAAGCGCGGCGACGTCGTCGGCGAACCATGCGGTTTGCGCGCCGTTGATGCGCACGTAAATCGGCGCCGCCGCATCGAGCCCATTCACCACTGCGTCGCGCGCCAGGGCTTTTTCGGCGGGCTGCACGGCATCCTCGAGATCGAAGATCACCGCATCCGCGCCTGCCGCGCGCGCCTTCGCGAACCGTTCGGGCCGGTTGCCCGGCACGAACAGATACGAGCACGGCGCGCTCATGCGGCCGCCGCGCTCAGGCTGCCCAACAATGCGCCGACACGTGCCTGCGACGCAACCTGCCAGGCGCCGTCGAGCAGCTGCGCGGCCTGCGCTTCATCCAGCGCGCCGGAGAATTTCACCAGTTGCTTGAGCTTCACGGCAATTTCGTCGCGCGACAGCGTATTGCCGGGGTCGCCCTTCGGTTCGTCGACGCGCCCTTGCAGCACCCGCCCATCGGTGGTGTAGACGGTCACCTTGCCGATCCAGCGCGCCGGATACGCGCGGTCGACTTCTTCGTCGTACTCCATCTCGACCTTGCCGCGGAACGCCACGACCGGATCGGCGAGGAAATGCTGCTCGAACTCGTTGACGCCTGCATAGCCGTAGTGGCCGACCAGCGCGAGCACAGTGCCCATATTGAACTTCGCCTGATGCACGGTCTGCGGCTTGACGACCGCGCCCAGCACGTCGATCGCGCCCTGATGCACGTGGGTGACCACGCGTGCGATGTCCTGCGCGCGGAGCTTATGTTTGACAAGCACGTCGATCAACGCATCCGCTGCCGGATGCGTGTGACGGCACGCGGCGTGATACTTGAACGAGGTTTCGACGGTGGCCCAGCGCTCGCCGAGACGGTCGAGCAGTTTCGCCGGATCGGCATCGCTCGACATACCCGCTGCCATGCCCTTGCTGCCTTCCAGAATGCGCTTTGCACCCTTGAAGCCGTCGGCGGCGAGTTGCGCGGCCATCAGGCCGTTGGCGGCGGCCATCGCGGTGTGCAGTTGCTTGGAATCGGCTGCATCGCGCAGGAATTCCCACAAGCCCGCGGCCTGGGTACCTGCCGAACCGAACGCGTCGAGCATCGCCGCCGGCGACAGTTTCAGCAGCCGTCCCGCGGTCGCCGCGGCAGCCACCGTGCCGGCCGTGCCGGTGGTATGAAACACCTTGTAGTGCGAGCGGCCGAGAAACTCGCCGACGCGGATGCCGACTTCATAGCCGACTACCGCGGCGACAATCATGTCGCGGCCCGATGCATTGAGCTGCTGCGCGAGCGCCAACGCCACCGGAAACACCACCGCAGCCGGATGAAACACCGAACCGTTGTGCACGTCGTCCTGCTCGACGAAATGCGAGGCTGCGCCGTTCACCATGGCCGCGAAAAACGGCGTGGTACGGCTGCCGTCGATCAGTACTTCGGCGGGGCCGTCGGCCGGGCCCATCGTGCGCGCAAAACGGGCAATGCTTTCGACCGGTCGCGCGCCCTTGCCGCCCAATGCCGAACCCAGCCAGTCGACATACAGGTTGACGGTGCGTTCGACGACCGCAGGCGGAATCGCGTCGAACGTCAGATTGGCGGCGAAGGCCGCGAGCGTTTCGCTGTAGTTGCCTTCCATATTGGCGGTGGCTGTCATGGATATCTCCCGAATACGTGAATACGTTGCGTATGTGCGTTTTTATTTCCGCAGACCGTGCGCCGCTCAGACCGCGCCCGCGCTGCGCAGCGCATCGATGCGTGCGGCGTCGTAGCCGAGCTCGCGCAGGATCGCATCAGTGTGTGCGCCGAGCGCCGGCACCGGGTCCATGCGCGGCGCGAAGTTGTCGCCAAGGCCGGGCGGCAGCAGCGCAGGCACCATGCCCGCCGCTGTCGCAACTTCGCGCCAGCGCTCGCGCGCCTTCAGTTGCGGATGGGCCCATACGTCCCGCATCGAATTCATCTGCGCGTTGGCAATGCCGGCCTTGTCCAGGCGCTCGACCACCTGCGCCGCGCTCAGCTTCGCAAACGCGCGCACGATGATGTCGCGCAACGCATCGCGTGCGGCGCTGCGGCGGGAGTTCGTCGAAAAGCGTTCGTCGGTGGCGAGTGCGGGCTGCTCGAGCACGTCGTCGCAGAACAGCTTCCATTCGCGCTCGTTTTGCAGCCCCATCATCACCGTGCGGCCGTCGCCGGCTGCAAACGGTCCATACGGATAGATCGTGGCGTGCGCCGCGCCGGCCAGTGCCGGCGGCTGTTGTCCTTCGAACGCGTAGTACATCGGATAGCCCATCCACTCGACCATGCTTTCCAGCATCGACACGTCGATGCGGCAGCCCTTGCCGGTGCGGCCGCGCAGCAGCAGCGCGCTCAGAATGTTCGAATACGCGTACATGCCCGCGGCGATATCCGCGATCGAGCAGCCCGCTTTGGCCGGCGCATCCGGCGAACCAGTGACCGACAGAAATCCGCCTTCGCTCTGGATCAGCAGGTCGTAGGCTTTCTTGTCGCGATACGGGCCGTCTTCGCCGTAGCCGGAAATGTTGCAGACGATCAGTTGCGGATGCTTCGCACTGAGCGCGTCGTAACCGAGCCCGAGGCGCTCGGCCGCGCCCGGTGCGAGGTTTTGCACCAGCACGTCCGCGTCGGCGATCAGTGCGGCGAGAATCTGCGCGGCTTCCGGCTGCTTGACGTCAAGCGTGAGGCTTTCTTTCGAACGGTTGGTCCACACGAAATGCGACGACAGGCCGTTCACGCGCTCGTCGTAGCCGCGCGCGAAATCGCCGGCGCCCGGCCGCTCGACCTTGATCACGCGCGCACCGAGATCTGCCAGCTGACGCGTGCAGAACGGCGCGGCAATCGCATGTTCGAGCGTGACGACCTTGACGCCGTCCAGAGGTCTGATCGACATGAATGCCTCCGTTAGAACGAGCGCGGCAGGCCGAGAATATGCTCGGCCACGTACGACAGGATCAGGTTCGTCGAAATCGGCGCGACCTGATACAGGCGCGTTTCGCGGAACTTGCGCTCGACGTCGTATTCGCATGCGAAGCCGAAGCCGCCGTGAAACTGCAGGCATGCATTGGCCGCTTCCCACGAAGCGTCGGCCGCCAGCAGCTTGGCCATATTGGCCTGCGCACCGCACGGTTCCTGCGCGTCGAAACGGCGTGCCGCCTCGAAGCGCATCAGGCTCGCTGCCTCGACGTTGACGAACGCGCGCGCAATCGGAAACTGCACGCCCTGGTTCTGGCCGATCGGGCGGCCGAACACGATGCGCTCTTTCGCGTACTGCGACACCTTGTCGATAAACCAGTAGCCGTCGCCGATGCACTCGGCGGCGATCAGCGCGCGCTCGGCGTTCAGGCCGTCGAGAATGTATTTGAAGCCCTTGCCTTCTTCGCCGATCAGGTTTTCAGCGGGAATTTCGAGGTTGTCGAAGAACAGTTCGTTGGTCTCGTG
>DATLOW010000152.1:0-3120 GCA_035536055.1 Paraburkholderia sp. | reverse complement strand
AACGCCGCCTCGCCGGAAGTGCTGAGTCTGTTCGACAACGTGATCGGCATGCAGCTCGACGAAGCGGACGGCATGATTTACCAGGGCATGAAGGTGATCAAGATCAGGGACAGCGCGTTCGCGCCGACCGTCACCAAGCTGATCATTCCCAACGCGACAGCGAGCGACGGCTTCGCGAGACCGTCGATCGCCGGCGACGCGATCGAGTCCTGAACGGGCCGGGCGAAGGGGCGAGCAGCGAGGCATGCAGACGAGAGGACAGGGCGACGCGGTATGGCGACGATCGTTGTAGTGGATGACGAATCCTTGATCACCGATTTCCTTTCCTTCTTCCTGAGGGCGGAAGGCTATACGGTACATGTCGCTCGCGATGGCCGAAGCGCGCTCGAGCTGATCGGCGAGGTGCGGCCGGACGTGGTGCTTACCGACTACATGATGCCGGCGATGTCCGGCCTCGAACTCGCGCAGGCGCTGCGCGCGTCGCCGAAGCTCGGCCACATTCCGGTGGTGCTGGCGAGCGCGGCGCAGGGCGCGGCCGCCAGGCTGCGCGGCGACCTGTTCGCCGCGGTGCTCGACAAGCCCTACGCGCCGGCCCGGCTGATCGCGCTGCTGCGCGAGCTGACGCAGGCCGGCGGCAATGCAGTGGGCGGCGCACTCGAGCGCTGAAAGCTTTCTGAAGCCTCCGGGCGCGAGTCTTGCGCAGTCGGCTCAAATATCCGCTCGGATTGAAACAATGCCCTCAGTGCTGCTGGTCGACGACGAACCCGACATGCTGTTCGTCTGGCATTTCATCCTCAGAAACGCGGGTTACGACGTGCGTTGCGCGGCGAACGGCAAGATCGCTTTCGACCTGCTGATGGAAAGAAGCGCCGACGTGGTGATCAGCGACTGGATGATGCCGGTGATGAACGGCGAAGAACTGTGCCGGCAATTGCGCGGCCATCCGGCGCTCGGCGAGGTGCCGGTGCTGATTTTCACGGCGATGTCGCCATTGCCGCAGGATCGTGCGGCGCGGCTGTGGAACGAATGGCTGGTCAAGCCGGCCACGCGCGAGGTGTTTCTCGACACCGTCGCGCACCTGTGCGCATGCGCGTGAGCGGCGTCGCCTGCCGGTCTATTCCCGGTTCGCCTTGTACGCCGCGCGCCGGTCCGCGCGCTCCTTCTCAAACCCCGCGCTGATGTGCGCGTCCAGATCGCTGCGCTGCACCGGCGTGCCGCACCCCGGGCAGACTTCGGCGAGTCCGACGTCGTGTCCGCAGGCCCGGTGCGTGAAGCGCACTGCGACCCCCTCGCTTTCGTCCTTGCACCACGACTCGCCCCACGCGCGCAGCGCATACACGACCGGGTAGAACGAATTGCCTTTGTCGGTGAGCCGGTACTCGTGGCGCAGCGGCTTTTGCTGATACGGGTGCCGCTCGACCATGCCATCCGCTTCGAGCGCCTTTAACCGCGTGGCCAGCATCTGCGGCGTCGCCTCGGTCTGGATCAGGATTTCCTCGAAGCGGCTCGCGCCCATGAAGAGCTCGCGCAGGATCAGCACGCTCCAGCGGTCGCCGACCACATCCAGCGAACGGGCCACCGGGCACACCGTAGCCGACAGATTCGCACGACGTTTCATGTTCTTCCCCGAAGACACTACGAAATTCATAGTAACACGTTTCCGGGCGCGGCATGCATGCGCACAAAGGCCTCATCGCGCGTTGTAACTTGCGTGCGGAATCGCCCGAAAATGCCCGCGGTTGTTGACGATATGATTTTCATAGTTATAAGATGGTCTCACTGCGGCGGTCGCGGGACAGTTAAAAATCGAGCGACTTGGTCAGCCGCTTCACCCCGATCCGCCGAAGCCAGTCCGGCGCATCCGCTGCGATGCGGCGCGCCTTCAACGAACTTTTGAGCGGAGCATCGCCATGTCGAATCTCTCTTATCCAGCCGGGCGCACCGCGCTGCTGCTGGTCGACCCGTACAACGACTTCCTGTCCACGGGCGGCAAGCTGTTTCCGATGATCGAAGCGGTCGCGCGGGACGTGCGGCTGCTGGACAACCTGCGCGCCGCGGTCGGCGCCGCGCGCAACGCGGGCCTGCAGGTGTTTTACGTGCCGCACCGCCGCTACCAGCCGGGCGACTACGACAACTGGGATCATCCGAACCCGACGCAGCGCCTGATCCAGCAGCGCCAGACCTTCGCGAAAGGCACGTGGGGCGGCGAATGGCACCCGGATTTCGTGCCGCAGCCGCAGGACATCGTGATCAGCGAGCACTGGGGGCAAAGCGGCTTTCCGAACACCGACCTCGATTTCCAGCTGAAGCAGCACGGCATCACGCACGTGATCGCGGTGGGGCTGCTGGCCAACACCTGTATCGAATCGACGGCGCGCTTCGCGATGGAGTTCGGCTATCACGTGACGCTGGTGCGCGATGCGACCGCCGCGTTTTCGGCCGAGCTGATGCGTGTGTCGCACGAGCTGAACGGCCCGACCTACGCACATGAAATCGTTACGACCGCGCAGCTGCTGACTGCCGTCGCCGCCTGAACCGAACGGGAGAAAATCATGCAACTGAACGGCAACATGTTTATCGGCGCAACCGAAGTAGGCGCCACTAACGGCACGATGAAAGCGCTGAACCCGGCCACCAACGAGGAAATCGAACCGGCTTTCGCGCTAGGCGGCGTGGCAGAAGTAGAGCGCGCCGCGCGCCTCGCCGATGCAGCCTTTATCAGCTACAACCGTACGTCGCTGGCCGAACGCGCAGCCTTTCTCGAACGTATCGCCGCTGGGCTCGACGCGATCGCGCCCGAACTCGGCGAGCGCGCGGCGCTCGAGACCGGCCTGCCTGCGGCGCAACTCGCGGCGGAAACCGCCAAGGCGGCCACCCAGTTTCGCCAGTTCGCGAAGGTCGTGCGGCAAGGGCGTTTTCGCAGCGCGACGATCGATCCCGCGCAGCCGGAGCGCCAGCCGCGGCCGCGCATGGATCACCGGATGCAGAAAATCTCGATCGGCCCGGTGGCGATCTTCGGTGCGAGCAATTTTCCGATCTCGTACTCGGTCGCCGGCGGCGATACGGCTTCGGCGCTTGCGGCCGGCAGCCCGGTGATCCTGAAGGCCCATAACGCGCATC
>DATLOW010000151.1:0-15139 GCA_035536055.1 Paraburkholderia sp. | reverse complement strand
CGCGCGCCGCGGCAATCGCGGCGCCGCGCTGCCATCCCGTTACGCCGCCGATGCGCGCGATGTCGAGCATCAAGTAGTCCGCGGCGTTTATCGACACCACGTCGTACACCGCATCGGGTCCATCGAGGTTCTCGCCGAGTTGCACCGGCGTCGGCAATTCGGCGGCAATCGTCGCGTAGCCGCGCAGGTCGTTGTGACGGATCTGCTCTTCGAGCCAGTAGACGTCGAGGTCAAGCAGGTCGCGGCCGCGCTGGATCGCATCCTGCACCGTCAATGCCTGGTTGTAGTCGACCATCAGCGCAACCGAATCGCCGATCGCAGCGCGCACGGCCTGCGCGACTGCGCGATCCGTCTTTGGATCGGCGTGACCCAGCCGCAGCTTGACTGCGCGGAAGCCGGGTTCGAGCAGCTTCAGCGCTTCCTGCGCGGCGTCGTGCGCCGGCATCAGGCCGAGGCCGTCGCTGTTGTAGGCGGGAACCGGCGCCAGACTGCCGCCGAGGAATACCGCGAGCGGTTGATGCGCGGCGACCGCGAGCGCATCCCACAACGCAATATCGATGGCCGCGAGCGCCATCCGCGCGATGCCGCTGACACCTAGCAGCGCAAAACGTCGTTCGAGGAAGGCGCCGATCGCGCGAGGCGAGACCTGCATACCGGCGACCAGATCGGCGGCCTCGCTGACGATCTGGGCGATCGCCTTCGCGCCGCTGTCCCGGTAGCAGAACAGATAACTGCGCCCGACCACGCCTTCCTTCGTTTCCAGATCGAGCAGCAGCAGCGGGGCTGCGGTCATCTGCGCGGCGCTGGTGCCGAGCGGGAAGCGCATCGGCACCTTTATGTAGCGGGTTCGAATGGCTGTTATGTGTAGGCCCGGATGCACGGCTGCTGAAGTTTCAACGCTCACTTTTCCACTCCTGGTTCAGTTGCGATGGGACCGCCGACGCCGTTCCGAACCGGTCCACGGTCAGACGGCACGCCCGTTATAGACCAGCGGCGGGTGGGCGCTCAAGCAGCCTGGCTGTGTGCATGGTATCGCCGCCGACGCCGTGCCGCTTTGAGTTGTCACGCAGCCCCGTGTCCGGCATTGTGTCGCGTAGTTCGTTCTGTTTTTGCGCGCGACAGCCATTCCGCGTGTTCCGCGCGCCATTCCTGATCCATGACCACACCGATTGCATTGCCCACCGTCAGCTGGCCCGAGGCCGATGGCCCGCGTTCTGCCCGCTGGCGTTCCGAGGCCGCCGTGCCGCCGCCCAAACGCGTGGTTATCGCCGACGACCGCACCACGGCCGATGCCGCCTACCGTCTCGCCTGCGAGGGCACGGCGTTGCTGTGGTGCGGCGATTTCCAGAACGCGCGGCAGCTGCTGCAGGCGATGACGCGCCGCCTCGAGCGCAAGCCGCGCAAGCAGGCCGCTTCACCGCTGGACGCGTTCAACCTGCATCGTCAGGCGCAGTCGCAGCGCGCCCGCACGCTCGGCATGCTGTTGATGCCGCTCGACGCCGACTACACGATTCCGCTACGCCGCGCGCCCGACGTGCAGCAGGCCTGTACCGAAGCGTACGGCCCGGCGGACGATCAGGCGTCGGTGGTGTCGCTGCGCGAGCTGCTGGGGCTGATCGGCGCGCATGAATGGCGCAAGAAGGGCGTCGAGATTGCGGCGCTCGGCGAGCGGATTCACCCGCACTATGGGGTGTTCTCGCCGGTGCGCGGCGAATACGTCGATCTGGTTGCGCGCGCACCATTGCCATCGCTCGACAGGGCATTCGATATCGGCACCGGCACGGGTGTGCTGTCCGCGCTGCTCGCAAAACGCGGCGTGCAGCACATCGTCGCCACCGACCAGGACCCGCGCGCGCTTGCCTGCGCGCGCGAAAATCTCGCAAGGCTCGGCTTCAGCGATCGAGTCGACGTGATCGAGGCCGATCTGTTTCCGCCGGGCCGTGCGCCGCTGGTGGTGTGCAATCCGCCGTGGCTGCCGGCGCGGCCCGCGTCGCCGATCGAATACGCGATCTACGATTACGAAAGCCGCATGCTGTTCGGCTTTCTGAACGGGCTCGCCGCGCATCTCGAGCCGGGCGGCGAGGGTTGGTTGATCATGTCCGACTTCGCCGAGCATCTCGGCATGCGGACGCGCGATGCGTTGCTCGCGGCGATCGGGCAGGCGGGATTAGTGGTGGCCGGCCGCGATGACATCAAGCCGCGTCATCCGAAGGCAACCGACGCTTCCGATCCGCTGCATGCGGCGCGGGCCGCCGAGGTGACGTCGCTGTGGCGTCTGAAGGCGCGCTGAAAGCGCCGCGCCGGGCCGCGCGGCTGACGTTCAGCGCCGCGCGCTCGCCAGATAGTTCAGCGCACCGAGCCCCGCAGCCAGTCCGCTCGCAAAGCAGGCCGTCAACAGATAGCCGCCGGTAGGCGCTTCCCAATCGAGCATCTCGCCTGCGCAGAACACGCCAGGCAGTTGCCGCACCATCAGATGCGCATCGAGTGCTTCGAACGGCACGCCGCCGGCGCTGCTGATCGCTTCCGCAATCGGCCGTGCACGCGCGAGCCGCAGCGGCAACGCCTTGATCGCGTGCGCGACCTGCACGGCGTCGAAGAATGCTTCCCTGGACAGGCACTCGTGCAGCAGCCCAAGCTTTACACCCGCCATGCCGATGCGGCTTTGCAGATGACTCGACATCGAGCGTGAGCCGCGCGGCCGCGTGACTTCCTCGATCACGCGCGCCTCGCTCAACCCGGGCGCAAGGTCGAGATGGATCTCGGCTTCGCCGTCGGCGACGATGCGTTCGCGAATCGCTGCCGAAAGCGCGTAGACCAGACTGCCTTCGATGCCCGTCGTCGTGACGACGAACTCGCCCTGCCGGCGTAGCGGCTGCCGATCGACATCCGTGACCGCGATCGCCACGGCTTTCACGGGCTGCCCCGCGTAGCGCTCGCGAAAGTGCTCGCTCCAGTCCGTATCGAAGCCGCTGTTGGCGGGCTGCAGTGGCGCGACCGGCACGCCGCGTTCGCCGAACGGCGCGACCCACGACCCGTCCGAGCCGAGCCGCGGCCAGCTGCCGCCGCCCAGCGCGAATACCACCGCATCGGCCTCGAGCAACTGTTCGCCCTCCGGCGTCTGCATTCGCAGCGCGTGCCGCGCGTGGCCGGCTTCGCCCCAGCCGAGCCACTTGTGCCGCATATGCAACTGCACGCCAGATGCGCGCAACCGATGCAGCCATGCGCGCAGCAGCGGCGCCGCTTTCATGTCGGTCGGAAACACGCGGCCCGAACTGCCGACGAACGTGTCGATGCCCAACTCGGCAAGCCATGCGCGCAACGCGTCCGGGCCAAAACGGTTGATCAGCGGCGCGATCTGTTCGCGGCGCTTGCCATAGCGGGCGAGAAACGGCTCGAGCGGCTCCGAGTGCGTGATGTTCATGCCGCCTTTGCCGGCCATCAGGAACTTGCGGCCGACCGAAGGCATTGCGTCGTAGAGATCGACCTGCACGCCATGTTGAGCGAGTGCTTCGGCGGCCATCAGGCCGGCGGGGCCGCCGCCGATTACGGCGACGCTACGGCGATCGTGCAGAGTCGACATGCGTTGAAGGTCATCCGAAAGCGTGGGATTCAAGCGTGGTGCGCGATGCAAGCCTGTGCATCGACGGACCCATCGCGCCGCATTTTCCCATACGCGGTCGGTTGCGCCAAAACGCTCGCGCGCGATGTTGCGTGCTGGCGGGCGCGTTTGCGAGGAGCGTTTTCCACGGCTGCGCGACCTATACTTTTTCTCACACACGCCGTCGGCGCGTTCCGTGTCGTCGCGCCGCGCTCACCTCGCCGCACACCCTTCACCGATATCCACGGCGAGATGGACGCTTTCAGACACACAGGGTTCGCGCCGCACTTTTTCTTGTGAGGAGTAGTGCCATGTCACGCGTATTCATCGATTGCCGCGAATGCCCGAGCGATGTCAGATGTTCGGTTGCGTTGAGTGCCGATTCGGAAAGCGAACTCCTCGAAGCGGCCGTGCAGCATGCAGTCGCGGTGCATAAGCACGAAGACTCACCGGAACTGCGCTCGCAGTTGAAGACGATGTTCCACACCGGCACGCCGCCTCTCGATCCGCCGCCTGGCGCGTGAACCCGCGACGCCTGCGCCCGCGCGCGCTGCGTCGCGACGTGCGTCAGGTCACCACGCCGACTTGCCAGGGCACGAACTCGTTTTGCCCATATCCGTGCAGTTCGCTTTTCGAGCGCGTGCCCGACGCGCAGTCGAGCATCATCTGGAAGATCGCTTCGCCGAGTTCGTCGATCGTCGCGCTGCCATCGATCACGCCGCCGCAGTTGATGTCCATATCGTCCTGCTGGCGCTCCCACAGCGCGGTATTGGTGGCCAGCTTCAGCGACGGCGACGGTGCGCAGCCGTACGCGGAACCGCGGCCGGTGGTGAAGCAGATCAGGTTCGCGCCGGACGCGACCTGACCGGTCGCCGACATCGGGTCGTAGCCCGGCGAATCCATAAACACGAAGCCCTTGGCGGCGATCGGCTGCGCGTATTCGTAGACGTCGACGAGATTCGTCGTGCCGCCTTTGGCGACGGCGCCCAGCGATTTCTCGAGAATCGTCGTCAGGCCGCCGACCTTGTTGCCTGCCGACGGATTGTTGTCGAGCGCGGCGTGGTTGCGCGAGCAGTAGTCTTGCCACCATGCGATGCGCGCGAGCAGTTTTTCGCCGACTTCGCGGCTCACCGCGCGGCGCGTCAGCAGATGTTCGGCGCCATAGACCTCGGGCGTCTCCGAAAGGATCGCGGTGCCGCCATGCCGTACCAGCCGGTCGACCGCCGCGCCGAGCGCCGGATTCGCGGAAATGCCCGAATAGCCGTCCGAGCCGCCGCACTGCAAGCCGACATTCAGATACGACGCCGGCACCGCTTCGCGCGTCACGCGGTTCGCTTCGGGCAACATCTCGCGCACCATCGCGATGCCGCGTTCGATGGTCTTCACGGTGCCGCCGCTGTCCTGGATCGTGAAGCTGCGCAGCTTCGGCTGATCGCCGGACAGGCCGCCCGATTCGAGCACGCCGCCGATCTGGTTCGCTTCGCAGCCGAGCCCGACGAACAGCACCGACGCAAAGTTCGGATGCACCGCGTAGCCCGCCAGCGTGCGGCGCAGAATCGTCATGCCTTCGCCGAGCGTATCGATACCGCAGCCGAGACCGTGCGTCAGCGCGATCACGCCGTCGACGTTCGGATAGTCGGCGAGCGCTTCAGGATGCACATCGCGCCGGAAGTGATCGGCAATCGCGCGCGCCACCGTCGCCGAGCAGTTGACGCTGGTCAACACGCCGATGAAGTTGCGCGTCGCGACGCGCCCATCGGCGCGGCGAATCCCCATGAACTGCGCGGGCTTTGCGACATGCGCGGTCGGCTGCGCGTCGACGCCGAACTCGTGCTCGCGAGCGAACTCGGCCATGCCGAGATTGTGCGTATGAACGTGCTGCCCGCGCGCAATCGCGTCGCGCGCGATGCCGATGATCTGGTTGTAGCGCTTCACCGGTTCGCCTTTGGCGATCGCACGTGTGGCGATCTTGTGACCGGGCGGAATCAGGCCGGCGACCAGCAGGTCTTCGCTGTCGATGCGCGTGCCAGACATGAGCTGGCGCGTGGCGATGACCACATCGTCGTTCGGATGCAGGCGGATGATGGCATGGGCAGTGGGACGTTCAATCGGCATCGGGCGGTCCTCGGGATGGTGGCAACCGATCTCGCAGCAAGGGACGCGGCAAGCGTGTGCGCAACGCGCACGGCCTGCCTGTTGTTATGACCGCGGGCGCGCTGCGAACCCGCGGACGTTCCACAGCATAGCCGATCGACGCCTGAGCTTGCACGGCCGTATCTGCGCGACGACGCAGACTATGCACAACCGCGTTGCGCAGTGCATCAAGATTGGCGCGTGGGAAGCGCATGCGCTGTTCGTGGCATTGGCTTTGTCGAACAGCGCTGCTCAGTCGGTGAGGCGCGCAGCGTGGCGGGGATGCGCGTCAGGGTTGTCAAGATTGGCAGCTGCCGGGTGCCGCGTGCGGCTGCGTTCGCCAGTGCGCAAGGATCGGCATCGGCGGTTCATCGTTATCGTTCAGCCGGGATACGCCTCATCCACCTTCAGGCCGGCCAGTTTGAAGATCACCCGCAAGGTTTGCGGCTTGATGTCGCGTCGCGACGCGAGCGTCGTCATCACGAAGTCGAGTACCTTCGCGTACTTCAGCAAGGTCAGGCAAGTCTCGAGGTCGACGCTGCCGTCGCGCATCTGTTCGGCCAGGTGCAGCATCTCGACCGAGATGTCGCGCGCCATTTCCAGTTCCAGTTGCTGCTTTTCGGTCCACTCGGGCGTGGCCGTCAGTTTTGCGAGCAACTCCTGAAATTTCTGCTCCGCATTTCCGTTGGGTATCGTATTCATTGCCGCCTCATTCGTTCTGAGCGCGCTTCCTGTGAACAGTCGCGGCACGCTTCAGGTTAGGTTACGTCCGTGCCCGCGTGGCGGGTACGACCTTCCCCCAGATGACCGGTTCGTCGCGTGGATTGGCGACCGGCTGCCTTGTCGTTATAGTGCGCGCAACGCGGTTCGGCTCGTGTGCCGATCCGCACGCTGCACGCCACGTTGCGCGGCTCGTGTGGCGCCTGTTCGGGGTCCGGCGCCGCATAAAGCGTTCCTGGTCTGCTGTTCGCGCACCGTTTTTCGCGGGCCGCCGGAGGCCGGCCGCTCGCGGTTTGGGTAAACTGGCAGCATCTTTTCCCTTTTTCCGTCATCTGTCGCACGTTGGATGTGCAATCGGTGGCACGTTCCTTCGATGTCGAACAAAACCTACGAGGTTCGTCCGAACCAATCCGTCGAGCTGCTGAAAGAGCTGCATATCCTGACCCGCGACGGCAAGATGAATCAGGATAGCCGCCGCAAGCTCAAGCAGGTCTATCACCTGTTCCAGTTCATCGAGCCGCTGCTGAAAGACCTGAAAGAAACCAAGGGCGCGCTGACGCTGGTCGATCACGGGGCCGGCAAGTCGTATCTCGGCTTCATTCTGTACGACCTGTTCTTCAAGGAACTGCGCGATAGCTCGCACATCTACGGCATCGAGACGCGCGAGGAACTGGTCGCGAAGTCCGAAGAGCTGGCTGCGCGGCTGGGTTTCGGCGGGATGTCGTTCGTCAATCTGTCGGTGGCCGAATCGATCGGCTCGGACCGCTTGCCGCCCACCGTCGATATCGTTACCGCGCTGCATGCCTGCAATACCGCCACCGACGACGCGATCCGCTTCGCGCTGCACAAACGCGCGAAGTACATCGTCGTGGTGCCGTGCTGTCAGGCGGAAGTGGCGGGCGTGCTAAAGCGCAACAAGAGCAAGTCGCTCGGCGATGCGCTGACCGAGATCTGGCGACACCCGCTGCATACGCGCGAGTTCGGCAGCCAGATCACCAACGTGTTGCGCTGCCTGCAACTGGAGGCGCACGGCTATCAGGTCAATGTGACCGAACTGGTGGGCTGGGAGCATTCGATGAAAAACGAACTGATCATCGCGCACTACAGGGATTTGCCGCGGCGCCGGCCGGCCGAGCGGCTCAACGAGGTGATGGATACGCTCGGGCTTGCGGAGTTGCGCGAGCGGTTTTTCGCGGCCGCCGAGACATCTTCGTAACGCCTCGCGGCGAAACGGCAGCGGCGTTACAGATCGTCGGCGGGCGCGGCCATCCACTGCTGCCAGCCTGCGTGTCCGATGCGCCGCAGCATCTGCTGATTGCGTTCGTAGATGTCCGCGGCGTCCGGGAACGCATCGACCGCGCGCTCGATGCTCGCTTCGCGCAGCAGATGCAGGATCGGATAGGGCGAGCGGTTCGTATAGTTCTCGATGTCTTCCGGCTCGCTGCCTGCGAACTGGTATTGCGGATGAAAACTCGCTATCTGCAGCGTGCCTTCCATGCGCAGTTGCTTCAGCATGCGCTCGGCGAAGAACAGCGCGTCGTTGTAGTCGGTGAAGTCGGCGAGCGCGTGCGGAATGATCAGCAGCGTGGTGTCGATCGCTGCGGGATCGGCGGACGCGAGCAGACGCAGTTCGTTTTCCAGATGCTCCAGCACCTGCTCGAGATTGGTGGCCGCGCTGACCGCGTAGCGGATCTGGCCTTTCACATGCACGGCCTTCGCAAACGGACAAAGATTGAGGCCGATCACCGCGCGTGTAAGCCAATGGCGCGTCGCTGCGACGATCGCGGCAGCGGTTTCATCGGCAGGGTTTGGCCCGGCATGGGCGGGCGAAGAAGGCGTGGACACGGCAAGCTCGATACGGAGGCGGGGCAGGGCGCAATAACAGAGCGCAAAAACAGGTCCGCTATTCTACCGGCTCGTCTGCGCATGCCGCTGCGATCAGCTGCGCGGCGACGGTCGGCGCGATCGTAATCGGGCCGCAACCGGGGCCGTAGGTCTGACTCGCCGCATAGATCCCTTCGATCAGCAGCGCGAGCGCGTCGGCCAGTTCCATCGGATTGCGTGCGCCGGCCTGCATCGCGAGCTGGTTAAGCCGTTCGATCAGACGGGTCTTGTTGCGGCTTACGCACAGTCGCGCAGGATGCGACGCGTCCGGAAACTCGGCCGCTGTATTAACGAACGGGCAGCCGCGGTAGTCCTCTTTCGACGCGCGCCGCGCGAGATCGGCGAAGTATTGGTTCAACTGTTTGACTGCGTCGCCCGGATGCTTGGCGATGCTGCGGTCGAAGCGCGCGAAGAATTCGCGGTCCGATAATTCGAGGTACGCAACGATCAGATCGTCTTTCGACGAGAATTGCCGGTACAGGCTCATCTTGTTGACGCCGGCCTTCTCGACCACCGCGTCCACGCCGACCGCGCGCGCGCCTTCGCGATAGAACAGTTCGGTGGCGGCGCGCAGCAGATGTTCGTGCGCCTCGGCGCCGCTGGTGTGCGGGCGGCGGCTGCCGGCGGTGCGCTCCACGGCGCCTGCTGCCGCGCGCGGCTTGGCGCGAAGCGGCGCGGCACGCCGGGTGGCGGGTTTGGCGGACCGTGAGTCTTTCATGATTTCCCTGCTGCTGGTGAATGGGTAACCCCGGGGTTACCGCGGGTAACCTTGACATGTTACCGACCGGTCACTACCATCGCAACACGATTGTGACAGACCAGTAACAAGTCTTTCTCGTCTATCGTAAAAATCAGACAAACAACCGCGGCGCCTGTCACAGCATGGCCCGTCAGTCGGAGAGTACAACGGATGAACTGGGCTGCAAGATTAGTTCGAGGGCGCTTCCATTACGGCTGGCTGGCCGTCGCCGTGACCTTTCTCGTGCTGCTCGCCGCAGCGGGTACGCGCGCCACGCCGAGCGTGATGATGGTGCCGCTCGAGCACGATCTCGGCTGGGGCCGCGCGACGATTTCGCTGGCGATTTCGGTGAACATCGCGCTGTATGGCCTGATGGGCCCGTTCGCCGCCGCGGCGATGCAGCGTTTCGGCGTGCGGCCGACGCTGCTGACCGCACTGGTCGTGATGGCAGCGGGCGTCGCGCTGTCGTCGACGATGACGGCGCCGTGGCAGATGATTCTCGCGTGGGGCGTGATGGTCGGCAGCGCGACCGGCGTGGCGGCGCTGACGCTGTCGGCGACCATCGTCAACCGCTGGTTCACCAAGCGGCGCGGTCTGGTAATGGGCTTGCTGACCGCCAGTTCGGCGACCGGCCAGCTGGTGTTTCTGCCGTTTCTCGCCGCGATCGCAGAGCATCATGGCTGGCGGCCGGTGGTGTGGACCGTGGCAGGCGCGGCTGCCGTGGTGATTCCGCTGGTGGCGTTTCTGCTGCCCGAGCGTCCGGCCGACATGAAGCTGCGGCCGTACGGCGAGCCAGACGATGCGCCGCTCAGAACCGACGCCACGAAGCAGAACCCGCTGGCGATCGCGTTCGGCACGCTTGCGTCGGCTAGCAAGACGCGCGATTTCTGGCTGCTGTTCTTCAGCTTTTTCATCTGCGGTGCCAGCACCAACGGTTATATCGGCACGCACCTGATCGCGATGTGCGGCGACTACGGCATGACCGAAGTGCAGGGCGCGTCGCTGCTCGCCGCGATGGGCATCTTCGATCTGTTCGGCACCACGCTGTCCGGCTGGCTGTCGGACCGCTTCAATTCGCGCGTGCTGCTGTTCTGGTACTACGGGTTGCGCGGACTGTCGCTGATCTATCTGCCGCATGCGTTCGGTATCGACTTTTTCGGTCTGCCGGTTTTTGCGTTGTTCTACGGGCTCGACTGGATCGCCACGGTGCCGCCGACCGTGCGCCTTGCCACCGACGTGTACGGCAAGGAATCTGCGCCAGTCGTGTTCGGTTGGGTGGTCGCGGGCCATCAGCTGGGCGCGGCGTTCGCGGCGCTTGGCGCCGGCATGCTGCGCGCGAGCCTCGGCACCTACACGGTGGCTTCGATGATTTCGGGCGGGCTGTGCCTGATCGCGGCGGTGATCGTGTTGCGCATCAACCGCGGGCCGCGTCGCGCGGCGGTGCAGGCGGCCTGATCGCCGATCGATCGAGCCGTCTCCGCGGTGCGCGCACGGCACAGCACAGCACAGCACCGAACGGCGCCGCTGCGGCGCCGTTTTTCATGCGCGCCGCGTATTCCAGTGCGAGCGAAGCGAACGATGGTGCGTTGCCGCACGTCCGGGTTATCCTATCCGGCCCCGGGCAAGCCGCCCGTCGTCCATGTACTTCGACCGTGAGACGCGTATGACCACAAAAATCGCACCCACCGACGTACCTATTCACGAACTTCTGGCAGGCCGCTGGAGCCCGCGCGCGTACTCGAGCGAACCGGTGAGCCGCGAGCATCTGCGCGCCGTGCTCGAAGCCGCGCGCTGGGCGCCATCGTCGTATAACGCGCAGCCGTGGCGCTTCATGGTGTTCGATCGCACCGCCGACGAGGTCGCGTTCAAGAAGGCCTTCGCGACGCTGGTGCCGTTCAATCAGGGCTGGAACGGCCCGGTGCCGGTGCTGATCACGGTCACCGCGCAGACCTTGACCAGCAAGGGCGATGTGAACCGCTGCGCACCGTACGATGCGGGCGCCGCAGCGCTTTCGCTGGTCTTGCAGGCGCACGCGCTCGGTCTTGCCGCGCATCAGATGAGCGGCTTCGACGTCAACGCGTTCCGCAGTGCGTTTGCGATTCCGAACGATGTCGAGGTGATCGCGATGATCGCGCTTGGTCACTATGGCGAGGTCGACCGGCTCGATCCGGTGCTGCGCGAGCGCGAGAAGTCGGTGCGCACGCGGGTTCCGTTGGCGGATATCGCGTACGCGGGCGCGTGGAAAAAGGCGTTTTAACTGCGGGAGTCGCGCTATCGGGCAGATGCCGGCATCGACATGATGAGGGCGCGCTGACGGGTTGCGCATCGGCATCGGTAGAGGCACGCGTACCAGCGTCTGCATTTGCATCGGCACCAGCACCAGCACCGGCATCAATCGTCGACAGCCGAAAGCGGCGCGGCCACGCTTTCCAGCGAGCGCCGCTCCGCATCCACCCCCCAGACCGCGGCGATCAGCGCGGCGGCCAGCATCAACGCAGACCCCACCAGATAGCCCGAAAACACTTCGGTGCGCTGATGCGTATCGATCAGCCGGCCAAAGAACGCCGGTCCGACGATCCCGCCCAGCGCCGTCCCGAAGGCGTAAAACACCGCAATCGCCAATGCGCGGATCTCCAGCGGAAACGATTCGCTGACCGTCAGATACGCGGAGCTCGCCGCCGCCGACGCGAAAAAGAAAATCACCATCCACGAGATCGTCTGCGTGATCACGCTGAGCAAATGCTGCTGGAACAGATAGCCGCTCAGCGTCAGCAGCAGCGCGGAAATCGCGTAAGTCGCAAAGATCATCTTGCGTCTGCCGATCACGTCGAACAGCCGGCCCAGAATCAGCGGACCCGTGAAGTTGCCGAGCGCGAACGGCAGCAGATACCAGCCGACATGGTCGCCCGGCACGCCGTAAAAATCGGTCAGCACCAGCGCATAGGTGAAGAAAATCGCGTTGTAGAAGAACGCCTGAGCGGTCATCAACGACAGGCCGACCAGCGAGCGGCGCCGGTGCCGCACGAACAGCGTGTCGAGCACTTCGCGCAGCGTGGTGTGTTCGCGCGCGCGTAGACGCAGCCGCTTCAGCGGCTCGTCGTCGGGCAGCAGGTGGCCGTGGCTGCGAAAGCGCGCCTCGATCTGTTCGACCGTCTCGCGCGCCGCGGGCGCTTGTCCATGCGTGAGCAGCCAGCGCGGGCTTTCTGGGATCCATACGCGCATCGGCAGGATCGCCAGCGCCAGCACGGCGCCGATCAGGAAGCAGGCGCGCCAGCCCCAGTCGGGCGGCAGCAGGCCCGGGTCGAGCAGCACCAGCGAGCCGGCGGCGCCGAGCCCCGCACCGACCCAGAACGTGCCGTTGATCGCGAGGTCGGTCCAGCCGCGCACGCGCGCCGGCGTGAATTCCTGGATCGTCGAGTTGATCGCGGTGTACTCGCCGCCGATGCCGGCGCCGGTCAGGAAGCGAAACAGCAGGAACGAGCCGAGGTTCCACGAAAGCGCCGTCGCAGCGGTGGCCGCGAGATAGAGCGCCAGTGTGATGAAGAACAGCTTGCGCCTGCCGAGGCGGTCGGTCAGCCAGCCGAAGCCGAGCGCGCCGAGCACCGCGCCGGCGATGTACGCGCTACCGGTCAGCCCGACGTCGGCGTTGCTGAAGTGCAGCGCGGGACTGGTTTTCAGCGCGCTGGCGACGGCGCCGGCCAGCGTCACTTCGAGCCCGTCGAGCAGCCATGTGACGCCGAGTGCGACCACGATCAGCGTGTGGAACCGTCCCCACGGCAGCCGGTCGAGCCGCGCCGGCAGGTCGGTTTCGACGATCTGCGGCGGCGCCGCGCTAGCCGTGTCGCGGGGCGCGGAAGCGAAGTTGGCGGCTGCGGACGGGTCGGATCGGCCGGACGGGTCGGATCGGTCGGATCGGTCGGATCGGTCGGATCGGTCGGATCGGTCGGCGGCCGTGCTGGCGGGCGGTTCGGGCATGCGGGAGTCTCCGTAGGAGGGGCGGCGTGGCGCCGCGCAGGCGGGTCGCGGCTGAACTGCGGCTGAGCCGACGGCTGAACCGCCCGCCGAACCGTATGTGTTCCGCAAATTCCGTTCCGCGGCCTCTCATTGTTTTATGCGGTAACGAACGACACTGACAGATTGCGGTCTCATTACGCCTTGCCGGTTGATGGGTTTTGCCCTTTCGTGATAAAAAGCCCGACTCTCCTATGTTCGCGCCGGCATGAGCGCGGCACCGCCGCCCATGACCCTGCCCCGATTCCATGACCTTTTGCGCGATTGACTTCGGAACGTCGAATTCGGCTGTCGCGGTGCCCGACGGCAGCGGTGAGCTGCGGCTCGCGCCGGTCGAACGCGATCACACGACGCTGCCCACCGCGGTGTTCTTCAACACTGACGAAAACACCCGCGAGTTCGGCCGGGCGGCGCTCGAAGCGTATATCGACGGCTTCGACGGCCGCCTGATGCGCTCGATGAAGAGTATTCTCGGCTCCGCGCTGGCCGACACCACGACCGACCTCGGCGACGGCAGCGCGATCCGCTACACGGACGTGATCGCGATCTTCCTGACGCATCTGAAGCGCTGCGCGGAAGCGCGCGCGGGCGCGCCGCTCGAGCGCGCGGTGCTGGGCCGTCCGGTGTTCTTCGTCGACGACGATCCGCGCGCCGACCGGCTCGCGCAACAGCAGCTGGAGGCGGCCGCGCGTTCGGTCGGTTTCAAGGATATCCATTTCCAGTACGAGCCGATCGCCGCTGCGTTCGACTACGAATCGCATCTGACCGACGAAGGGCTGGTGCTGGTGGCCGACATCGGCGGCGGTACGTCGGACTTTTCGCTAGTGCGCGTCGGGCCGCAGCGCATGACGCGTCTGGAGCGCAAGGACGACGTGCTCGCACACCATGGCGTGCACGTCGCCGGCACGGACTTCGACCGCCGCGTCGAGCTGTCGACGATTCTGCGCGAACTGGGCTATCAGTCGATCGATCCGGACGGTCGCGAAATACCGAACCGGGTTTACTTCGATCTGGCCACGTGGCACCTGATCAACACGGTGTACCCGCCGAAGCGCGTCACTGAACTAGGGCTGATGCGCCACCTGTATTCGAACACGCGGCATCACGACCGGCTGATGCGGGTGGTCGAGCGGCGTCTGGGCCACGCGCTGGCGGCCCGCGCCGAGGAGGCGAAAATCGGTGTGGCGGCGGGCGGCGAGACCTTGATCGATCTGGATCTCGTCGAAGACGACCTGCGTCTTGCGTTCGACGAAGCTCAGCTGATCGACGCGGGCAAGGACGAGACGCAGCGCATCGTGCAGGCGGCGCGCGATACCGCTCAGGCGGCGGGCGTGGCGATTCGGGATGTGAGTGCGCTCTACTTCACGGGGGGCTCGACGGGTCTCGCGTTTCTGTCGGGGGCACTGTCGGCGGCGTTCCCGCAGGCCAAGCCGGTGTTCGGCGACCGTCTCGCGAGCGTCGCGACCGGGCTCGGCATTCACGCGCGGCGCGTGTTTGCCTGAAGGTGAGCAAGACGCGGCAAACGCGGCGCCACCGGCCGCGCGAGCCCTGGACGCAGCGGTCACGCACAGCAGCCGCCCACAGCAGCCATAAAAAAACCCCGCCAATGCGGGGTTTTTTTGTGTCCTGACAGGACTCGTCGAGCTTAGGCCGGCTTGATGTTAGCGGCTTGCTTGCCCTTCGGGCCAGTCTTCACTTCGAACGTAACCTTCTGGTTTTCCTGCAGCGTCTTGAAGCCTTCGATGCGGATTTCCGAGAAGTGCGCGAACAGATCTTCGCCGCCATCGTCCGGGGTGATAAAGCCAAAGCCCTTTGCGTCATTGAACCACTTGACGGTACCGGTTCCCATATTACTTGTTCCTAAAAATGGTAAATAAGGCCGAAGCCTAATGAGGGGTGCACGAAAATCAAGGAAGGGGTAATAGGACCACCGGAGTACCGTTGAGGGGCGAACCAAGAAAGACCAATTCACTCGCCGCTTGAAATCCTGCCCGATCTTTATACGGTCATTTCGAGAGAAGGTCAATAGTGGTTTTTCTTTCTTCACATGGATT
>DATLOW010000150.1:0-7140 GCA_035536055.1 Paraburkholderia sp. | reverse complement strand
TGCGAGCTGTAATCGGTGGCGAACTCGGTAATCGCGTCGTCGAAGGTTTGGCCCGAGCCCATATAGCCGGCGATCATCGGCGCATCGCCGGAACGCGCGTGGGCGCGCGCGAGCGCATGGGCGCACACGCGCCCGTATTGCCGCAGCATGCCCGTATCGAGCGCTTCGATGATCACCGACATCTTCATGTCGCGCAGCTGACGGATGTAGAAATCGCGGCCGTTCTGGCCGCGGGTCCAGCCGAGAAACACATCGCTCGCGGACTGCATGATGCGCTGGCCGGCGATCACGCGCTGGCCGTGATTGCCATGCAGACTCTTGCCCGCGTACGGCTCGAGCACCGAGGTCCGCGCCTCTTTCACCTGCAGGAACAACGGATCGTTATCGGACGCCATGAACAGGCCCACCGCGCATAGCGTGCCGACACTGCCCACGCCGACCACCTTGGCAGCCAGATCGAAAAAATGAAAACGGTCGAACAGCACGCGCACATGTTCGGGGAGGCTGTCGCGATAGGCCGCGATCGCTTGCGCATAACCGGACTGCAGGCCGGGGGCGATGTCCTCGGTGGGGTGAAAGATCAGCGGCGGCTCGTCCTTGATGCGCGGACGTCCGCCCTCTTCGGTGACCAGTTTCGGATACAGGTGATCGGGCACGGTCTTGCGGCGTTCCACTTCGATGCGCTGCGCGATCCGCTTGCGTGCCGCTTCGACGATCGCCGGGTCGCCGGTGCGGTCCTGATACTTTTGCAGGTCGATCCGGTCGTACCACACGTCGAGCGCGCGCATCGACGCGTAGTCGTGCATCCGCTCGCGGTAATGCCGCACCAGGTCGGTGACGATGCGCCCGATGTCGCTGTACGGCAGTTCCAGATGCTGCGCAGCGATCACGACGCTCGCCGCGAGCCGCTTCAGATCCCACTCGAACGGCGCCGGCAACGTCTCGTCGAGGTCGTTGATGTCGAAGATCACGTTGCGTTCGGGGGTCGCGAAGCCACCGAAATTCATCAGGTGCGCATCGCCGCAGGCCTGCACGCGCAATCCGCTGGTGGGTGTCGTCGCGAGGTCGGCGGCCATCAATGCGGCAGCGCCGCGATAGAACGCGAACGGCGATGCCGACATCCGGCCGAAGCGGATCGGAATCAGATTCGGCAGGCGGCCCACGTTCGATTCGACCAGCAGATCGACCGGGTTGCGCCGTCCCGCGGGCACGGTCCAACCGGCCTGCGACGTGCGGGGCACCGAATCGCGAATCAGGCGGCCAAGCGCCACCCGTTCATCCGGCGTCCGGTAAGAGACGGTTTGTGCCTGCGCATGGCGCGCGGCCTTACCTGAAACTGCCTTGTCCATCGCGTCTCCCTGCCAGGTGGCGGCATCTGCCGTGTGGTTCACCATAACCAGGCCATCGCTGACCAGCTTGATTCAGGTCAACGCGCAAGCGTTGACGTACATCAATGAGACGCGGCCGAGGTGCGTTATCGTGGCCGGACTCGTAGCGGCATGCGCGGATCGACTACCATGAACCAGCCATTGATCCAGCTTATGGAGCCCGTGCTGTTCAACGGCTTCGAAGTGCGTTTTTGTGCGTATGGTTTCGGTTGGGGTTATCGCTCATTCGCGATCTCGTATAAAGCATTCGACGAATCGCACGAGTCCGGAATGATGACGCGCGAGCAGATCTGCGTGGCATTTCGTCTTGCACGGCAGCAAATCATGCAGGCTGTGCTGCAACATGATCTGAATTGCTATCAAGGTCAACTTATCTGGCTTTCGTTGGCAACGCAACCACTTGACGCACTGTCGCGCGCTTAAATCGCGCGCTTAAATCGCGCTCTTAAATCGCGCGCATCGCGGCATCGATGCGCAAGCCTGCCGGCAGCAGTTCCCGACGTGGAAACCTGACCAGCGTGAACGCGCGCACCACGGCCGGATTGCCCGGAATGCGCGCCAGCTGAAACTCGATTTCCCGACCTGCTGCAGTGCGCTCCGGCTGCACGACGTTCATCATGTCGATACGCATGCGCCGGCTTTGCACATAGAGATGTTCGGACGGCTTCGACAATACCTTGCACAGGCATGCCAGTTCGAGTTCGCCGAGTTTTCCGGGCATCCTGAGTCTGGCGAGTTCCTGCGCATTCTGTTCCATTTGCGCTTCCAGCCGCGCCAGATCGTCTGCTTCGACGGGCGCGGCAACCACGCCGCGCATGCCGGTTCCCTGCCGTTCCAATAGCGCGACGCGTTGTTCGATCAGTTCGCGCGATTGGCGGAGCAGATCGCGCCGATCGGCGGCCAGACTGGCCAGACCTTCGAGCGCCAGCTGGTCGATCAGCCGCCTGCCGATCTCCGCGCGCAGCGATGCATCGGAGTCGCTGCAGACCCGCACGCGCTGATCGGCGAAGCAAAGCGTGGTTTGCGGCACGTCGTGACGCACCGCGTCGCCCTCTAGCGCCACGCCCAGCACATGCCGCTCGATCATCGCCATGCCGAGCACCGCACAGGCCTCTACCGCATCCGCGTGTTCGTCGAACCAGCTGCGCAAGGTGTCGGAACGGCTAAAGGCTTCAGCCAGATCGTCCGGTGTCGCGAAGATCGCCCTGATCGCCGGATCGCTAGCCCATGCAGCCGCGCTGGCTTCGCGCAGCGGCGGCAGCGACGCGGCCAGCTCATCGGTGTAACGCAGCGACGTGCGCAAAGCAGCGGCGAGCTTTCTTTCATAGTGGTGCGCATTCTTCAGGCGCGGATTCATCGCCACGATGCGCGCGATCGCCGCATCGACTCTCTGTGCGTCGTCCGAGTCCGTACGCGCGCGCTGGCGCGCAAAGAGATTGCCGAACAGGCTCATGCGTCGACTCCCGCCAGACGATTTCAATCAGCCAGCATAGAACTGAATCGTGGTGCAAAGCTTGATCTGAAGCAAATGGACTTTTCCCGATGAAACACCGCACGCTTCGTTTGGCATCGCGACGAATCTGCGCATAGATTTCATAGTTCCCTTAAGCAGCACATCGCGAACGCAATTGATCCGGTGCCCTGCGAAGGTTGACTAACATGTCGAAAACTGCGCGAGCCGCGTGTTTCACCCACTCCTTCCCGGTCCCGTCGGGCTCACCATGCAGGCTGTGCGTCCATTTTTCGCGCCATCCGGTGCACCTGCGTGCCGCAGCCGCGTGCGATCACGATGCGTGAGCCGCTGCCGCTCGTCGCTGCTCGGCGCATCGCTGCTGCTGTGCCCGATGCTTGCGCCGGCGCAGGAACTCGAACCGCGTGCCTATTCGCCCGCGCCGATCGGAACCAACTTTATCGGGCTCTCCTACACGCGGCTCGGCGGACAGGTTCTTACCGATCCGTCGCTGCCGATCACCGACGTGAAGGCGAGCATCAACTCGCTAACGCTCGGCTACGTGCGCGTGTTCGATCTGGCCGGACGCGCCGCGTCGGTCGGACTGCTGGCGCCTTTTGTCAGCGGCAACGTGTCGGGCAATGTGTTCGATGCGCCGAATCAGGTACATCGCGCGGGGCTCGGCGACATGCGCTTCCGGTTTTCCATCGATCTGTTCGGCGGCCCGGCGCTTACCGCCGACGAATTCAGGCGCCGCGAACCGCGCACCATCGTCGGCGCGAGTCTCACGATGATCGCGCCGACCGGCCAGTACGAACCCAACCATCTGATCAACGTAGGCAGCAACCGGTGGGCGTTCAAGCTCGAGACCGGCGTGTCGCAACCGTTGGGAAACTGGTTTGCGGAGGTCTCGACCGGCGTCTGGCTATTTACGGCCAACGATCAGTTTCTAGGCAACCGGCGGCGCAGCCAGGCACCGCTGGCCGTGTTGCAGCTCCATGGTGGCTATCTGTTCCGTCCCGGGCTGTGGATTGCCGCCGACGTCGGGCTGTATGCCGGCGGCACGACGGCCGTCAACGGCGTCGCGAACGACGACCGTCAGAACAACTCCCGATACGGCCTCACGCTGTCGGTGCCCTTTACGCGCAACTGGTCTGCCAAACTGGCCGTCTCGAATGGGCTGGCGGTCCGCGCGGGAGGCAACTACAAGGCGATCTCGCTGACGCTGCAGTACCTGTGGCTCGATCGGCAAAGCACCGCGCAGTAGGGTCAATACGACTGACAGACGTGTCTTTGCATCACCTACACTATTCATGCATCTGCGCCGGCGCCCCTGATTCGCATCAATGCGGCGAACGGCGAATTCGTCACTTGCTGCAAATCGCGATCGACGGGCGCTTGACCTATGTCAACAGTGGTCCAATACGGACCCCTACTGTTAACGTCGTCAATCGGCGTCGGCGATGCGCTAGCGCGGAGCGATTGTGACGGATCGGCCATCAGCCCGATCAGCAGGCTGAGCTCCAGCATGGATCCCCCTACGAACGGCGTGCGGATCAGCGTTGATGCGACTTCGCCCGCCACACCTAAGGAGAACCGCAATGCAGCGACGTATCTTCCTGACGGGTGCCATTTCCGCCGCTGTCTTATCCACCTTTAGCGCCTGCTCGACCACTACCAGTTCCGGAGAAAGCGCTGCCACCGATGCCTCCAAACGCCAGTCGATCGACGCGAGCGTCGACGGTACGATGTCGCGGCTCTACACGTCGGTGCGCGGATCGCGGGAACTGGTATCGAAGGCGCAAGGCGTACTGGTTTTTCCATCGGTGCTTCAGGCCGGCTTCATCGTCGGCGGCGAATACGGCGAAGGCGCGCTGCGCGTGGGCGGTACCACCGTCGGCTACTACAGCACGGCGTCGGGCTCGTTCGGCTTGACCGCGGGTGCGCAATCGAAAGCGATCGTGTTTCTGTTCATGACGGCGGACGCGCTGCAGCAGTTCCGCAGTTCGAAAGGCTGGACCGTGGCTGGCGACGCGTCGGTTGCGCTGGTGAAGGTCGGTGCGAACGGCTCGATCGACACGACCACGGCGACCGCGCCCGTCGAAGTGATCGTGATGACCAACACCGGTCTGATGGCCGATGTATCGCTGTCCGGTACCAAGGTCACCCCGCTGAAAATCTGACGGCGGGGCCGCGTTTGCAACAGCTGCCATGCGCCGCGCGCGTCCAACCCGCGCGCGTGGCGATGTGTCGTCGCGCTCGCTGGAGTGATGCCTATGCGTGCACCCCTGTTTGTGTTGATCCTGCCGTTTCTGGTTGCCGGCTGCAATACGCCGCCGATTCCGCCGGGCAAGCCGGTCGATCTTCCAACCGCACTGAAGCAGGTTCTGGACGGCCTGTGCGACGCGCAAAAGGATCTGGCCGCGCGTCAACAGGAAATGGGCGTGGCGATCGACTCGATCACCGTGGAACTCGATCTGACCGTGGACGGAAGCAAGAATCCGCCCGTGGCCGTCGCGCCGGATATCCAGTTCATTCCGACCGTCAGCTATGGGCAGATCATCACTGCGACCAAGGGAAGCAGACTGACGCTATCGTTCAGAAATACCGGCTCACGGTCCGGCAATATCGATTGCCACGGTGCCGGGACGGCGCATTGACGGTTTTGACCGTTGCCAGGTGAGGCAAATGGACGTCACAAGCGAACGCGAACCGATGCTCGACCCGATCGACCGCGTATCCGAAATTGTGTTTGGGGTGCTGATGGCGATGTCGTTCACCGGCGCGCTCAGCATTTCGACGGCGGGCCGGCAGGAAGTGCGAACGATGATGTTCACCGCGCTCGGCTGCAATCTCGCCTGGGGGCTGGTGGATGCGATCATGTATCTGCTGCGCACGGCCACCGAGCGACGCCGCAAGAAAACCTTGCTCGATAAACTTCGGATCGCCAACGATAAACCTGAAACGCATCGTTTGATCTCCGACGAGCTGCCGCAACTATTTGCGGCCGTCGCTGGGCCAGCCGCGCTCGACGCGCTGCACGAGGGGCTACTTGCAGTGCGCGAGCCGAGCGTCCGGCTAGGCGCGCGCGACTACGCCGCAGCATTCGGCATATTCGCGCTGGTCGTGCTGGCCACTTTCCCCGTCGTCGTGCCGTTTATGTTCATTTCACAAGTCGAACTGGCATTGCGCGTCTCCAACCTGCTGGCCATCGTCACGCTGTTCATTGGCGGCGTTGCACTCGGCCGCTATACCGGCGGACGAGCCGTCGTGTATGGGCTCGGATTGGCAGGAGTCGGCATCGCGCTGGTCGCAGCCATTCTCGCATTGGGCGGTTGACCGGGTTCTTCGACGTCGCGCTATCGGGACGGGCAGATCACGCGATCGACGATCGCTTGCATATGCACGCCGCCCGGGTCGGCCACATCAGCGAGGATCGTAAAGTGACGCCGCTCAGGCAGCCCAACGAAAGTGGTGCTCTCGCCGGCTGCTTCGCACGCGGCGGCGTAACGCTGCGACTGGCGAATCAGTTCCGGAAGTTCAGCCATGCCGACCGACACGATCGTGGGTGCACCGCGATCGATGCGATGCAACGGGCTGAATCGTGAAATTTCCGGCTCGGTCAGTTGCAGCTTTTCATTCAGCCACGACAGCGAGATCGGCTCCAGATCGAACAGCGCGCTCACACATACCGTCAACGTAACGCCCGGATGATGGCGATAAAGCGCGGCCAGTTGCCCCCCCGCCGAATGACCGCAGACACAGACCGGACGGCCGCCAAAACCGGTCTCGCCGGTATCTGCCTGCAAATGTTCAAGCAGCGCGCCGATTTCGCCGACGATCTGCGTCATCGATGCATCCGGCGCAAGCGTATATTCCGCCAGCACGACGTTGAAGCCGCGCTCGAGCGGTCCGCGCGCGATGAACGCCAGATCGTCCTTCGCATAGTTCTGCCAGTAGCCGCCATGAATGAACACAAAAGTCGGCGCGGCAGCCTTGCCGCATGAAAGCCAGTCGAAGCGTTGACGCGCACCGGCGCCGTAGCGAATGTCCCGTTTCACTTCGACGCTACGATAAATGGCTTCGCTCTGCTCCTTGAATCGCGCCATGATCGCCGGATAGTCGGGCTCCGCCCGAACGTTGTTGTACGCAGCATCGAGCGCCGCACGGTCCATTCCGCGATAGAGTGAATTCATCGTGTCTTCAGCCTTTAGTCCCTTTGAGCAGCGCGCGGGCGTCACGCGTCGATGCACCGTGTGCGCCTTGCTTCAGGCAACGGTGTCGAAGGCATGCTAGCAGGGT
>DATLOW010000149.1:0-8936 GCA_035536055.1 Paraburkholderia sp. | reverse complement strand
TGCGTTTTGCATGCGCGTTGCGTGCGGCTCCGCTCATTACGCAAGCGGACCGTTTCGCATTAGCGGGCTGCTAGTGCGCCATGACACACAATCTACCTGGACGGTGTCGTACTGTGGGCTATCGGAACTGGAGTTCAGATGCCATGGATACGATGCTCTTTGCCTACACCGACTTGCCGATCGGCGAACGGGCTGCTTTTGAACTGGTGTGCGCGCGACACGGCTTCGCGCCGGCGCATTTCGATGTGACCGCAACCATCGATCCGCATGACGCCGCGCATGAGCGGCGGCTCGTGACGATACGGCGTGGCGGCTGGGCACAGTCGTATCACGAGGGCAGCGCCGGCCAATGGGTGCGCGAATTCGAAACGGACCTGAACTGCCGGTTCTTCAAATAAGGACGCTCACGCGCGGCCGATGCGCCGACGGCGCGCCGCTCACGCCATCACGAGGCGCGCGCCGACCACCGTCAGCGTGGCGGCGAGCAGGTTGCGCAACAGCTTGTCCGGCGCGCGCGTCGACAGCAGGCTGCCGATCACGATGCCCGGCAGCGAGCCGATCAGCAGCGACAGCAGCAGCGACCAGTCGATCGATCCCAGCAGCCAGTGCCCCGCGCCTGCCAGCAGCGTGAGCGGCACTGCATGCGCGATATCGGAGCCGACGATGCGCGTGGTGGGCAATGCCGGATACAGCAGCAACAGCACGGTCACGCCGATCGCGCCGGCGCCGACCGACGTCAGCGTGACGAGGGCGCCGAGCACCGCGCCGGTGATGATCGTCAAGGCCAGCGTGCTGCCGTGGCTCGGCGCGACGCGATGTTGCGCGGCGAACTTCGCGAGTTGCGGCCGGAACACCAGCGCGACCGCGGTAATCAGCAAGGCCGCGCCCAACACCACCTGGATCAGATAGCTGCCGCGCGGCGAATCCATGCCGTAGCGATGCAGCAGAATCAGCGTCAGCGTGGCGGCCGGCACGCTGCCCGCCGCGAGACGCAGCGTGACGAGCCAATCCACCGAGCCTTTGGCGCCATGCACCAGCGTCCCGGTGGCCTTGGTCACCGACGCGTACAGCAGATCGGTGCCGACCGCGGTGGCCGGGTGGATGTTGAACAGCAGCACCAGAATCGGCGTCATCAGCGAACCGCCGCCGACGCCGGTCAGGCCGACCAGAAAGCCGACGAACAGGCCGGAGGCCGAATAAATCAGATCGATATGCGGAAGTGACATCGTGGGGACCGCGCAGGCGGTCTTAAGGATTGCAGGTTGCGCCGTAGTGCAGGTTTTTTTGCGGAAATCGGCAGGGTCGGCGCATGGAAAGACCGGTATTGTCGCAAAACCAGCGCAGTCGCGTCGGGAGCCCGTGACATGAAGCTTACAATACCGTTCTGCGCTTCCTGGCGCAGCGCTCTTTCCTTGCCGGCGAAGCCGGCGCGCGGGCCTGGCGGTCCGCTTATCGTTTCGCTGACAACAATGAATTACGGCGTCGTCTACGCACTGCTCGCCTTTTCGATCTGGGGGCTGTTCCCGGTCTACTTCAAAGCGCTGCATCAAATTGCGCCGCTCGAGATTCTGGCGCACCGGATGGCGTGGTCGATGCTGTTCCTGTTTATCGTGCTGACCGTGCGCATGCAGTGGCGCTGGCTCGGCGCGGTGCTGCGCGACCGGCGCCTGCTCGGGCGTTTCGCGGGCAGTGCGGCGCTGCTGTCGGGCAACTGGGGAATCTACATCTGGGCGGTCAATACCGGACATATCGTCGAGGCGAGCCTCGGCTATTTCGTTACGCCGCTGATCAGCGTGCTGTTCGGCCTTGCGCTGCTCGGCGAGCGGATGCGGCCGTTGCAGTGGGTGGCGGTGGCGATCGCGCTGGCCGGCGTGCTGTATCTGAGTTGGGAAAACGGCCGGCCGCCGTGGATCAGCATCGCGCTCGCGCTGACGTTCGGCGGCTACGGTTTGTTGCGCAAGACCGCGAAGCTGGGGGCGCTCGAAGGGCTCGCGCTGGAGACGATGCTGCTGTTGCCGGTCGCGCTGCTGTATCTGGCCGCGGTGTCGCTGCATGGCGACAGCGGCTTTGCGGCGGCGCCGCTCGGCATCAAGATTCTGGTCGGGCTCGCCGGGCCGATCACCGCGGTGCCGCTGCTGCTGTTCGCCGCCGCCGCGCGGCGCATTCCGCTGTCGATGCTCGGCTTGATCCAGTACGTGACACCGATGCTGCAATTGCTGATCGGCGTGGCGATTTACCGCGAGCCGTTCGGCGGACCGCAATTGCTCGGGTATGGCGCGATCTGGATCGCGCTGGCGGTGTATTCGCTGGAAGGGATTGCGCGGGCGCGCAGGGTGCGGGATTAGCGCAGGCAGCGCGAAGACCGCAAGGTATTGCTCAATTGAAGAAGAGGATGACATCCAATCTGATAGTCGACGAGCTGCGTGACGACCCAGCGCAAGATGTGCTGCGCATCCGCACCGGCGCTGACCAAAAAAAAGCGTGCCGCCCTTACGGGTGGCACGCGCTGATCGTCAGTCAGTCGTCAGTCAGTCACCAGCCGGAGCCCCACTCAAACCGCCTGCGGATTGTGCTGCTCGCGATCCCGATGGTGATCCGCGCCGATAAACATATACATCGCCGGCACCACGAACAGCGTAAACAGCGTGCCGATCGACAGCCCGGTGAAGATCACGAGCCCCATCGCATTGCGTCCGGCCGCGCCCGCGCCCGATGCAATCACGAGCGGCAGCACGCCGAGCACCATCGCCGCGGTGGTCATCAGAATCGGCCGCAAACGCACCGCGGCCGCTTCTTCGAGTGCTTCGCGCTTCGATTTGCCGGCGCGCTGCAGCTGGTTCGCGAACTGCACGATCAGAATGCCGTGCTTGCTGACCAGCCCCATCAGCGTGACCAGCCCCACCTGCGTATAGATATTCAGCGTCGACAAGCCGACATTGATAAAAATCAGCGCTCCGAACAGCGCCATCGGCACTGACACCAGAATCACGATCGGATCGCGGAAGCTCTCGAACTGCGCGGCCAGCGCGAGAAACACGATAATCGTCGCGAACAGCAGCGTAATCACGAAGCCGCCCGATTCCTGCACGAACTGCCGCGACAGACCCGAGAAGTCCGCCGCATAGCCGGAAGGCGCGGCATCCGCGGTCGCCTTGCGCAGGAAGTCGAGCACTTCGCCTTGCGACACGCCCGGCACCGTCACGCCGGAGATGGTCGCCGAGTTCAGCTGCTGGAAGTGGTTGATCGATTCCGGCACCACGTCCTGCTTCAGATGCGTGACCGTCGACGCCGGAATCACGCTGCCATCCGGCGTGCGCAGATAGTAGTCGAGCACCTGCGAAGGATTCAGCCGGTCGGTCTGCACGACCTGCGGAATCACCTTGTACGAGCGGCCCGCGATCGAGAAGTAGTTCACGTAATTGCCGCCGAGCGCCGCACCGAGCGCCGCGCCGACGTCGGCCTGCGTCATGCCGAGCGACGCGACCTTGTCGCGGTCCACCATCAGCACGCTTTCCGGCTTGTCGATCTTCAGATCGCTATCGACGAAGAAAAACATGCCGCTTTGCTGCGCTTTCGCGAGCACCGCCTGCGCGACTTCGTTCAGGTTTTCGAACGGCTCGGTGGTGGTGATCACGAACTGCACCGGCAAGCCCTGCGCGCCCGGCAGCGGCGGAAACTGGAACGCGGCGACGCGCGCGCCGGCAATGCCGTTCCACTTCTGCTGCAATTCCTGCTGCAATTGCGTCGCGCCTTTCTTGCGCTGGTCCCAGGTCTTGAACAGCACGCCGCCGATACCCTGATTCAGCGTCGGCGCGCCGGTCAGCTGGAACATCTGCGAATACTCGGGAATGCCCTTCGACAATTCGAAGACCTGGTCCGCGTAGGTCTGCATCTGCTGGATCGTCGCATTGGGCGGCCCCTGGATCTGCGACAGCACGATGCCCTGATCCTCCTGCGGCGCCAGTTCCGATTGCGACGTGAGAAACAGATACACGGTGCCGCCGAGCAGCAGCGCGCCCATCACGATAAAGACCTGCCACGTGTCCAGCGTCGCATGCAGCAGCCGCGCATAGCCGCGATGCACACGTTCGAACTGCCGGTCGACGAAGCGCGCGAAGCGCCCCGACTCCTGGTCCATGCGGAAGAAGCGCCCGCACATCATCGGCGAAAGGCTCAGCGCGATCACGCCGGATACCGTCACCGCGCCGGCCAGCGTGAACGCGAATTCGGTGAACAGCGCGCCGGTCAGCCCGCCCTGGAAACCGATCGGCGCATACACGGCGATCAGCACTACCGTCATCGCCAGAATCGGCCCGCCGAGTTCGCGCGCCGCGATCAGCGCGGCTTCGAGCGGCGGCCGGCCTTCTTCCTTCATATGCCGGTCGACGTTTTCCACCACGATGATCGCGTCGTCGACCACGAGGCCGATCGCCAGCACCAGCGCGAGCAGTGTCAGCAGGTTGATCGAGTAGCCGAGCGCCTGCATCACGAAGAACGTGCCGATCAGCGACAGCGGCATTGCGATCACCGGCACGATCACCGCGCGGAAGCTGCCGATAAACAGGAAGATCACCGCGGTGACGATCAGCAGCGCTTCGACCAGCGTCTTGATCACTTCCTCGATCGACGTGTTCACGAAATCGGTCGCGTCGTACACGATGTCGCCGGTCATGCCGGTCGGAAACTGCGCCTGCAGACCCGGAAACGCGGTGCGCACGCGTTTGGCGACATCCAGAATGTTCGCGTCCGGCGCGACCTTAATGCCGATGAATACCGAGCGCTTGCCCGAAAACGCCACGTTGAAGTCGTAGCTGTCCGCGCCGAGCACGACGTTGCCGACGTCTTCGAGCCGCACGATGGCGGTGCCTTTCTGCTTGACCACCAGCTTCTTGAAGTCGTCGACGGTGTGCAGGTCGGTGCCCGCGTTCAGGTCGACGGTGACCATCTGCCCTTTGGTCGTGCCGAGCGTGGCCAGATAGTTGTTGTTGCCGAGCGCGGCGAACACGTCCTGCGCGGTCACGTTGTGCGCGGCGAGCTTGGCCGAATCGAGCCACGCGCGCAGCGCGAACTGCCGGCCGCCGAGAATTTCGGCGGTCTGCACGCCTTCGATCGAATCGAGCTTCGGCTTGACGACGCGCAACAGATAGTCGGTGACGTTGTTGCTCGGCAGCACGCTGCTGTAGAAGCCCATGTACATCGCGTCGGTGGTCTCGCCGGTCTGCACGGTCAGCACCGGTTGCTGCGCCTGCGGCGGCAGCTGGTTGCGCACCGACGCGATCTGCGTGTTGATTTCGGTTAGCGCGCGGTTCGAGTCGTAGTTCAGCCGCAGCGTGACGGTAATCGTCGACACACCGGTGCTGCTCGCCGACGACATATAGTCGATGCCCTGCGCCTGCGCGATCGCCGCCTCGAGCGGCTGCGTGATGAAGCCCGCGATCGTGTCGGCGCTTGCGCCGTAGTACGCGGTCGTGACCGTGACCACCGCGTTTTCGGTCTGCGGATATTCGCGCACGCGCAGGTCGATCAGCGCGCGCATGCCGAGCACGAAGATCAGCAGGCTCAGCACCACGGCCAGCACCGGCCGCTTGATGAAGATATCGGTGAAATTCATCGTGGCGCGCCCCTTACTGTTCCTGAGGCGCCGGATTCGGATCGTCGGCCGGCTGCACGCGGTTGTCGATCACCAGCGGAGTGCCGTTCTTCAGCTTCAGCTGGCCGCTCGTCACCACCTGCGCGCCTTCGTCGACGCCTTTCAAAATCGCCACCTGATCGCCGCGCGTCGGCCCCGGCGTGACGAACACCTGCTGCGCGACCGGCTGGGACTTGCCTTGCGCGTCCTTATGCGCGTTCTCCTTGACGAGAAACACGGTCGCGCCGTACGGGTTGTAGGTGATCGAGGTTTGCGGCAGCGTCAGGTAGCGCTGTTCGCCACCGGCATCGATCTTCACGTTGGCGTACATGCCGGGCAGCAGCTTGCGCTCGCGGTTGTCGACGGTCGCTTCGATCTGCACGTTGCGGGTCGTGTTGTCGACGCGCGGGTTGATCGAGCGGATCTTGCCGTTGAAGGTGCGGCCGTTGTACGCATTGGTGTCGATCATCACGTTCTGGCCGACCGCCAGCTGGCCCAGCTGCTGCTGCGGCAGATAGAAATCCGCATAGATCGGATCGATGGCCTGCAGCGTGACGATCGCATCGCCGGGATTCAGATACTGGCCCGGATTGACCGTCGTAATGCCGACGCGGCCCGCGAACGGCGCGCGGATCGTCTTCTTTTCGACCAGCGCCGCCTGCTGCGCGACCTGTGCCTTCTTGCTCTTCAGATCGGCGGCATCGGCATCGAGCTGCGCCTTGGCGATTGCCTGGATATCGAATTGCGCCTTGTCGCGCTTGTACACCGTTTCCGCGAGATCGGCGGCGGCCTGCAGCGAATGCAGCAACGCGGTATCGGAGTCGTCGTTCAGGCGCACCAGCACCTGGCCCGCTTTCACTTCCTGCCCCGATGCAAACGCGATCTCACGCACGAGGCCCGGCACTTCGGTGGTGACGTCGACGCCGCGCACCGCGCGCAGGCTGCCGACCGCCGCAAGCTGCGGCTGCCACGTCTGGAAGCTGGCCTTGGTCGCCGTCACGGTGGCCGGCGGCAACGCATTGGCGGCCATGAACTTCCTGATCATCTGCGCCTTGAACACGTTGAAGCCGACGATCGCGCCAAGCAGCACGCCGACGCAGATCAGCATGATGATCATCCGCTTGGTCATGCGTTTTTTCGGCACGGTGCCGCTGCGATCCCGCGGTCCGGGTGGTTGATTCGCGATCGGTTCGTTTGTGCTCATCGTTATGTCCTTGCACGTCTCGTCTGGAAGCGCCGGCCGCGTGGTCGCGCGGCGGCACTGCTGTTGCACGGGGTAGGCGCGGCGCACGGCCGCGCAAGGTTCATTGCGCGGCGGCCGTCTCCGGCACGGGGGCGTTCCACCAGCCGCCGCCGAGCGCCTGGAACAGCGCCGCGGTGTCCGCGTAGCGCGCGGCCTGCGCCTGCGCGAGATCCACGACGCTTTGCTGATACTGGCGCTGCGTGATCAGCAGCGTCAGATAGCTGATGCCGCCGAGCTTGTACTGGCCGCGCGCCATCTCGAGCGCGTCGCCCGCCGACTGCCACGCTTCGTGCTGCGCGGCGAGGCCGGTGGCGTCGTGCTCGAGCGCGCGCAGCGAATCGGCGACGTTCTGAAAGCCCAGCAGCACGGTCTGCCGATATTGCGCCTCGGCCTGCTCATAGGCGGCCACGGCCGCGCGCTTTTGCGCGAGCAGTTCGCCGCCGCGGAAAATCGGCTGCAGCAGACCTGCGCCGACGCTCCACACGGTGCTTTCCGCGCGGAACAACTCGGCCGGCGTCAGCGACTGCGTGCCGTAGCTCGCCGACAGCGTGATCTGCGGAAACATCGCCGCGGTGGCCACGCCGATCTGCGCGCTGGCCGCATGCAGCGTCGCATCGGCCGCGAGGATGTCGGGCCGTTGCCGCACCAGCGCGGACGGCACGCTGACCGGTAGCGTCTGCGGCAGCGCGAACATGTCGAGGCGGAATTCGGGCAGGCTCGGATCGCTCGGCGGACTGCCCGACAGCACCGCCAGCTGATGGCGCGTCTGGTCCAGCTGCTGCTGCAGCGGCGGCAGCGTGGCGCGGGTCTGCGCCAGCAGGGTCTGCTGGTTCAGCACATCGGTGCGGCCGACGCCGCCGAGTTCGAACTGCTTTTTCAGCAAGGTCAGCTGCGCATCTTCGTCGCGCGCGATTTCTTCGGTCGCCTCGATCTGCGCGCGCAACGACGCCTCCTTGACGGCCGCGGTGACGAGATTGGCGGTCAGCGCGAGCCATGCCGCCTGCAGCTGATAACGCTGATAGTCGACCTGCGAGCGCGCCGCTTCGACCTGGCGCCGCCCGCCGCCCCACACGTCGAGGCTGTACGACACCGACACCGACGAGTTGTACAGATTCAGATCCTCGCTGAACTCCGGCGCGCCGAACGTGATGCCGTTGAATTTCTCGCGCGCCGCATTGAGCTGCGCATCGACCTTCGGCAACAGCGACGCGCCGAACTGCGCGCGCAGGTTTTCGCGCGACTGCCGCAGCGCCGCGCGGGCCGACGCGATATTCGGGCTGTTGGCGAGCGACGTGCGGATCAGCGCATCGAGCGGCTCGCAATGAAACAGCGCCCACCATGCGGCAGGGATATCGTCGCCGGGCGCGAAGCGTTGCGGAGCGCCCGACGCGTCGGGCGCCGAGGCTGTCTGCTGCGGCAGCGGTGTGGTCGTATAGCGGTCGGTCGACGGAGGCGCAGGCGTGCGGTAATCGGGTCCGACCATGCACCCCGCGAGCGTGAAGACTGCCGCGACACCGCCAAGCGTCGCGCATAAACGTGCTGATGAGAGGTAGAGCGAATTATTGTCCTTTGTCATCAATCCACCATATTCCGCGTGCGCTGTGTCTTGGCGCACGGATACCGATATTCGAAACGGCTAAGCTATTTTTTTCGGGATGCAAAACGGCAGCGACTGCCGGTTCGGCGCATAGCCTAGCATGGCTCGCTGCGCGCACGGCAATACGAACGACACGAGGCGGGGCAATCGCGCACTGTGCATTACCGCTGCGATCGCTACGGCATTCCACCAGGCGCGTGGCGCGGGGTGGATCGCCTATGATGATTCAACCGCGGGGACCACAAGGAGCGAACATGAACGGGCGCAAATTGCTGTGGTGTGCCGGCGCTGCGCTGGCGCTGTCGTCAGGCGTGCTGTGTGGTTTAGCGCGCGCCGAATATCTGATCCCGGATAGCGTGAAGCGGGTGCCGGTCGCGCAGTTTCCCGGCACGAGCGGCTATCTCGCGCCGGACTACACCGCGCAGCGCGCGCGGCTGCATAGCGTGTATATCGCGCCGATCGAAGTG
>DATLOW010000148.1:0-11548 GCA_035536055.1 Paraburkholderia sp. | reverse complement strand
TGCACAAAGCCATCCGCAAAACGGTGCGCAAAAAGGTTCGCAAGCCGGTGCGCAAGCGCATTCACGCGACGCGTACGCGGGGCACAGCGCGTGGGCCGCGGCGGGACGCCGGCGCACTTCGGATACGGCGGACACGGCCATTCCGACCCGTGGCGCCAACCGGCACGACAAGCTGTACGTGCCGCTCGAAGTTGCGCTGAACGGCGGCACGGTACCAAGCAGTTACCAGATAACTGTGCCGTGCCGTCAGTGTGGGGGCGCGAGTGCGCGCTGGCATGCGGCACCCTGCGATGCCTGCGGCGGGCAAGGCCGCACGGCCGACGAGGCGCCGTGTGCCGCATGCGCGGGCAGCGGACGCGCGAGCCGCATCCGCTGCGGCGCCTGTCAAGGCACCGGCAGCGAAAGCCATTGGCACACCGACAATATCGCCGTACCGCGTGGCGCATGGGACGGCCAGCAGTTGACCGTTACCGGCGGCGGCTTGCCCGGCATGCATGGCGGACCGTCCGGCGACGCGATTCTTGCCGTGGTGATTCTGTGCGGCGCCGATTTCCAGCGCGACGGGCTGCATTTGAGCGGTACGCTGCAACTCGATTTCGTCACGGCGACGCTCGGCGGTCCGTTTGCGACACGCATGCTCGACCGCGAACTGCTGATCGACGTGCCGCCCAATTGCGCACAAGGCAGCGTAATCCGTCTGCCAGGTCACGGGCTATCCGATGCGTCGGGCAATCAGGGCGAACTGCGGCTGCAGGTGACGCTTGCGATGCCGGCCTACGCCGCGCAGCTGACCGCTGAAGAGCGGGCGCAGTTGCGCCAGATCTTCGCGGATGCGGCGCGCCGCGGTGAATGATCGGGGGTGCTTCCCGAAGTGTCGTTGTCTGGCTGGGCCGGCCGAACCAGCGTCACGCTACGGCTGCCCACGCGCCGCCGCAACCAGATCCACCAGCGCAGTCGCGCCGCGCCGCCACGCCACATCGGTATTGCCGCGAATGTCGACCGAACGTTGAAACACCGTCTGCCCGGAGCGCACGTCTTCGATACGCAGATTGATGTTCAGGATCAGATTGCTGATCTTCTGCACCCAGCACACGCCGACCTTGTCGACGCCCAGCTTGCGGCCGACGTCGAGTTCGCAGCCATTGCAGGCGTTCAGATTCTGCGTGGCCGCCAGGCTGGCGATCAGCTCGCGCGCCGGCGCATTGTCGGCCACGCGGTACAGCGCATGCTCATGCAGTTGCGCGCGCAACGTATCGCTGACCATCGCGGCGCGTGCCAGCTGGGCGCGCGTGAGCTCGGCATCGTTGTATGCGGCATTGTCGTCGAGCAACGCGCAGTCGAGCAGCGCGATCGATGGCTGAGGCTGTGCGGCGGCCGGCGCTTCTGCGAGAGCGAATGCCAGCGAGAATACACACGCCGCCGACATGATCCGTACCGCGAACGCGCCGCGCACCGCCACGCCGCAGCGCCATGTATTCGCGCACGTCGCTGCGCGCTGCGCCCAGCCATTACGTCGCAAAAGCGTCATCGTTGACGGCTCCGTCAGGCACGAACCTGCATTTAGCCTCCCTGATCGCGCGGCGTCAACCGATCCGCGCTATTCTTGATGGATGCGCGGCGCGACACCCGCACAACTGGCGCGCGGTCCCGCCCATCGCCGCCGGCCACTGCCGCACGCCGACGCGCCATGCCCCCACTTCGAGGAATTCACCGCCATGACCGACAACCCGAATCCGCCGCAATCGCACGAGCCCGACGCGCAAATCGATCCACAGCTGGTCGAACTGGCGCATGAGGTCTTCGAACTGGCGCGGCGCGGCGACGCCGCAATGCTGGCGCGTGTCATCGAAAAGGGGGTGCCGCCGAATCTGCGCAACGAAAAGGGCGATACGCTCGTGATGCTCGCGAGCTACTACGGCCACGAAGATGCGGTGCGCACGCTGCTCGAGCGCGGCGCCGACCCGAACGTGCGCAACAACAACGGCCAGACGCCGATCGCCGGCGCTGCGTTCAAGGGCTTCAGGCCGATCATCGAGATCCTGCTAGATCACGGCGCGGACGTCGAAGGTGCATCGCCAGACGGACGCACCGCGTTGATGGTGGCCGCGATGTTCAATCGCACCGATATCGTCGAGCTGCTGATCGCGCGCGGCGCGAATCCGCAGGCGCGCGATGCGGGCGGTCATTCGGCGGCGGACGCCGCGGCTCATATGGGCGCGGCGGATACTGCGGCGCAATTGTCGAAGCCGCGCGCGTGATCGATATGCGGTGGCTCGACATGCATGCGCCGGGCGCGAACCTTCACGCGCCGACGCATCGTGCCTGACGCGCCGCGCTAGCCACTCGCCATCGAGTCGCGCGCTCGACGGTTCGCATTGCGCGACACACGCATCGCCATAACAAATGCAGCGGCAGAGACGAGCGAGACTGCAAGCACGGTCCATTCGACTGCAACATAGCTGTGCGCCACTGCCCAGATGGTTGCCGCGGAAATCGGTGCGATTCCCTTCGCGATGTTCGACGGCATCGACAACAGGCCGCTGACCGCGCCATACCCTTCCGTCCACATCACGTCCTGCACGATCGTGCCGCGCAGAATCGTCATCATGCCGTTCGCGCCGCCATAGACGATCGCAAACAGGATCAGCAATGCGCTCGATGTGCCCGCAAGCATCAGAACCACGAGCGACGCGGGGAACGCCGTAGTAATCACGATGCCCATCGTCGCAGGCCGGACGTTGCGGCCGATCGTGAACCAGAGAATTCGCGCCAGCACCTGCGCGGGACCGATCACCGCCATCGTCGCCACGATCAGTGCCGGTGCGACGTTGCGTTCGGTCATCAGCGGGACCAGGTGAAACGTCAATGCCGCAAAGGTTGCGTAGTACGTGGTGAAGCAAACCGCGAGTGCCCAGAATGCCGGCGTTTGCAGCGCGCGCCGCGTGGCGGCGGCATTCGCAGTTCTGATCGCGTGCCGCGAGTCCCGATGCGCAGCCGCATGCGGCGTTTCACGCGTAATCGCCATCGCGTTGAGCGGCACACAGAATGCGAGATTGAGTAACGCGAGCACCAGCAATGCCTGACGCCAGCCCAATGCATCGACGAGGCCGTGCGTCAGCGGAATAAAGACCGTACTGGCAAATCCGCCGACCAGGGTGATCAGCGTGATCCGCTTGCGAAAACTGTCCGGAAAGCGGCGCGTGACGATCGCGAATACCGGATCGTACAGCGTCGCCGCCATCGCCACACCGAGCCCGATCCATGCCACGAACAAGGTGACGAGACTCTCTGCCTGCGACCACAGCACGAGCATCGCGGTGCCGAGCACGGCGCCCCAGGTCGCCACCTTGCGCCCGTGGCCGTGATCGATCCAGATCCCGATCGGCCACGCGGCAAGGCCCGATATCAGCAAGCCGAGCGACAGCGCCGCGTTGGTGGCCGTCCGGCTCCAGCCCATCGAGCTTCCATCGGCACGACGAACAGCGAGAACGCGTAGTAGATCGTGCCCCAGGACACCAGTTGCGCCACTGCCAGTGCCCATGTGTGAAGCTGGCCGCGAATCAGGCCGTCATCGTGTGTCATTGTGGTCGGTTGCATCGGCAACGGTGTAGTTCGTGGCGCAGTCCGACACGGTCATTTCCTGCTCAGCGACGCTTCGTACCAGCGCTGCGAACGGTTCACCACGCCGACCACCAGCAGCATCACCGGCACTTCGATCAGCACCCCGACCACCGTTGCCAGCGCCGCGCCGGAATGAAAGCCGAACAGGCTGATGGCCGTGGCCACCGCGAGTTCGAAGAAGTTGCTCGCGCCGATCAGACTCGATGGCCCCGCCACGCAATGCGCGACGCCAAGGCGGCGATTCAGCACATAAGCGAGGCCCGAATTGACGAACACCTGGATCAGGATCGGTACCGCGAGCATGGCGATCACCAGCGGCTCCTGCACGATCGCCTGCCCCTGAAACGCGAACAGCAGCACGAGCGTGACCAGCAGCGCGCCGATCGACCACGGACCCAGACGCGCCACCGCTCTGCTGAAGTGCGCTTCACCGCCGGCCAGCAGCCGCCGCCGCAACAGCTGCGCGATCACGACCGGCACGACGATATACAGCCCAACCGAGATGATCAGCGTATCCCACGGCACCGTAATCGCCGACAGGCCGAGCAGCAGCGCGACCAGCGGTGCGAACGCGACGATCATGATCGAATCGTTGAGCGCGACCTGCGACAGCGTGAAATACGGATCGCCCTTGCACAGCTGCGACCAGACGAACACCATCGCCGTGCATGGTGCCGCGGCCAGCAGGATGAGCCCGGCGATATAGCTGTCGAGCTGGTCGGCGGGCAGCCAGCTGACAAACACATGCCGGATGAAGATCCAGCCCAGCAACGCCATCGAGAACGGTTTGACCAGCCAGTTCACGAACAGCGTGACGCCGATGCCGCGCCACTGACTCCCGACCTGGCTCATCGCCGAGAAATCGATCTTGATCAGCATCGGCACGATCATTACCCAGATCAGCACGCCGACGGGCAGATTGACGTGTGCCACCTGCATGCGTCCGACTGCCTGAAACAGCTGCGGAAAGGTCTCGCCGCACAGCACGCCGACGACGATGCAAAGCACGACCCAGACCGTCAGATACCGCTCGAAAAAGCCGATCGCCGGCGCGCTGCCGGTGCTTGCCAGGTTACCGCTCGTCATCCGTTTCCTCTGTGGCCTCTATGGCCTCTGTGGCCTCTGCGCCGATCGCGCGCATCTCACGCTGGATCGCGCGGTTGTCCAGCACGTGTAGCGGCAGACTCAACAACCGCTCCACCCGCTTCATGATCTGGCGGTAGACCTTGTTGAAAACCTCGCGCTTGTCCGCGTCGCTCCCTTCGAACGCAGCGGGATCTTCAAAGCCCCAGTGAGCCGTCATCGGTGTGCCGGGCCAGATCGGGCACAGCTCGCCTGCGGCCTGATCGCACACTGTGATGACGAAATCCATCGGCGGGGCATCCGGCGCGGCGAACTCGTCCCAGCTTTTACTGCGCAGCTGCGACGTGTCGTAGCCCAGCGCCTCGCATCGCTCGATCGCAAACGGATTGACGCGCGCCGATGGATGACTGCCGGCGCTATAGGCGCGAAATCTGCCTTGACCGAGCACATTGAACAGTGCCTCGGCCATGATGCTGCGCGAACTGTTGCCTGTGCACAGGACCAGCACGGTCCACGTCTTGTCGCTCATGCTTCGCGGCGCCCGAAGCTGACTGCCGATTCCGTCGGCGTACAGCATGCGGTTTTCACCTGCATCGGTTCGCGGGACACGCCATAAACCGGCGCTGCTTCGAGCGTGCGAAACGTCTCCCAGGCCACGCCTTGCGGATCGACGGTCCACGCCTTGTCGGACTTTGCGTAGCAGCAGGTGGTGCCGGTCTGCGTTTGCACCGGCAGTTGTGCCGCGGCGAAGCGCGCATTCATCTCGGCCAGTTCCGCTTCGGTCTCGACCTGAATGCCGACGTGATCGATTCCGAGCTTTGCGTCGCGCCGTGAGATCGCGAAGTTGACGGCTGGATCGCTCAACTCCCACTTGCAGTAGTCGTCCTTGACGACGCTCGGTTCAGCGCCGCCAAACATCGCGCTGTAGAACCGGATGCTGTCGCTCAGGTTATCGACCGATACGTGAATGTGCATGCGCTTCATGATTTGTCCTCGCAACAGGAAGCGCTGTCGCTCGCGACGCATGAAGCGCCGGCGCAACAGTTTTCCGTCAAAAAAGCGATGAGGCCGTTCATCGCGTCGAAATTGGCCGTGTAGATGACGAACCGCCCCTCCTGGCGCGGCTTGACCAGCTCGGCGTGGGACAGGTCTTTCAGATGGAACGACAGGCTCGACGGTGCAAGACCGAGCTGCTGCGCGATTTCACCTGCCGCCATACCCTGCGGACCGGCAACCACCAGCGCGCGAAAGATCGCGAGGCGCGATTCATGAGCAAGCGCACCGAGTGCGCGAACGACGAGGTTCGAGTCCATCGGCACACGATACCTTGATTATTTTGATATTTCAAGCATTGTCGAAATGACGATGCCGCAAACCGCGTGTTGCCGGCTGTGAGCGCGGTGACGCTATGATGCTTGCGCCCCTCTACGCGACACAGCCCCGACCATGACCAACCGACTCCCTGAATTCCGCCTCGAAAACGCCAGCACCGAGCAGAAAGCGGTGCTCGACGAAATTCTCAGCGGCCCGCGCGGCAATCTGAACGGCCCGTTTCTCGGCTGGATCTTTAGCCCCGAATTCGCGCAGCACGCGCAGCGTCTCGGCGCGTTTTGCCGCTATCAGACCGGCTTGCCGCTGCGCCTGTCGGAACTCGCGATTCTGGTGACGGCCGCCCGCTGGCAAGCGCAGGCTGAGTGGTACATCCACCATCCGATCGCCGTCGAAGCCGGCGTGCCGGCACAGCTGGCCGAAGCGATCCGCACCGGCAGCGAGCCGGTGTTCGACGATGCCGACGACGCGCTGATCCATGCATTTGCCACCGAACTGTACGAAGCCAGGCGCGTATCCGATGCGACTTACCGGAAAGCGGTCGAGCGTTTCGGCCATACCGTGGTGATCAATCTGGTCGGGCTGCTCGGCTATTACACGCTGGTGGCGATGACGCTCAATGTGTTCGACATGCGCGCGCAAGGGCAGAACGAGTTGCCGTTTGCGGAGTAAGCGAGTCGGTGGAGTTCGACTGAGGGAACGCTCCGGTTGGCGGGCGCGCAACGTCGCCCGCCACGCGCATCGCTCACGCAAGACGCAGGCCGTGAGCCGGCAGAATCTCCTGCACGACGGCAAACCGGTGTTCTTTGACAGCATCGTGAAACTTGCGATAGTCGCTGTCCTCGAACGCGCGGGTCCACTTCGGCTGCAGCCGGCCATCGCCGACCACGCGAATGCCGGTGGCGATGTGTTTCCATGAACCTTCGCCCTTGGGGATATAGGCGGGCACGCGCTCCTGCACGCCGGGAATCGCCCCTGCCGCAACCGAATCGCAGATCACGTTGAGCCGCAGCATCTCGTCCATGCTGCGGCTGTCGGCGAGCAAGCGCTGCAGCGCGATTTTCGCGTCGGCGGGCAAGCCGGGCTGGCCGGCGAAATCGTCGGTATCGGCGCAAAAGGCGCGCACCACGCGGCATGCCATGTCGGCAGCGGCGATGAAATCCGGCAGATTGTCGCGCTCGATACGCTCGTCCTTGCCGTTCACGTAGCTCCACTTCGCCCACGGCAGATCCGGATACGACAGCGCAGCGCCGTGCCCGAGCGGCAGCGTGTGCGTCAGCACATGGGCGGCCACGTCATCGACCAGATGCTCGGCGAGCTGCGCGATGCGCGCGAACCACTCCGCGCGCGTGCAATCTTCGGCTTCCAGATGGGTGACACGGTTGTAGCCGGATTCGATGCCGGCGAAACCCTGATGCGCCCACGTATCGACGTAGGTGTGCAGCGTCACACCGAGGCGATGCAGCGCGTTGGCGCTGTGGCGGCGCTGCAGCGCATGTTTGACGAGGTCGCGCGCGACCGTGCTGTCGGGCCGGCACACGGCGCGCTGTTCAAGCGTCGCACCTTGCCCCGCGGGCAGAAAATGAAACGGCGTCCAGACGAGGCGGTTCAGGTCGTCGTCCATGTTGTGATAGTCGAACAGCTTGTGCGCCGACGCAAAGCGCTCGAACAGTTCGCCGTCGGCGAACTGCAGCAGGCCGGGCGTGGTGGCGTCGTCGATGTACTGGCATGCGTGCGCGACGGTTTGCGCCTGCGGCGGCGCGAGGCCGCCGAGCCGCGCGACGACGTAGATCACGCCGTAGTGGAAGTCGATATTCATCATGGTCTCCTGATCGTCCCGTGCGCGTAACGCCGCAGCGCACCGTAGCCGGATGATACGGATGGTACGCCGCGCACCGGTGCGCTGCTGTGTCAGTGCGCACGCAAGCGCGCTGCTCTTACACAAAGTCGAATCAGCCTCGGCGGCTTTCAACGAATGCGCTTAAGTGCCCGGTTAATCACGCATCGCGACGGATGCGGTGATGGCAGCGCCCGTTGCGCGCGCAACGGCGACGTCAACTGTAGTGGCAACTGTAGCGAGCCGAAATGACGATAGCGTGCACGCGATTCGCCGGCTATCTGAGTAACGGAGCCAGTGACGGAATTATTCCCGTGGCGAGCGCTGCCAATCCACAGTCCCGCGCCGTTGACTGTCGCTCAAGGCTGTCGCGATCGCACGGCTGCGCAGATTCGCACGCGCGTACGCACTGCGCGTCGGCACCGCAATAGCGCCGTGTGCAATGACGCCCTGGCGCACACCACAGGCGCCATGTGCAATACCGGCCGAGCCCAGCCGGTGAGCCGATCGAGCGGTTTGATGAGCCGTCCCGCGATTCACGCACAACGCGCGAAAACCTAAAGTTCAGTCCATGCCGTCGCAGACGGGAACTCTCTCAAAGGTAAGCCATCATGAAACGTCTCCACCGCGCCCTGATCGTTGCTTCGCTCGCTGTCGTTCCGTTCGCCAGCCAACTTGCGCATGCCGCCGGACTCAGCCGCGACGAAGTACGCGCACAGTTGATCCAATCCGAGCAGAACGGCACGTACCACACCAGCAAGACGCACTACCCGGACGTTTTGCCCGATTACGCCGCCGCGTACGTGGCGAAGAAAACCGCCGAACGCGACGCGGCGCTTGTAGAGAAAAACGCGGCATCGGACGCCTATGGCCCGGCGACCGCAGGCAACTCCGACGCCGGCGCACCGTCGGCGCGCGCCGCCGCGGGCCCGAGCGCGCATACCGGCAACCTGTATCGCGGCCACTGATTTTCGGCCACTGATCCGTGACCGCCACGTCGCGGTCACGGATCCACACGTCGCAACCAGATCACCCACCATCGACAACACCGTTCGCCCAGCGTAACCCGCGAGCCGTCTCGCGCGTTGCGTTGCGCGACGGGCTTCGTCCAGCAAGGAACGACCATGGAAACTCTGACCAACGCACTGGCCCGCTCGGGCCTCCTGAAGCAGGACCTCGACTATCACATCGTGCGCGCATCGATGGTGTTGATCTTCGCGTTCTTCGGCTACCAGAAGTGGTTCGAATACGAGGCGCAAGTGCTGATTCCATACATCAGCCATGGGCCGCTGATCTTCTGGCTGTATCCGCTGTTCGGCATTCGCGGCGCGAGCTGGTTTCTCGGTGTGTCCGAGTGGCTGTTCGGCGCGCTGATCCTTATCGGCTTCTGGAACAGGCGCATCGGCATTCTGGGCGCGCTCGGCTCGGTTGCGACCTTCGTCGGCACCGTCACGATCATCCCGTTCATGCCGGGCGGCTGGGCAGCTTCGGCAGGCGGCTTTCCGGCGATGGCAGGAAACGTGCCGTTCCTGATGAAGGACGTCGTGCTGCTCGCGGTATCGATCTATCTGTTGAAGGAAGACGTGGTGCGGGTGCTTGCGGAAAAGCGCCGCTAAAGCACACCGGCAAGAGCAGCTTGCGGCGTGGTGCACACGCTGCAGCGTAAGTGTTGCAGCACTGAGGGCATGCGCGAGCGCCGCGCATGCCCGTGGCGTTTGTCAGGCCGTCAGAACAGGTACATGCCGGCCACGAAGATCACGCCCGAGAACAGCAGCGCGGTCACGCAATAGCCCATGATGTCGCGCACCCCAAGCCCGGCGATCGCCAGCGCCGGCAGCGCCCAGAACGGCTGCGCCATATTGGTCCACGCTTCGCCGTACGCGATCGCCATCGCCGATTTGCCGAGATCCGCGCCGAGCGCCTGGGCGGCCGGCATCACGAATGGCCCCTGCACGACCCAGTGGCCGCCGCCGCTCGGCACCGCGAAGTTGATCACCGCGGAACTCAGGAACGTCAGCAGCGGGAACGTGTGCACGTTCGCAATATCGACGAACCATTTGGTGATCACGCCGGCGAGGCCCGAATGGTCCATCAGCGCCTGGATGCCGGCGTAAAACGGAAACTGGATCATGATGCCCGACGCACCGCGCGCGGCCGCGGCCACGGCGCGCGCATAGGCCATCGGCGTCTTGTGCAGCACCATGCCCGCCGCGAGGAACACGAGGTTCACCGTGTCGATGTCGAGCACGAAGCCCTTCTGCATCGTGCGCACGACGAGGTAGCCGAAACACACCAGCGCCACCAGCAGCGCGAGCACGCGGCTTTCTTCCAGACGCTCTGCGAGCGTCGCATTGGCGGGCAGCTTGCGCTCGACGGTGGGCGGTTCTTCGAGCAGCGCCGGGTCGACCGCGACGACGTCTTCGGGCTTGGGCATCATCAGGCGCGCGAGAATCGGCAGCATCACGATCAGGCCGATCGTGATGAACGCGTTATAGCCGGTGAAGATCGTGTGCGACACCGGGATCAGGCCGACCGCCTTTTCCATCGGATTGCCCTTGGTGGCCGCGACCAGCGGCACCGAGCCGGACAGGCCGCCATGCCACGTCAGAAAGCCCATGTATGCGCATGCAACAAGCAGCCGGTAATCGGTGCCGCGCACGCGCCGCGCCACTTCGCGCGACAGCATCGCGCCGAGCACGAGACCGAAGCCCCAGTTGATCGCGCAGGCCACCGCGCCGACGAATGCGACCAGCATCACGCCCTGCGCCGGCGTGCGCGCCGAGTTGGCCAGCGCGACCAGCAGCCGCTTGACCGGCCCCGAGCTTGCCAGCGCGTGGCCGGTGACCAGAATCATCGCCATCTGCATCGAGAACGCGAGCAGGTTCCAGAAGCCCGCGCCCCACAGCGTAACGAGTTCGAGCGGCGGCTTAGGCGTGAGGCCGAAGGCGAGTGCGAAAGTGGCGATGGTCAGGAAGATCGCGAAAATCAACGGGTCGGGAAGGACCCGGTGCACGACCTGGGTGAAAAACTGCGAGATGCGCTGAATCAATGTCTGCTCCTGAACGACGCGGTGGTTATGCCGCAAGCCTTTCGTTTTTATTCATGGCCCGCGGGGAAGGGCAGGATTTTTGCATAAAGCTGCATACGGCGCACGAAATCGTCACAAGCGCATTGGCAGAGTGACGCGATGAAAACTATTATCGAGGCCATACGATTTCCACCAACCGCAAATCATCATGGGCCAGGATGTGAGAACGGATGGACTCGTAGTAGGTGTGCTGGGCGGCATGGGGCCGCAGGCCACCGCCGATTTTCTGGCGAAACTGGTTGCCGCCACACCGGTCGACCGCGAGCAGGATCATCTGCGCGTACGCGTAGATTCGAATCCGAAGGTGCCGGACCGCAGCGATGCGATTACCGGCCGCGGTCCGTCGCCGGGGCCGATGCTCGCCGCGATGGCCGCCGGTCTCGAACGCGCGGGTATCGACTTTCTGGCGATGCCATGCAATACCGCGCACGCGTTCGAGCGGGACATCCGCGCGGCGATCGGCGTGCCGTTCATCAGCATCGTCGCCGAGGCCTGCGCGGCGTGCGAGCGCAACTGGCCCGCGGCGCGGCGCTTCGGGCTGCTTGCGACGAACGGCTGCATTGCCGCGCGGCTTTATCAGGATCACTTCG
>DATLOW010000147.1:0-9197 GCA_035536055.1 Paraburkholderia sp. | reverse complement strand
GGCGCTGCACGCGGTGCTCGCGTTCGAGGCGAGCGAGGACGAGGCGATCGAACGCTCGGTTGCGCAGATTCTGGCCGATGTGAAAGCGCGCGGCGACGCCGCGGTACTCGAATACACGAACCGCTTCGACCGGCTCGACGCCGAGCATGTAGCAGCGCTCGAATTGCCGATGACGGAGCTGGAAGCCGCGCTCGAAGGGCTCGAACCGAAGCGCCGCGCGGCGCTTGAAGCCGCGGCGGCGCGCGTGCGGGGCTATCACGAGAAGCAGAAGATCGAATGCGGCAGTCATAGCTGGCAGTACACCGAAGCCGACGGCACAGTGCTCGGCCAGAAGGTGACGCCGCTCGACCGTGCCGGCATCTACGTGCCGGGCGGCAAGGCCGCGTATCCGTCGTCGGTGTTGATGAACGCAATTCCGGCGCGGGTCGCCGGCGTGCGCGAGATCGTGATGGTCGTGCCGACGCCGGACGGCGTGAAGAACCCGCTGGTGCTGGCGGCGGCGCTGCTGGGCGGCGTCGATCGGGTATTTACGATCGGCGGCGCGCAGGCGGTCGGCGCACTCGCGTACGGTACCGAAACGGTGCCGGCGGTCGACAAGATCTGCGGCCCGGGCAATGCGTATGTGGCGTCCGCGAAGCGGCGCGTGTACGGCACCGTCGGTATCGACATGATCGCGGGGCCGTCGGAGATTCTGGTGCTGTGCGACGGCACCACGGATCCGCGCTGGGTGGCGATGGACCTGTTTTCGCAGGCCGAGCATGACGAACTCGCGCAATCGATCCTGTTGTGCCCGGACGAAGCGTTCATCGCGCGCGTCGAAGATGCGATCGCCGAACTGCTGCCGGCGATGCCGCGCCGCGACGTGATCCAGCAGTCGCTCGAAGGCCGCGGCGCGCTGATCAAGGTGCGCGACATGGCCGAAGCCTGCGCGATCGCCAACGACATCGCACCCGAACACCTCGAAATCTCCGCGCTCGAGCCGCAGCAATGGGCCCAGCAGATTCGCCACGCAGGCGCGATCTTTCTCGGCCGCTATACGAGCGAAAGTCTCGGCGACTACTGCGCCGGCCCGAACCACGTGTTACCGACCTCGCGCACCGCGCGTTTTTCGTCGCCGCTCGGCGTGTACGACTTCTTCAAGCGTTCGAGCGTGATCGAAGTCAGCGCGGAAGGCGCGCAGACGCTCGGTGAAATTGCCGCGGAACTGGCCTATGGCGAAGGTCTGCAGGCGCATGCGCGCAGCGCCGAATACCGGATGAAGCACAGCGGCTAAGTCAGCGCCGCGCCGTCATGTTGCAGTGCAAAACGCGACCGGCCGGTTTTTCAGCGAAGATTGACGAGGCCGCCCACGAGGCGCGCGGCCTGCCTGCAAGGCCTAGCCGCGGCGGCGTGCGCGGCAAAAACAACGTCCCCCAATACCATGACGACGCCACAAGACATCATCCGCCGCGACGTGCTGGCGATGACGAGCTACCCGGTGCCAGACGCAACCGGCTTCGTGAAGCTCGACGCGATGGAGAACCCGTTCCCGTTGCCCGCGCCGCTGGCAGCGCAACTGGGCGAGCATCTGGCGGCGGTCGCGCTGAACCGCTATCCGGCGCCGCGCCCCGGCGCGCTGCTCGACAAGCTGAAGCGCGTGATGCAGGTGCCGGCCAACTGCGACGTGCTGCTGGGCAACGGTTCCGACGAGATCATCAGCATGATTTCGGTCGCGTGTGCGCAGCCGGGCGCGAAGGTGCTGGCGCCGGTGCCGGGCTTCGTGATGTATCAGGTGTCCGCGCAGCTGGCGAACCTGGCGTTCGTCGGCGTGCCGCTGAACGCCGATTTTTCGCTCGATATCGAGGCGATGCTGGCCGCGATCGCCGAACACAATCCGGCCGTCGTCTATCTCGCATACCCGAACAATCCGACCGCTTCGCTGTTCGACGAAGCCGGCATCGAGCGCATCGTCGCCGCAGCGCGCCGAAGCCTCGTCGTGATCGACGAAGCCTATCAGCCGTTCGCCGAGCGCAGCTGGATGCCGCGCGCGGGCGAATTCGACAATGTCGTGGTAATGCGCACCGTCTCGAAGCTCGGGCTGGCCGGCATTCGCTTGGGCTATCTGGCCGGCCGCCCCGCGTGGCTCGCCGAATTCGACAAGGTGCGCCCGCCGTACAACATCAACGTGCTTACCCAGGCCACCGCCGATTTCCTGCTCGATCACGTCGACGTGCTGGACGCGCAAGCCGCGCAACTGCGTGCGGAACGCGCGAAGCTGGCGCAGGCAATCGCCGCGCTGCCGGGCGCCGAGGTGTTCCCAAGCGCTGCCAATTTTCTGCTGGTGCGCGTGCCGGATGCGGCCGCGACCTTCGAAACCCTGCTACAAGCGGGGGTTTTGATCAAAAACGTGAGTAAAATGCACGCATTGCTGCGTAATTGCGTACGTCTGACGGTCGGTTCCCCCGCAGAGAACCAGCAATTGCTGGCCGCGCTGCAAGCCGCATTGCATTGAGCAAGCGGTCGGCCCGGTAGCCTTTCTCCACCTTATCTTTCAAGTCAGTTTCGAGGAATTGTCATGCGCCTTGCGGAAGTCGTTCGCAACACGAGCGAAACGCAGATCCGTATCAAGATCAACCTGGACGGCACCGGCCAGCAAAAGCTGGCCACCGGCGTGCCGTTCCTCGATCACATGCTCGACCAGATCGCCCGCCACGGGCTGATCGATCTGGACATCGAGGCGCATGGCGACACCCATATCGACGACCACCATACGGTCGAAGACGTCGGTATCACGCTCGGCCAGGCCGTCGCGAAGGCGGTCGGCGACAAGAAGGGCATTCGCCGCTACGGCCATTCGTACGTGCCGCTCGACGAAGCGCTGTCGCGCGTGGTGATCGATTTCTCCGGCCGCCCGGGCCTCGAATTCCATGTGCCGTTCACGCGCGCGCGGATCGGCACCTTCGACGTCGACCTGTCGATCGAATTCTTCCGCGGCTTCGTGAATCATGCTGGCGTCACGCTGCATATCGACAATCTGCGCGGCCTGAACGCGCACCATCAGATGGAAACGGTCTTCAAGGCGTTCGGCCGCGCATTGCGCATGGCGGTCGAACTCGACGAACGCGCGGCGGGGCAGATTCCGTCGACCAAGGGAAGCCTCTAAGGACGCCGCCAAAGCCGACCAACCGGACCGGTCGCGTGACCGCGCGCCCGGCTTGCGATGGATATCCTCAAGTCGTTCATCTCGCTGCTCGCGCTGATCAATCCGGTCGGCGCGGTGCCGTTTTTTCTGAGCCTGACTGCGCAGCAGTCCGAGGCGGAACAGCGGCGCACGATCCGTATCGCATCGATTTCGGTGTTTTGCGTGATCGCGATCACCGCGCTGTGCGGGCAGCAGATCATCAGCTTTTTCGGCATTTCGGTGGGCTCGCTCGAAGTGGGCGGCGGCATCATCATGCTGTTGATGGCGATCAGCATGCTCAATGCGCAGATCGGCAACGCGCGTGCGACGCCGGAGGAACGCCACGAGGCGGAGTCGAAGGACAATGTCGCGGTCGTGCCGCTGGCGATTCCGCTGCTGACCGGGCCCGGTTCGATCAGCACGGTCATCGTCTATTCGGCTAGCTATCGGCATTGGTACGACCGGGTTAGTCTTATCGCTATCGGCGCGGTGCTGGCGGTGATCTGCTTCGGCGCGCTGCGGCTCGCCGAGCCGATCGCGCGCTGGGTTGGCCGCACCGGCATCAATATCGGTACGCGTTTGATGGGTTTGATGTTGTCGGCGCTGGCGGTGGAGTTCATCGTCGACGGTTTGAAGGCGCTACTGCCTAACTTGAAATGAAAACATCGATTGCGATTGTGGATTACGGAATGGGCAACCTGCGCTCGGTCGCGCAGGCGCTGAAGAAAGCGGCGCCCGACGCGGACGTGGCGATCGTCGACCAGCCCGAAGCGATTCGCGCGGCCGATCGCGTGGTGCTGCCGGGACAGGGCGCGATGCCCGACTGCATGCGCTCGCTCGGCGAGTCGGGTCTGCAGGATGCGGTGCTCGAGGCGTCGCGCAACAAGCCGCTGCTCGGCGTATGCGTCGGCGAGCAGATGCTGTTCGACTGGAGCTCCGAGGGCAACACGCGCGGCCTCGGTCTGCTGCCCGGCAAGGTGGTCCGCTTTGAGCTGGAGGGCCAGCTGCAGGACGACGGCTCGCGCTTCAAGGTGCCGCAGATGGGCTGGAACCGGGTCCGCCAGGCGCAGCCGCACCCGCTGTGGGACGGCGTGCCGGACAATAGCTTCTTTTATTTCGTGCACAGCTACTACGTGGTGCCCGAGCATGCCGCGCATACGTCCGGCGAAACCGTGTACGGTGCGCCGTTCACGTCGGCGGTGGCGCGGGACAACATTTTCGCCACCCAGTTTCACCCGGAAAAAAGTGCGGATGCGGGTTTGCGCGTGTATCGCAATTTCGTGCACTGGAATCCGTGATGGCAGCGCTTTGCATCGATTTGCAGTGCCCGGCCGGCCGCGCCCCGACATTAGCAAGGCCGCCGAAAGAGTTGTACTAAACTAGCGAGACGGTCCGGCGCCGCACTGCCGCTGGCGGCGCGCCGGCCGAACTTAAACTTTCCTTCCCAGACATCACCCGATTGCTATGCTGCTGATCCCCGCCATCGACCTGAAAGACGGTCAATGTGTTCGCCTCAAACAGGGCGATATGGACCAGGCGACGATATTCTCCGAGGAGCCGGCAGCGATGGCCCGGCATTGGCTCGAGCGTGGCGCGAGGCGCCTGCATCTCGTCGATCTGAATGGTGCATTTGCCGGCAAGCCTCGCAACGAGGACGCGATCCGCGAGATCATCGCAGCGGTCGGCAGCGAGATTCCGGTGCAGCTGGGCGGCGGAATTCGCGATCTGAACACGATCGAGCGCTATCTGGACGACGGTCTCGAATACGTGATCATCGGCACCGCGGCGGTGAAAAACCCAGGCTTCCTGCTCGAAGCCTGCACCGCGTTCGGCGGCCACATCATCGTGGGTCTCGATGCGAAGGACGGCAAGGTGGCGACTGACGGCTGGAGCAAGCTGACCGGCCACGAAGTCGCCGACCTCGCGCGCAAATTCGAAGACTACGGGTGCGAATCGATCATCTACACAGATATCGGCCGCGATGGCATGCTGCAGGGCATCAATATTGAGGCGACCGTGCGTCTGGCGCGCGCGGTGAAGATTCCGGTCATCGCGAGCGGCGGTCTGTCGAATCTTGCGGATATCGAGGCGCTGTGCGAGGTCGAAGATGAAGGTGTCGAAGGTGTGATCTGCGGTCGCGCGATCTACTCCGGCGATCTCGACTTCGCGCATGCGCAGACGCATGCGGACCGGCTGCGCGAGTCCGACGACGCCTGAAGCGTGTCCGCGCCGTTCGCGGTTCGCGTGATTTTTTCGCGATCCGGTAAGCGAACGGTGCGATCGGACTTCCGAACCCCGGCCATCGCGTGCCGCTCAAGCGGCCCGCGCGGCGTCACCGGCACCCCGCTGGCAATCCACCGGCCACCCACCGGCAACCCATTGCACGATCATGGCTTTACCTAAACGCATCATCCCCTGCCTCGACGTCACCGCCGGGCGTGTGGTCAAAGGTGTCAATTTCGTCGAGCTGCGCGATGCCGGCGATCCGGTCGAAATCGCCCGCCGCTACGACGACCAGGGCGCCGACGAACTCACCTTTCTCGACATCACCGCGACGTCCGATCAGCGCGACCTGATTCTGCCGATCATCGAAGCGGTGGCATCGCAGGTGTTCATTCCGTTGACGGTCGGCGGCGGCGTGCGTGCCGTCGCGGACGTGCGGCGGCTGCTAAATGCCGGTGCGGACAAGATCAGCATGAATTCTTCGGCGGTCGCGAATCCGCAGCTCGTGCGCGATGCGTCGGATAAATACGGCTCGCAATGCATCGTCGTTGCGATCGATGCGAAGCGCGTGTCCGCCGAAGGCGAAGCGCCGCGCTGGGAAGTGTTCACGCATGGCGGCCGCAAGCAAACCGGGCTCGACGCGGTCGAATGGGCGCGCAAGATGGCCGAGCTCGGCGCCGGCGAAATCCTGCTCACCAGCATGGATCGCGACGGCACCAAGAGCGGCTTCGACCTCGCGTTGACGCGCGCGGTGTCCGACGCCGTGCCGGTGCCGGTGATCGCGTCGGGCGGCGTCGGCTCGCTGCAGCATCTGGCCGACGGCATCACCGATGGCCGCGCGGATGCCGTGCTGGCCGCGAGCATCTTCCACTATGGCGAGCATACGGTTGGCGAGGCCAAGCGCTTTATGGCCGATCAAGGCATTTCGGTGAGGTTCTGACGTGGTCAACGCAGCGGATGTCGACTGGCTCGACAAGGTCAAATGGGATGCGAACGGTCTGGTACCGGTGATCGCACAGGAAGCGTCGTCCAATGACGTGCTGATGTTCGCGTGGATGAACCGCGAAGCGCTTGCGAAGACCGTTGAAACCGGCCGCGCGGTGTACTTTTCCCGCTCGCGGCAGCGCCTGTGGTTCAAGGGCGAGGAATCGGGCCACGTACAGCACGTACACGAAGTACGGCTCGATTGCGATGAAGACGTGGTGCTGCTGAAGGTCGAGCAGGTGTCGGGCATTGCGTGCCACACCGGCCGGCATTCGTGCTTCTTCCAGAAATTCGAAGGTTCGGTCGACGACGGCGAGTGGGTGTCCGTCGAGCCGGTGCTGAAAGATCCCGAACATATCTACAAATGACTCAACTCTCGCACGACACGCTGCAGCGCCTCGCTGAGGTGATCGACAGCCGCAAGGGCGGCGACCCTGAAATTTCGTACGTGTCGCGTCTGTTTAGCAAAGGCGACGACGCGGTGCTGAAAAAGATCGGCGAAGAGGCGACCGAAGTCGTGCTGGCCGCCAAGGATGTGCGCCATGGCCGCGAGCCGAAGGCGCTGGTCTATGAGATGGCCGATCTATGGTTTCATTGCCTGGTGACGTTGTCGCATTTCGACTTGAACCCGGCCGACGTGCTCGCTGAACTCGAGCGCCGTGAAGGTCTGTCGGGCATCGAGGAGAAGGCGCTGCGCAAGAGCCGCGACCGCGAGCAGAACGGCGACTGAGCGGCGACCGAACGCTTGCGCACCGCGGCGCGCGGCACGGCACACGGCAACGCTTTTGATCGCACCTGAAGGAGGGATGCAAAGATGGAGCAATCGTCAAGCGGATATCCGCCGCCGTCGTATCAGAGCGCGCTCGAAATCGACCGGCAGCGCAGCCTGCGTACGCTTACGCATGTGCTGTATGCGCTGTACGCGGTGTACTGGCTCACCGGCGGCATTTCGGTGCTGGTCGCGATCATCATCAACTATCTGAAGCGCGCGGAGACGGTCGGCACACCCTACGAGGCGCATTTCGAATGGCAGATTCGCACTTTCTGGATGGGCCTGATCGGCCATCTGATCGGCGTCGCGTTGTTTATCGTGCTGATCGGCGTACCGATTTTATGGGCTGTCGCGATCTGGACGTTGTACCGTATCATCAAAGGCTGGCTGTATCTGTACGATAACAAGCCGCTTTCGAACCCGCGCGCCTGGTTCTGACGCTTATCGTCGGCGCGCGCGTTTGTCCCCGGAAATTCGGAAATCAACCATGAGCCACGATCCGAACTGTCTGTTCTGCAAGATCGCCGCAGGCGAGATCCCGTCGACCAAAGTGCACGAGGACGACGAGTTCGTCGCGTTCCGCGACATCCGCCCCGCAGCAGAAACCCACGTGCTCGTGATTCCGCGCAAACACATCGACACGCTCACGCATTGCCACGAAAGCGACGCACCTCTGCTTGGTAGAATGCTCGTGCTGGTGGCGCGTCTGGCGGATCAGCTGGGCGTCGCTTACAAGGGCGGCGAAACAGGCTTTCGAACGGTAATCAATACCGGTCCCGGTGGCGGCCAGGAGGTTTATCACCTGCATGCGCATATTCTGGCTGGCCCGAGGCCGTGGTTGAGGATGGGGTGAAGTAAAGTCATACGTTCATAACCGAATGCCCGCCATACTCCATATCTCGCAGGTATCGGTTCACAGCTTCATTGCAACGACAAAAGAGGAAGCGGCCACGCTTCGATTAAGGCCGCAAGGTCAGATAGGTTTTGCCGCGTCGCACTGCACGCGGAGGTCAAGGAGAGTTTTCATGGGTTCGTTGAGTATTTGGCACTGGCTGATCGTTCTGTTGATCGTCGCATTGGTGTTCGGCACGAAAAAGCTGCGCAATATCGGCAGCGATCTGGGCGGCGCCGTGAAGGGCTTCAAGGAAGGCATGAAGGACGCGGAAGGCAACCCGGTGGATGCGCAAGCCGCGCAACAGCGCGAACTGCCGCGCGGCACGATCGACGTCGACGCGAAGGAAAAGGCGCCGCATTCGAGCGACTCGCGCTAAGCCTTCATCACAGCGCACTGACGGGAAGCTCATTCGATGCTGGATCTCGGTCTAACCAAGATGGCGTTGATCGGCGTGGTCGCGCTGGTCGTGCTCGGGCCGGAGCGGCTGCCGCGCGTGGCCCGCACGGCCGGTGCGCTGTTCGGCCGCGCGCAGCGCTATATCAACGACGTCAAAGCCGAAGTAACGCGCGAGATCGAACTCGACGAGTTGCGGCGGATGAAGACCGAGTTCGAAACGGCCGCGCAGAACGTCGAAACCTCGATTCACGACAACGTGCGCAAGCACGAAACCGAATTGAACGAGGCATGGCAACAGGGCACTTCGGTTTCGCCGAGCATTGCGGGCGGGGCCGCAGCGTCTTCGTCGGACGAACCCCGCGCGAGTACGACATACTCCGATCCGTCGTCGTGGCTCGGCAGCAGCGGCAGAAGCATCGGCGCGCCGAGTCCGGGCGCTGCGTCGAAACGCAAGAACTGGCGCACGAAGCAAACTGCCACCCCGACGTGGTACAAGCGTGCTACTTCGCGCCGTACCCGCGTGCAATCGGGCGCGGCGCGTGTCGCGCGGCATACGCCAGTCAGCCTGAAACGCCCGACGCGCTTCTTCTGATGTCCCGCGAATCCATCTCCTACCGAGGGCCGGTGTGAGCGACCCCCAGCACAAGCAGAACGAAGGCCCTGAAGAAACCTTCATCTCCCACCTCGTTGAACTGCGTGACCGCATCATCCGCGCCGGCATCGCAGTGATCGTCGTGTTCGTCGGGCTCGTCTATTGGGCGCCGGAC
>DATLOW010000146.1:0-11812 GCA_035536055.1 Paraburkholderia sp. | reverse complement strand
GCCGCGCCGTCCAGCACGCGCTCGCTGCCGACGATGCCCTGCCAGGCGGCGAGCGCGCGCTCGAACTGCGCGCTCGACACGCCCGGCGGCAGCAGGCGGATCGCGGGCGCGCTCAAGACAGCGTCCGTGCGGTGCGCCGGCCGGGGCGCGCCGCGGGCGAGCGCAGCGTCGGCCGCTTAGCGGCCATGCCCGCCGCCGCCATGTCCGCCGCCGGCGAAACCGCCACCATGGAAACCGCCGCCGTGAAAGCCGGCCCAGTGTCGGCCGCCGTAAAAGCCGCCGTGTCCGAAACCGCCATGGACGTGCGCAAAGTGGACATGATCGATGTGATGGAAGTGATGGAAACGGTCGACGAACACGAACGACGCACCGAAGCCGAATGCAAACGGCGGCCCCCAGTAGAACGGATCATATTCATACACCGGTGTGAACTGATAGTAGCCGCCTGCGTACGGCGACGTGCCGTCCGCATCGGCCGGCTGCTCGATGCGCCAGGTGCCGTCCGGCTGACGGCACGCAAGGCCGCTGATCGGCTGCTGCTGGCCGTCGATTTGCGCCGCGCCGTTGACCTCCTGGCAATCCTGCTGGCCGTCCGGGACGTTGCCCGACACGTCTGCCACCGGGTACACCGGCGGGCCACTCTCTTGCGCCATCACCGGCGGGCCGCCCGGCACCGCACAACCCGCACAAACGCAAAGCACTGCTGCAAGTCCGAAAATATTGCGCATCATGTGTCTCGCTTCGGCCCGCGAAGCTCGCCGACGTCATGCTGCCGGCGTCGCAACGGCCATCTGGATTAGCTTGCGCGGCCCGTGCCACCGCCGATGCCGCCAGCGCGGGAATGCGCTGCGGTGACGGGCCTGCATCTATCAAAACGACATGGTGCGTAAAGGTATTCCGGGTGGTGTTGTAAGCGATTGCTGCAGCTTCGTTACCGGGTATTTCGCCTCGCGAGATGATCGCGGGCGGGCGGCCGTCGGCGTGCCGCCGACACCGGCTGGCGTCACTGCCAGGCTTCGGGGCGACCGCCCAGCGCGCTGCATACTTCGACCGCGATCGAGCGCAGTTTGCCCTCGGCGATCGGACCGGATAACGCATAGCCCATCCCATCGCTGACCCAGTAGAACGTGCGGCGATTGCCGTCGCGGAACAGACGAAACGCGGTTTCATCTTTAGGAATGCCGGCGACATACAGCGTGAGCCGCGCGCCGTTCTGGTTCTCGTACATGAATTGCGCAGCGGGCCCCGCTTCGCCCGGCAACAGCCGGCCGCCCACCAGTGTGTAGCCGTACTCCTGCAGCGACGGCACCGACAGCTGCCGGTTCAGACGCTTCGACAGCCAGCTGATCAGATGTTCTTCCTCGGCCGCCGCGACTTCGACCGGGTGACGCTTCTCCGGTGTGTACACCGCATACGCGACGTCCGCGCGGCGCGCGAACGACATCGTCTCGCCGCCGGACAGATTGGGCAGCACGAACTGTTCGATACAGACCACCAGCCCCGCGCCGGCCAGCAGCCAGCACGCGGCCAGCGCCGTGCGGCGCCACCATGGCACCTGCGGGCGCAGCACCACGAACTGCGTGTCGTCGCGCGTGGTCGCGCCGCACAACGCGCGCAGCGCGGCCCGCTGCGCGCGCCACGCGGCGACCTGCGCGGCGGCGGCTTCGTCGTGCTCCAGATGCTCGCGCACCACGGCGCTGTCGCGCTCGCTCAGTTCGTCGTCGACGAACGCGGACAGCATGCGCAGATCGGGCGTGCGCGCGGCATCGTCAGTCGGTCGGGCGTCGTTGTTCATGAAGAGTTTCTCACTACTTTCAGCGACACGGACTTGTGAATCGGACCTTCAGTCAACAGCACCCGCATCTGCTCGCGCGCACGCGACAGACGCGACATGATCGTGCCTACCGGCACACCGAGTGCGATCGATGCCTCCTGGTAGCTGAGTTCCTCGACGCACACCAGCAGCACCACTTCGCGCTGTTCGAGCGGCAAACAATAAAGCGCGCGCTGCACGTCGCGCAACACAAGGCCGTCGACCTCGCCGCGCGGCGCTTCGAGATTGCGCCATGGCGCGTTTTCTTCGTCGACCGCGATCTCGCGGCGCACACGCAACTGGTCGATATACAGATGCCGGAGAATCGTCAGCAGCCAAGCACGCAGATTGCTGTTCGGGCGGAACGCTTTCCAGCGCGCGAGCGCCCGCTCGGCCGTGTCCTGAACCAGGTCGTCCGCCCATGCGTGGTCTCCCGTCAGTGCGCGCGCATAGCGGCGCAGCTGCGGGAGCCAGGAAACGACGTCTGCTTCGAAGCTCACGCGGAAGTCTGAAAAGTAGGCGTGGCGCCGCGCACGGCTCAGTATCCGCCGGAGCTGCTGCTCGAGCCGCCGCTGCTTGCGCCGCCGCTGCCCGACATGTCGCCGCATGCGGAAGTGGTCAATGCCACCGCGCCTAGCGCGACGACCATACACAGGGTTGTAACGAATCGTGTCATCTTCATGGGATATCTCCGGTGGGTACGGGCCTTGCAGCCAGCGAGCGGAATTGCCTCGTGAACTGTGTGAAACGTGTGCTGCCCGTGAACAAAACGAGATCTCGGCGGGTTTTATTCCGCCCCCGGATGAGGATTTTTTAAAGTTATGCCATATCGCGTTCCGTGTCAGACAATCACGCGTCCCGCGTCAGGCAATCGCACGCTAACGCAGCTTGCGATTCGCATCCAGGCGTAGCCGCACGCCTGAAAACGCAAAGATTCGTAACGTCACGTTACACATCGTATTTAACGGATGCTTCCGCGTCCACAAGCCGTTATAGTGGGCGTCAGTCCGCCTGAACAACGCGCGAGCGCGCCGTCCCATGTAGAATCCCGGCGAACACCCGTTCTTCCACACACATTCGTCCATGCCTTCCGCAGAATCGCACCCGCAAAACGACTTCATGAACGCTGCGCGCAAAGAGCGCAAGCGCGTCGAAATTTATCTCGTCAATGGCATTCGCCTGACCGGATGCATCGAGTCGTTCGATCAGTACCTGGTGATGCTGCGCACGCCCGTGGGGCTGCAGGGCATCTACAAGCGTGCCATCTCCACCATTCAGCTCGATACCGGCACGCGTCCGGGTCCGCGCACTGCGCGCCCGTCGCATGGCGAACATACGTCGCGCGGGCCGCATGGCTCGCACGGCGGTTCGCATCGCGGCGAACCGCGTGAGCATCGCGAACCGCGCGAACCACGTGAACCACGTGACTCGTATGGCGGCGCGCCGGCCACGCCCGAGCGCTCGTCAGCGGATGCGCCGGTCGTGGTGACACGGCGTCGCCGTCTGTTCGGCGCGGGCGCCGGCGATAACAACCACGGCGGCTCGCACGGCAACAACCATAACAACGGCAACAACGGCGGGTCGGGCAACGACGAATAACGCACACGGATGTCGGCCGGTCTGGTGCACGGCCGGTCTGGTGCACGGCCGGATTTGCGCCGGTGGCTCGCACCGGCCGCTCTATCGCTTCAATCAGTCGAGCGGCTGCGCCAGCCGCTTCAGAATCCGTTCGATCCGCAGGTCCTGCTGCTGCGTCAGTTGATAGCCGCGCTGCACATCCAGCACGCGGCGCCGCCAGTAATCCGCGTCCAGAAGCGCCATCGACGGCTGCCGCGTCGCCCATTCCAGATGCTCCAGTTCCGCGTCCACCACGTGCGACGCATTCCGGCGCGGCATTCGGCCGCGGTCGTTAGTCTCCATCGTCGGTCCCCTCGTACGTTCGCATGCGGACGGCCTGCCAGGTGCGGCCATGGTCATGCGACGCAACTAGAACGAAGACTGTAAGCAAAAATTCCATCGATGGCTGCGTGCCTTATGCGGCGCGCATGTGTCGCGGTGTTCGTGCGGCGTTTGTTTACATCGGCAAGCGTCGCGCTGCCGCGTCTCGCTTAGGGACGCAGCCTGCTGCGTTGGTGCAGGGATCGGAGAAACCCAGAACTGTCTTAGGCCAAACAGACGAAGGTTCGCGAACGCGGCCTTTACGTTATGCTGGTTCAATCACCTTCGATAGCGGAGAGCGCGATGTCCCCAACCAGACATAAAGCCCAGCCGGCCGAACCGGCGCTCGAGCAACGCCTCGACGAGGCGCTGGAAGAAACCTTTCCGGCCAGCGACCCGATCGCGGTCGATGCCGGTGCACAGCCGGCAGCCAGGCCGAAGGCAAAGGCCGGCGGCGCCAGCAAGGAGCGCGCGCATGGCGCGCGCCCGCGCCATTCATCCTGAAGAGCGGTAAGGCAACGCGCGGTACGCGCCGGGGTTGTCCGCGGATATCTCCGCAAACAGCCGCGCGTCAGTGCACCGACGACGGCAGCCCGCTATCCAGCTGACGCTGCAGTTCGCGCACCTGGCGCTGCGCGGCACGCAACTGCTCCTGAGCCTGGCTCTTCTGCTGTTGCAACGCCGTGGTTTCGGCGCGCGTCTGCTGTTGCTGGTCATTGACGATCGCCTGCTGCTGGCGTGCGACCGCGAGGTCGGCCTGCAAGCGGTTCGCGCGTTGTTGTGACAGCGCGATCATGCGATCGGTGAAGCTCTTTTGCGCTTCGAGTTTGGTGCGACGGATTTCGACGTCGGACAGTTGCACGGTCTGACGCGCAAAGTCCTTGTAGATCATCTCGGCACGCTGCTCGTCCTGGGTCTTGATCACGCGCCAGAAGTTTTTCTGCTGGAACAGCGCGACGTAGTAGGTCATCTCTTTGCCGTAGAACAGCAGGCTCGCACCGTAGCTGCCGTTGTACGTGGTGCGCATTTCAGTCAGATCCGGGCCGTGGATCATCTGTTGCAGTTCTGCCACGTTGCCGCTCGCCGACTGCCTGGATTCGTCGGCAGTCAGAGCAATCGTTTGCCCGGGTGCGCTGACCACGTCCGGCGACGAGGCGGGCTGCGCCGCCGCGATCGTCGCGACTGCGCTTGCCGCGTCATCGGCCTGCGCCTGCGCATGAACCGCCTGGATTCCCCCGAGTGCAAGCATCACCGTCAGTACGATCTGGCGGATTTTCGACTTCTGGTCCATGTAATTCCTGCTTTGAACAGTTTTTGTTGTAACCGAATCGTCTCATTATTACTCACTTTCACGCGTTTCGGGTTCTTCGTCGAAAATTTGATACTTGCGCATCTTCTCCCACAGCACCTTGCGGCTGATGCCGAGATACTGCGCGGTATCCTGGCGGCGCCAGTTGTTCGCTTCCAGCGCGGCGAGCACGCGGTTGCGCTCGGTCATGTCCCATTTGCTGCGATCGATCACTGCCTCGGCTGGGTTTTCCGCCGGCGCCTGCTGGCCGTTGCGCGCGAGCGCCAGCAGCCGCTGCAGCCGCACCGCATCCCATGCACCGATCTGACGCACCGTGACGCCGATCCGCTCGGCCAGGTTGCGCATCTCGCGCACGTTGCCGGGGAAGTAGGTATCGGCCACCGCATCGGCCAGCCAGTACGGAATATCGGGTAGCTGCGCAAGCCGCTCGGCGCCGATCGTCGCCGCGATAAACGACTTGAAGATCGCGATCTTGTCGGCGGCGCCCCGCTCTTCCAGCGACGGAATGCGCAGCTCGATCACCGCCAGCCGGTAGTACAGATCGGCGCGAAACGTGCCGTCCTTGACCAGCTTCGGCAGATTGCGGTTGGTGGCCGCGACCAGCCGGAAGTCGAGCTTCACCGGGCTCGCCGCGCCGACGCGCGTCACCGCGCTGTCTTCGAGCACGCGCAGCAGCTTGACCTGCTGGTACAGCGGCAGATCGCCGATCTCGTCGAGAAACAGCGTGCCGTTGTCGGCCTGTTCGAAATAGCCCTTGTGCGTCGCTGCCGCACCGGTGAACGAGCCCTTCGAATGGCCGAAGAACAGCGACTCGAACAGGCCGTCCGGAATCGCACCGCAGTTCACCGCGACGAACGGGCCGCTGCTGTAGTGCGTGTGTTTCTCGTGCAGCAGCTGCGCGATGCGCTCCTTGCCGACGCCGGTGTCGCCATGAATCAGCACGCTGGTGTCGCAGTCGGCGAAGGTATCCACTTCGCGCAGCAGCGCCTGCATGCATTCGGACGTCGCGATCAGCGCGCTCGGCTCGTGCGTCTGTGCCGCGTGCGCGCGCAACTGCGCGACCAGCTTGCCGACCATGCCGCGCAGCTCCGCACAGGTGAAGTCGAGCGGCAGCACGTGCGAGTACTCAGGCGGGTAGTTGGCCGGGTCGCGGTCGCGCGGCGCGGCGCCGACCCAGATCACCGGAATGCCGTGCGCAGCCTGCCAGTCGCTCGGCATCAACGCGCCGGAGTCGATCGCCGACACGCTGATGATCGCCAGCGACGGCCGCGCGGCGAGCCGCTCCGGCGACAGCGCGGTGCCATCGGCGCGCATCACCTCGACGTCGAAGCTCGCCATGCAGCGTGCGACGCGGTCGATGATGTCGGCTTTGCCTTCCCACACGTAGAGGTCGACTTCGTCGATTTTGGCTGGGGTTCTCATGAGCGGGAGGTCAGTTGACGAGTTGTGCTTCACCGCAGCTAAGCGCGATGTTGTGAACGGTGGCGGCGCCGATCTGCACGCCGAGCGCTTGCAGCAGCGGCACGAGCACGTTATCGAGTTGCTTGAGCACGGGTGTCAGCGCAGTGACGATGCCGGTCAGCAGCTTGCTGATCACGCCGTTCGGGGCACCGCTCAGATCGAACGGCTGGCCGAACAGCACGCCGCGCACCTGCAGCGCATCGGGCAGCTGCGCGAGGATCTGCGCGAGCAGCCCGGCGGTCGCGCCGCCGACGGCGTTCGTATCGATCGACTGATAGTCGTCGCCATCGCCGGGCGCGGCATCGAAGTCGAGCGACGCCTGCTGCGGATTGTTCAGCTGCAGGTTCAGCGCCTTGACCGATACGTAGATCTGCACCAGCGACGCCAGCAACTGCACGCTGGTGATGTCGACCGGTTGCCGGCAACTCAGCGGCACGCTGACGTTGCTGAAGTTCGCCGCGGCGTCGCCGGCCACGCACGCGCCGGCCACGCCGGTCTGCGCGAGGATCGTGCTGCGGCTGGTGTCGAGCGATGCGGTGCACTGCGTGGTCTGCAACTGCGCGGTGGCATCGCCGGCTTCGATGTAGAGCGGCAGATTCAGCGCGCTGAGATTGGCCAGCACCCCAAGATCGATGCTCGGCAACAGGCTGACGCCCAGTTGCAGACGCACCTGCGCGGCGTGCGCGCTGGTGCGCGGATTGCCGTTCGCGTCGAGGCCCGCTTCGCCGACCGCGATGACCGGCGGCTGGACGATCGCGAGATTCGCGTTGACCGAGCCGAGCCCGCCGAGATTCAGCGCGGAACCGAGCGCGACCGCCGCTTTGCCGTTGGCAATTTCGGCGGATACCAGCAGCGTATCGAGCACGCTGATTTTCGACGACAGCGCGCCTTGAGGATTGTCGAGGCCGATCGCCAGCAGCCCGGCTGTCGACGCGGTATTGCCGAGCTTCACCTGCAGACCGTTCGGCACGGTCGCGGCGATAGTGCCGAGCGCGCTCGTCACATCGGCGCTGACCGTGCCGTTCGCGCCGACCGCGGTAATCAGCGCATTGGCCAGGTCGTGCACGCTGACCGTCATGTCCAGCAGCTGGTCGACCGAGCCGGCGCCCAACGCGGCCGCGAGGTCGCCGATCCGGACCTGCGCGGCCGCCAGGTTCTGATAGGTCAGCACGCCGAGTGACAGGCTGGTGCCGAGCAGGCTGTTCAGCACGTTGTTCAACATGCCGCCGGTCAGCGTGACGGTGCCGGTGGCGAGCGAGAAGGTGCCGACATCGACCGCCTTCGCGGTAGCGCTTGCGTGCACGGTACGCGCCGGACCGACGAACAGATACGGCACCTGGCGCGCGAGGTCCACCTGCACTGCGTTGAGCGGCGCGCCGGTCGCGCTGAAAGCCGGCGCGCTGCTGCCGGCCGGGACGTCCCAGCGGCCGCAGGTCACCGTCACGCTGGCATCGGCCGGCAAGCCGTTGTCGCCCGCGTTCGCCTGCGCCGCGAGGCGCGCGCCAGCGCAGCCGGCGGGACCGCCGATCGCTTGCGCGCCGGCCGATGCCGCCATGTCGGCGGCGCGCTGCATCTGCCGGCGCGCGACGAATGCGTTGCCGACGTCGAGCGCGCCGAGCGCCGCGACGGCCACTGCCAGCCACAGCACGGCGACGACCGCAGCCGCGCCGCGCTGCCGCTGCGCGCGTGTCGCTTGCCTGGTTGGCTGGCGGCGTGCGATGGGGGGCCGGTGGCGCGGCATGTCAGTTCTGCGCGGCGCCGCTGTTCGAGTAATCGACATGCAACTGGTTACCCGTGTAGCCGTTGTCCATCGACGAACCGAACGACGCGGGAATCTTCGTCCTGAACGATTCGAGATAGCGCTGATAGGCGAGCGTCGCTTCGGCGCCCAGCATGGTCGGCTCATGGGGGCTCGCCGCTGTGCCGCTGCGTTGCAGTTCGAGCCAACGGCTGGTCGCGTGACCGATTTCGCTCGCGGGCGGTGCGGCGGTGCTTGCGCCGCTCTGCGCCGGTGCCGTGCCGCTCTGGAGCGCGGCATCCTGCGCGAGCGCGGTGTGCGACGCTGACACGCCGATAGCGCCGCACACCATCGCCAGCGCCAGCGCCCTTCGCGCCTTGCCGCCACCGCAGCCGCACCGGCCACAGCAGCCACACTTATTCCCTCGCCTGATCGTCATGTCGCCCCCTGAATCTCTGTTCACTGCGCAAACCGCTGCAGCAACGGCTCGACTGGTTCACTGTTGCGTACGCTCGCCACCGGCGGCGTACCGTGCGCATCGCGCTGCGGCGCCGGCGCGCTGCTCGCGGCGGCCAGCACCTTGACGGTTTCGTCGCGAATCCGCGCGCGCACCGCGGGCGACAGCTTCTGTTCGTTCATCAGCGCCTGCGCGCGCTTGCCCTGCCCGTCCGCGCTCAGATACAGCACGACGTTGCCGACGATCTTCTGATTGCGGCTATCGAGTTCGGCTGCTTTCAGCAACGGCACACGCGCACCGGCGATGTCGCCGGCCCGCAGCCGCGCATAGCCGAGGTCCGACAGCGTCGCTGCGTCGGTCGGTGCGAGCAGTGCCGCGTGACCGAGCGCTTCGGCCGCCGTATGGAAATCGCCGCCGGCACCGGCCAGCAGCCCCAGCCCGCGATAGGCGCGCGCGGCGAGCGGCGTATCCAGCAGCTTTGTGTACTCCGCCACGCTCGCGGCGGTCTGGTCGGTGGCGCGCAGCGCATCGGCACGCAGCAGGATCGAATCGGGCGACGCGCCGTATTGCCGGTCGTACGCATCGATATGCGCGAGCGACGCGTAATAGAGCCCCTGCGCCTGCATCCGGTCGATCAGCGCGAGATACATGCCGGGCGTGTCCGGTGCCGGGTCGCGCGCACCTTGCTGCTGAAGTGCTGCACGCTCGGCTTGCGGACCCACGCCGTAGCCGGCCGGATTGACCGAGCATGCGCCGGTCAGCGCGCACAGCAACGGTACCAGCGCGCGGTATCGCGCGGGGCGCCGGAACAGGCGGATCGAGAGGCCCATAGTGTTTCCCTGGTTTCCTTAGCGGGACGCGGACACGGGATGCTGCTGCGACAGCGCCTGCAGCACCGCAAGCACACCCGGCCCTGCGGTGACGATCAGCAGCGCGGGCAACAGCGTGACGACCATCACGCCGGTCATCTTCACGGTCAGCCGGCCAATGCGTTCGCGCAGCAGCGCACGGCGGCCGTCGCGCAGCCGTTCGGCGAACTGGCGCAGCGGCTCCTGCACGGCGCCGCCGTGGCGGTCGACCTGCACCAGCAGGCGCACGATGGCGCGCAGATCCTCGTTGTCGAAACTGCCGGCAAGGCGCTGCAGCGATTGCTCGCGCGTGCGCCCCGCGACGAACTGGCGCTGCGCGATTTCAAGCTCGCTCGACAGCACCGGCAGCATGCGGCGGAAGTCGCCGACCGTGACCTGCAGACTCTGATCGAGCGACAGCCCGACGCCTTGCAGCAAACGCAACAGATCGACCAGCATCGGCAGTTCGTCGGTCACGGCGGCGCGGCGTGCCGTGGCGCGCCGCTTGATGACGAGCTTCGGCACCATAAAGCCGATCACCAGCCCGGCCGTCAGTGCAACCGCGTAGCGCGAGCCGGCCAGACGGCCGTCCGCAAGCAGCGCCGCGGCGAGCAGCAGCACACCGGCGCACGCGACGCGCGCGCTCAGGAACAGCCCGCGCGAGCGCACGTCGACGAAGCCGCATTGCTCGAGTAGCCGCCGGTCTTCTTCCGCCACCATGTGGCGGCCAAGCGGTGTATCGAGCCAGCGCGCGCCGGCCTGCGCGATACGCTCGAGCACGCGGCGCAGGCGCGAACTGGGCGGCAAGCCGCCGGGCGAGCCGGACAGCACGCCCGATCGCAAGCCGGACGGCGAGCCGGATGGCAAGCCGGACGGCAAGCCAGGCGACGCGCCGGACCGGCCAGTGGACGTTGCCGTTGCCGCTGCCGTTGCCGTTGTCGCGCGGCCGCCGCGCTGGCCGGCTGGCGCCGCGGCTTCTGCTCGCGCGGCGGCCGCGGTGCCCGCCGCCCTTGTCGCACCCGCAGCCGCAACGGCCGCCGGGCGCGCGCTGCCTGTTTCGGTAAGGCCGCCGCCCGCAGCCGCACCTGCCCGCGACGGCGGCGCAGCCGCGGCACGGCTGGCCACGGCCGCCGCTTCGCTTTGCGCGCTGCGCCGCTCGAGCGCATCGGCCAGCGTGCGCGCGCTGCGCTGCCCGGCCGCGATGCGCCGCAGCAGCATGCCTGCCAGCACCAGCAGCGCCAGCGCGGCAAGCGCGAGCGCGACGGCGGCCATCCGGTCGGCGCTCATCGTCAACTCCTCAACCGGGCGAGCCGGTACAGCAGAAATACGCCGAGCACCTGCAATGCGAAGGCCAGATACGCGAGCTCGCGGCCGGTGCCGTCGTTCCACATCGCCGCGAAGTAATGCGGATTGCTGACGACCAGAAAGCCGCCGATACCGATCGGCAGCAACGCCAGCACCCACGCCGACATGCGCGTTTCCGCCGACATCGCCACCAGCTCGCGTTCGGCCTGTTCGAGGTCGCGCATGAACGCGGCCATGCGGTCGAGCATCGTGTCGGCGCGGCCGCCGTACTTGACCGACAGGCGCAGCACCGCGCCCACCAGTTCGAACTCGCTGACCCGATACAGCTGGCCGACCGATTGCAGCGCGCGGTCGATTTCGACACCGCCGCGCAGCATTCGCGACACGTGATCGAGACACTCGCGCAGCGGCGCCTCGGTGGTCTGCAGCGCGGCCTGGAAGGCAGCCGGCACGCTGTTGCCGAGCACCACCAGGCGCACGATGCCGTCGAGAAACGAAGGCAGCTGGCGCACGATGCGCTGACGGCGCTCGCGCGAGCGCCACGAGATCAACACGTACAGCGCGAACCCGCTGACTGCCAGCCCGGCGCCGCCGGCAGCCGGGCCGCCGTACGCGGCGGCCAGCACGCACAGCAGCGCGGCGCACACCAGCGCGAGCGCCAGCGGCAGGCGTGCGCGCAGCAGGCCGGCGCGGCTCAACACATTGAGCAGCATCGCCGCCGTGTGCGCTTCGAATGCGCGGCGTCGCGCCTGCCAGCTGCCCTCGCGCGGCGCGCCGGCGACCCGCGCGTGAGGCGCGGCCGGGCGCGGCTGGCGCGCCGCCGCGGCAGCACCCGTGGCCGCCGCCGCGCCCGACCCGCCTGACATGCCGGAGAGGCCTGATGCGCCGGCCATGCCCGACATAGCCGGCTGCCCGGCGGCGCCCGCGGTCCGCCCGGCTGCCG
>DATLOW010000145.1:0-27362 GCA_035536055.1 Paraburkholderia sp. | reverse complement strand
GAACATCTCGTCGCTGTATATGCCGCTGCTGGTGCTCGACGTGATCGCCGCGAGCTTGCAGGTGTTGCTGCTGGGCCTGCTGAACGTATTCTTCTATCTGGACGCGCGGCGCTCGGTGTTGAAGCTGTGTGCGGCGTTCGTCGTGCTGAACGGTGTGCTGACCGGCATCACGCTGCGTCTGTCGCCCGATACGTACGGCTATGGCTTTGCGCTGACGCTGCTGATCCTCGTGGTGGCGGCGGTGCAGATACTCGATCGCAAGTTCAGCAAGCTCGAATACGAAACGTACATGCTGCGCAACTGACGCATGAGCTTGATGACCCATCTGTTTGCGCGGTTCGGCGTCCCGTGGGTGCTGGCCGCGTGCGTCGCCGCGGTGCTGGTGCTGTTGTCGGCAGTGTTTGCGAAACCGGTGCTGGCGGCCTGCAAGCGAGTGCCGGAACGCGGTCTCGGCACGATTGCGCTGTACTACGGCGAGCAGGTGCCAGTCGGGCAACTCGAGCAATTCGATACGGTGGTGGTGGAGGCAGATAGCGGCTTCGATCCGCGCGCAGCGGCGCTGCGCAAAAAAGCGGACGGTAGCTGCACCAACTGGTTCGCGTATGTGGCGGTCGGCGAGGTATCGAAGGACCGCGACTACTTCGCGGCGCTGCCGAAGCAATGGCTGATCGGCCGCAACGACACGTGGGCCGCGACGGTGATCGACCAGAGCGCGCGGGGCTGGCCGCGCTTCTTCGTCGAGCATGTGGTTGCGCCGTTATGGGCGCGCGGCTATCGAGGCTTTTTTCTCGATACGCTGGACTCGTGGCAACTGATCGCCAAAACCGACGACGCGCGGGCACGCCAGCAGGCCGGGCTGATCGCGACGATTCGCGCGCTGAAGGCGCGCTTTCCGGACGCGCAGCTGATTTTCAACCGCGGTTTCGAGATCCTGCCGCAAGTGCACGGCGACGTCGCCGCGGTCGCGTTCGAATCGCTGTACGGCAACTGGGATCAGGCCAACCAGCGCTACGACGCGGTGCCCGACAACGACCGCGCGTGGCTGCTCGGTCAGGCGCGCACGCTCCGCGAGCGCTACCGCTTGCCGGTGCTGTCGATCGACTACTGCGCACCGGGCGACGCTGCGTGCCGGCGCGAAATCGCCGCGAAGATCTGCGCGGCGGGCATCATGCCTTATGTGACCGACGGTGTGCTGCAGACGGTGGGGCTCGGTCCGGACGATGCGTGCCGTGACCGGCTTGCCGCGGCGGACAGGGTGCGCATCGCTGCGCGGTGAGAGTCGGGCGGCGCGCAACCTGCTGTGCAAAATCTAGCGGAACTGCGTAACCGCCAGCAGCAACACCATCCCGCCGATCGCGCCATCCAGAACCCGCCATGCGCCGGCCCGCCTGAACAGCGGCGCAAGCAGGCGCGCGCCATAACCGATCGCGACGAACCACACAGCGCTGACCGCCATCGCGCCTGCCGCGAAAATGGCCCTTGCGCCGTCGGGCTCGCGCGCGCCGGCGGTACCGATCAGCAGAAAAGTATCCAGGTACACATGCGGGTTGAGCCATGTGAAGCCCAGCGTCATCAACACGATCGGCAGCGCGCGCTGTCTGGGCGCGCCGTGCGCACTGGCGTCGCCGGTCTCCAGCACCGCATGTGCGGGCCGTAGCGAACGGCGTAGCGCACCGATACCGAACCACACCAGATACGCGAGGCCCACATACAGCAGCGTGTGCACGAAGCGCGGATAGCGGCCCACCAGCGCCGCGGCGCCGCCGACACCGGCGGCGATCAGCAGGCAATCGGACAGTGCGCACAGCAGCACGATCTTGCCGACGTGCGCGCGCATGATGCCCTGACGCAGCACGAAGGCGTTTTGCGCGCCGATCGTGACGATCAGCGATGCGCACAGCGCGGCGCCGTGCGAGAAAGACAGCCAGTTCATGGTAATTCCCAAACGATCGAAGCGAGATACACGAGGCATCATGCGAAAGCTGGCCAGTTTGCGTTAATCTTTCGAATAAGAAAACCTAAATAACGTAAAGCCGCTTAAGGATCGCTAATGCTCGACTACGCCTTGCTCGATGCGCTTGCCGCCGTGGTGCACCACGGTTCGTTCGAACGCGCGGCGCGCGCGCTGAGCGTCACGCCATCGGCGGTCTCGCAGCGCGTAAAGCTGCTCGAAGAGCGGGTCGGCAGCGTGCTGGTGAAGCGCGGCAACCCGTGCGTGGCGACCGAATCGGGCGCGCTGCTGTGCCGGCACACCGAGCGCGTGCAGCGGCTGGAAGCGGAGCTCGCCGGCCCGTTGCCGGCCTTGCCGGGCGCGCATGCGCGGCCGTGGCCGACGCTGCGCGTGGCGGTCAACGACGACAGCGTCGGCACGTGGTTTATCGACGCAATTGCGGACTTTTGCATCGAGCGCGAGATGCTGCTCGATCTGGTGATCGACGACCAGGACCATACCGCGCGGCTGATGCGCGAAGGCAGCGTGCAGGGCGCGGTCACCACCGAGGCCGAGCCGGTGCAGGGCTGCCGCTCGACGCGGCTCGGGCGCATGCGCTACCTCGCGGTGTGCGCGCCGGCGTTTCGCGCGCACCATTTCCCGCAAGGCCCGACGCGCGACGCGCTGCGCCGCGCGCCGTGCGTCCATTTCAATCCGAAGGACGAGTTGCAAACACGCTTCATGCGCAAGATCACGCGCGCCGACGTGAATCCGCCGTTGCACTGGGTGCCGCACGTCGACGGGTTCCTGCGGATGTGCGTGGCGGGGCTCGCCTGGGGCATGTGTCCGCAGCGGATGGTGCGCACCTACGTGGCACGCGGCGAACTGGTCGAACTATTGCCGGGCAAGCCGCTCGACGTGGATCTGTACTGGCAAAGCTGGCGCCTCGCGATCGGCTGGCTCGACGATTTCGGGCTGGCGTTGCGCAAGCGGGCAGCGCAACTGCTCGATTGAAGCGACGGCCGATCGGGCCGGATGTGGGGTTGATAAATTAGTCATATATGACTAATTAAGCCGATTAACATGTCAGATATGACCAATTTACGCTTGCCTGGCAACCGGACGCATCAATTGACTTGCGACATTTTTTGTCTATACTGACTATTTATCTGCCATTACATGTCAGATATGACAAAATGAAGCGCAACAATGAGGACTTCGCGTCCGCCGACGTGAAGCGCCGCGCCGCTGCTCTCGGGCGTGCGGTTGCCGCCGCCCGCATCGCACGCAACCTGACACGGCAAGACTTTTCCGAGCGCGCGAACATCAGCCCGAGCACGCTGGTGCGCATCGAAAAAGGGGACGTTTCGGTTGGCTTTGCGGCGTGGCTGCAGGCCTTCGAACGGGCCGGCCTGCTAGGCCTGCTGGAGCCGCTCGCCAACCGGCAGAACGACGTGCTGGGCGAGGCGCGGCGCGCTGCCGGGGGCCGCAGGCGCGCGCGCAGCAAGTCCGCAGCCGAAACAGGTGAGTACGATTTCTAACCCCGCTGCCGCTAACGCCACTGCCGCCCATGCCGCGACGACATGGAGCAAATACGTGTTCATCGCGCTCGAAGGCATGGCCGACGCGGTGCCCGCGGGCAAGCTCGAGGTTTTCGAGGACGGCATCAAGCCGGTCGGGGCGTCGTTCGTCTACGGCAATAAGTATCTGCAGCGCGCGCAGGCGCTCGCCGTCGACCCGGTCAGCCTGCCGCTCGACGAAGCGCGCCGCAGCAGGGAAGTGCTGTTCCAGCCGCCGCCCGGGCTCGCGCTGTTCGGCGCGATTCGCGACGCGGCGCCGGATTCGTGGGGGCGGCGCGTCATCGAGAACATGCTGAAGGCACAGCCCGACAGCCTGCCCGAAACCGTGTATCTCGCCAACGCCGGCCCGCACCGCACCGGCGCGCTCGATTTTCGCGATTCGCCTACCGCGCCGGCCGAGGCCGGCAAACTGCCCGATCTGAAAGAGCTGTCGTATCTGCTCGATGCCGCGGTGCTAATCCAGCAGGGCCGGCGCGTGCCGCGCAACCTGCAGGCGCTGTTTGCCGTCGGCGCGACGCTCGGCGGCGCACGTCCGAAGGCCGTGCTGCGCGACGGCGGCCGGCAGTGGGTCGCCAAGTTTCCCGCGTTTCGCGACAGTTTCAACGTGCCGGTGGTCGAGCGCGCGACGCTCGAACTGGCGCGGCTGTGCGGACTGCGTGTGCCGCAGACGCGGCTGATACAGCTGGCCGACAGCCGCGACGTGATGTTGATCGAACGGTTCGACCGCGTGCCGTTGCCGGAGGGAAAACCCGGGAAACCCGGCCAACTCGGCAAGCGCCATGTGGTCAGCGCGTTGACGATGCTGAGAATGCACGAGTTCGATGCCGGTGCGGCGGCCTACGCGGATCTGGCCGACACGCTCGGTGCGCTCGGCGCGAGCGGCTTCGTCGCCGAAGACAAGGTCGAGCTGTTCAGGCGCATGGTGTTCAACATTCTGGTGACCAACGACGACGATCACCTGCGCAATCACGCCTTCGTGTGGGACGGCGCGCACCGCGGCTGGCGGCTGTCCGATCTGTACGACGTGGTGCCCAAGCCGCAGCTCGGTACCGAGCGCTTTCTGGTGCTCGGCGTCGGTCCGGCGGCGGGGCGTCTCGCCACGCTCGACAACGCGCTGTCCGCGGCAGGGCGCTTCGGTATCCTGCGGCACGCGGCCGCCGACATCATCGTGCGCGTTGCCGCGGTCGTGCGCGAGTGGCGCATGCATTTCGAAGCGTTCGGCGTGAGCGTCGCGGAGTGCGACAAGATCGCTTCGGCGTTTCGCAAGCCGCGGGACATCGGCTTGCGTGCGGTCGAAAAGATCTAGCAAGGGGCCGTTCGCGGCGCGCCGGTCGCGTCGAAAACAAAGCCGGGGCTGCAGTTCGCAGACCCCGGCTTTTTTACTGTCCCACGCGCGTGCCTACTGCGCCTCCGGCAGCGCCGCCGTCTTGCGCTGCGCATCCGCGTCGCGCGTCTCCGGCATCGCGGTCCATACCAGCAGCACCGCCAGCGCGCCCGCGCCGGCCAGACCGAAGAAGCTGACCGCATTGCCGAAGCGGTCAGCCACGAAGCCGGCCAGCGCGGTACTCAGCGTCGCGCCGATGCCTGCCGCCAGGCCAAACAGACCGATACACAGGTTGTAGCGCCCCTTGCCGCCCGCCACGTCGGCGGCGATCAGCGGCAGCATCACGCCGAACACCGCGGCGCTGATGCCGTCGAGCATCTGCACCGGCACCAGCAGATACGGGCTGCTGACGCCCGCGAACAGCAGTGCGCGCAGCGGCAGCGCGGAGAAGCCGAGCAGCAGGATCGGCCGGCGCCCCCAGCGCTGCGAAGTCCGTCCGACCCATGGCGACAGCATCGCGACGATCGCCTGCGGCACGATGATGCACGCGGCAATCACCAGCTGCACGTTGTCGCCCATGCCCGCTGTCACTTCGCCGGCCGCGAGATTCAGCATCGCCGCATTCGACAGGTGGAACAACACCACGCACGCGGCGAAAGTCAGCATGCGCCGGTCGCGCAGCAGATCGAAGATCGACTCGCGATGCTCAGGCTCGACGGCGGCCGCGAGGGCCTGGGCCGGCGTAGCGCCGCTGCCGTCGCCCGCGTTGCCGTCCGCGCCGTCCGTGCCGCCTGAAGCGCTCGCATCGCGATCGTCGCGCGGCGGCTCCGGCACGTGCTGATGACGCGGCGGCGCCTGCGGCAGATGGATCATCGCGAGCGCGAACAGCGCCGGCATCGCCAGCGTCGCGGTTAGCCAGAACACCGCGCGCGCCGAGAAATATTCGCCCACCAGCCCCATCAAGCCCGCTGCGACCGCGCTGCCGATCGACGCCCAGCGCGCGTTGCGGCCGAGCCGGTCGCCGAGGTCCGCGCGTCCGACCAGCGCGAACGAGATCGCCGCCATGGCCGGCACCAGCATGCAGCTGGCGAAGCCGTGCAGCACTTCGGCGGCCATCACCGGCAGGACGGTCGGGCTGGTGGCGAGCAGCACCGCGCTCGCGATGATCGCGATGGTCGCCCACGCGGCAGCGGCTTTCTTGTTGCGCAGCGCATCGACCGCGGCGCCGCCGGGCACCTGGCTCACCATCGCGCTGATCGTGCCGACGCTCAGCGCAAGGCCGATCTCGCCCTGGGTCCATTTGTGGGTGGCGAGATACGACGCGATGAATGGACCGAATCCCGTCTGCACGTTGGCGACGAAGAAGTTGAGCCAGTCGAGGGCGCGGAGACTGCGTGCGTTGACCATGTGGCGGCTCGTCATCGGGAGGGCCGCGCGGACGAAGCCGTGGCCGCGGACGACGAAGCAGGCGGCGCACCCGAGGCCGCCGCCGGGTTTGGCGGCGGCGTGCTGGCCGGCGCCGGGGTCGCAGTGGGTGCGGATGCGGCCGGTGTCGCCGCGGCCGTCGCGGTAGCCGGCGGCGCTGGCGATACCGCCACCACCGGCTTGCCGCTCTCATAGCTCGGCGAGGCCTTGATCTGCGCCTCGTTCAGATCCATCAGCGCGTGCAGTGCCTTGTCCCGGGTCGCGAAGTGCAGCGCCGACCAGTTCGCGGCAATCGAGCGCCGGTCCGGATTGATGATGCCGCTGACGTCGAGCACCACCGCCTGCGGCTGCGCATTGCCGTCCACCAGCACGTCGATCACACGGCCGACCTTGGCGCCGTTGGGCCGTTCGACATCGGCATCGAGCAGTTGCAGTTGGCCGGGCGGCACATCGGGGGTGGCCGCGATGCCTGCGAGCGGTGTGCCGAGCGAAGCCGACGGCTTCGAGCGATTCAGCGCGGCGATCTGGTTCTGCGGCAGGGTCAGCGTGATCGGTGCGGTCTTCGACGCGGGCGTAAAGCGGAACCCGCTCCATGGGAATGCGGCCTTGCGATCGCCGACGCCCATGAAGCCCTGCAGGTTCACGATCAGTTCGCGCGGCGTGCCGCTTGCATCGGTAGTCAGGTCGACTGCGCGGCCGATCACTTTGCCGTCGGGGCGCTGCACTTCGCTGTCGAGCAGGCCGCGTGCAGTCGCGTGGTCGATCGTGCGCGTCACGATCAACGGCGGCGGAGGCGGTGGAGGCGGCGGTGGCGGAGGCGGCGGCGGGGGCGGCGGCTCGACCTTGTGCGGCTTGACGATCACGCGTTTGGGCTTTTTCGGCTGGGCGGGCTCGGTGGGTTCGGTCGGCTCGGGTTCGATCTCGACGATCGGCGGCGGAGGCGGTGGCTCGACCGGGCTCGCGCTCGCTTCGACGATCGGCGCGGGCGCCTGCTCGACAGGGCCGAACACGCTGCAGCCCGACAGCACGAAGGCCGCAAGCACGGCCAGAAGCAAAAGACGGAAAACCGGACGCAGGCAACCGCCGTTCATCGACAAGGACTCCATGGCCAGTGCGGGAAGCTCGAAGGCATCGTGTTCGTTGCGCTCAGAAACGTGTCAGCGCACAGAGTGTAACAGCGGCGCTGCCTGCTTCTGTCCGTGCGGGGCCTGAAGCGGCGCGCGGGGCGGCGAGCCGGCCCGATGGCCGGGGTCTGCATGCGCTGTTTTCAGCGCTGCTTGCGTGCTGTCTGCGTGCTGCTTGCGTGCTGCTTGCGTGCTGCTTGCGTGCTGCTTCGGGGCTGCTTCGGGGCTGCTTTTCGTGCGCTTTCGGCGCGCCCGAGGCGTAGGTGTAAACACCCGGCGGGCCCGCCGCCTATGCCGTATGCACGGCGATATACGCGTCGCGACATGCCAGGCATGCCTGCGACGCGATGGGCGCGATATGTGTCTTCCCCTAACCTTCGCAACACCTGACCACAACAGGCGCGGCGCACCGCGCCACCACTCAAGAGACCAACCTGACGACGGCCTCCCTCGAGGCCGTTTCAGCTTGCTGATAAAGGAGGCACTCATCATGATGGATTCAGAGGCGCACTACGTCGCCGCCCAGCCGGTCGCGAACGGCACTTCCGGCGCGAGCGCAAGCGCCGGTCCAGACCACAGCGGCAGCGGCGCGCTGTACGGCGAAGGCCTGATCGACCGCTACTTCCAGATCTCCGCGCGGGGCAGCACGCAACGCCGCGAAATCGTCGCGGGCGTCACGACCTTTCTGGCGATGGTCTATTCGGTGTTCGTCGTGCCGGGCATGTTCGGCAAAGCCGGTTTCGACACCAGTGCGGTATTCGTCGCCGTCTGTCTGACCACCGCGTTCGGGTCGCTGTTGATGGGTACCTGGGCGCGCCTGCCGATCGCGATCGGTTGCGCGATCTCGCTGACCGCGTTCACTGCATTCGGTCTCGTGCTCGGCAAAGGCCTGCAGCCGACCGTCGCGCTCGGCGCAGTGTTCCTGATGGGCGTCGTGTTCACTGCGATCTCGGTGACCGGCGTGCGCTCGTGGATCCTGCGCAATCTGCCGGCCGGCATCGCGCACGGTACCGGCATCGGCATCGGGCTGTTCCTGCTGCTGATCGCGGCCAACGACGTCGGTCTCGTCATGAAGAATCCCGGACCGGGCTTGCCGGTCGAGCTGGGGCATCTCACTGCGCTGCCGGCGCTGATGTCGGTCGCGGGGCTCGCGGCGATCTTCGGGCTGGTGCGCCGCCATGTGCCGGGCGCGATTCTGATTGTGATCGTCGCGATCTCGGCGCTCGGCATGCTGCTCGATCCGGCTGTGACGTTTCATGGCGTGTTCGCGCTGCCGTCGCTGAGCGCGCCCGGCCACGCATCGCTGATTGGCGCGATGGATGTGAAGGGTGCGCTGTCGCTCGCGGTGCTACCGAGCGTGCTGGCGCTCGTGATGACCGCCGTGTTCGATGCGACCGGCACGATCCGCGCAGTGGCAGGGCAGGCGGGTCAGCTCGATGCGCATGGCCGCATCGTCAACGGTGGCCGCGCGCTGACGGCGGATTCGGTCAGCTCGATCTTCTCCGGCTTGATGGGTGGCGCGCCGGCCGCGGCTTATATCGAGTCGACGGTTGGCGTCGCGGCCGGCGCGAAGACCGGCCTCGCGGCTGCGGTGGTCGGCCTGCTGTTTCTGGCCGTGATGTTCTTGTCGCCGCTTGCCGCGCTGGTGCCTTCGTATGCGACCGCGCCCGCGCTGATGTACGTCGGCCTGCTGATGCTGTCGAGCGTCGCCAGGCTGCCGATGGACGATCTGGTCGATGCGATGTCGGGCCTCGTATGCGCGGTGTTCATCGTACTGACCGCGAACATCGTGACCGGCATCATGCTCGGCTTCTGCACGCTCGTGATCGGCCGCGTGGTGTCCGGCGAATGGCGCAAGCTGAATCTCGGTACGGTGGCGATCGCCATCGTGCTGGCGGTGTTCTATCTGGGCGGCTGGGCGATCTGATGCGCAGTCCGCCCGCGCGCCGCACGCACTGTGCGGCCGCGGCGCTTTCCTCCACGGGTGCATCGTGCCGGCACGGCATGATGCATCCGGTATCTTTCTTGACAGAGGTGTTAAGAAAAAGCGCGCGTGAGCCTACAGCGACATTTCGAAGGCGGGCCGCAAGAACAGATGGATCGCCATCACGATCAGGCCCATAGCGGCTGCGGCAAGCGTAAGCGTGCCGTACTCGTCGTAGCGCATGTCGTAGAGGCACGCGACGAGAAAGAGGATTGCAAGCAGATTGGTAAGCCAATCGAAGTTGAGTGCGAGCAACATCAAGAAAATCCGGGCTCGCCCGGCAGGACCGTTTATTAAGGACAAACGATTCTATCGGGGTGAGCTTACGGATTAGCAACGCTCAAAACGCGCGAGTGTAAGCCGCTATATAGCTGCGCGATTCACACTGCGCGGCACGGGCTAGACAGCAGTTTCGCCGCGCATCATGTCCTGCCGGATCCAGTCGAGCACCGACGTGCGCTGCGGCTGCCAGCCAAGCAGTTCGCGGGCTCGCGTGCCGCGCACGCGGCTGTTCGAGCCGAGACCGTACGAGGCCATTTCGTAGCCCCATTCGTTGATCGCGTCATCGAGCGGCCACGCCTGCGGCTCGCCCAGACCGAGCGCTGCGCCGAGCGCGACACTCATGTCGCGGAACGATGCTTCGCCGCTCTCGACGAAATAGAACGTGCCCGCAGGGGTTTTATCGAGCGCCAGACGATACAGCTCGACCACGTCGTCGATATGCACGTTCGACCAGATGTTGCCGCCGCTGCCCACGTGACGCACCACACCGCTCTTTTGCGCCTGGCGCACGAGCCGCGGCAACTGCACGCTGGCGCTGCCTTCGACCGCGCCGTGCCCGTAGATCAGCGTATTGCACAGCACCGCCGAGCGGATGCCGCGTTGCGCGGCGTTCAGCACCAGCTGGTCGATCGCGACGCGCGGCGCCTTGTCGGCCGTCGGCTCGGGCAACGCGTCTTCGCGATAGATCGCAGCCGCGCCTCGCTCGCCCGCCGACGCATCGCCGACGATGCTCGAGCCGCTCGTATGCAGCAGCGTTTTGCCGGAGCTCGCAAGGCCGTCGATCAGCGCCTCGACGGCGCCGCGATGATCGCTATCGGCCGCATTGATGACGGCGTCCGCGGCTTGCGCCTCGTTGACGAGCAGTGCACGGTCGTCGAGCGAGCCGATCACCGGCTCGATGCCCAGACGCTGCAGCGCCGCCGCCTGTTCGGGCTTGCGGATCAGGCCTTTGACGCGATGTCCTGCGCGCACGAGGCCCGCTGCGATCGAGCCGCCGATAAAGCCGGACGCGCCGGTTACGAAGATGTTCATCAGGTCCTCCTGTGACGGAAACACGGTATGGCACACAGTATGGGACCGGACGATTCTCGCAAAAAGTGGCCTGATCTCAAATCAAACTTGATTCCGAATCAACAATAAGCTGCGCGCCGAAGTGCAGCCGATACTGCTGCGGCGTAATGCCAAGCCGCCTTCTGAACGCCGCTCTCAGTTGATGCGCATCGCGCAGGCCGCAGCGGCAGGCGATGGATTTCAGCGGTGTCGGGCTGTTTTCGAGCATCGCGCGGGCCGCGTCGATGCGCGCACGCTCGACGAACTCGGCCGGCGTGACGCGCGTATCGCGCACGAAGACCCGCGAGAAATGCCGCGTGCTCATCTTCGCGACCGCCGCGAGCGTGGCGACGCTCAGGTCGTCCGCGAGATGATCGTGCACGTATTGCCGCACCACGGCGACCGGCGACGATGCCTCCGCGGCGGGCGCCAGAACCGCGCTGAACTGCGTTTGACCGCCGGTGCGCTGCAGTGACGTGACCATCCGGCGCGCCACATTGAGCGCGATTTCGGTGCCGTGATCGTGCCTGAGCAGATGCAACGACAGATCGATGCCGGCGGTCACGCCCGCGGACGTGAATAGTTCGCGATCCTGCATGAACAGGTGGCTCGCATCGACGTGTGCGGTCGGGCATAGCGCCGCCAGTGCCGCCGCATCGCTCCAGTGCGTGGTCACGCTGCGGTGTTCGAGCAGACCGGCGCGCGCGAGCGTCAGCGTACCGTTGCAGATCGCGCCGAAGCGCCGCGCGCGGCGGCTTGCCTGCTGCAGCCATGCGTGCACCGGCGCGTCGAGCGGCTGCTGCGCAAGCGATGGGCCGCCCGCCACCAGTAGCAGATCGTGGCTGTCCGCGACCTCGCTGAAGTGGCGATCCGGCTGGATCTTCAGGCCGCTCGAACAGGACACGACGCCCGGCTCGGTGGCGATGAGTTCGACGTGGTAGTGCGAATCGGCTGCCAGGAACCGGTTGGCTTCGGAAAACACATCCGAAGGTCCGAATACGTCGAGTGCCTGGACACCGGGAAAGACGAGAAGGGCAATGCTGCTCATTGATCGAAAAAGCGGAGTGGAACAAGGCGCCGAACAGGATCGGGCCACACAGGTAACGCGGGGCCGGCGGTGCTCAGCCGTACAGGTCGTCGTCGATCAGCACGTCTGCGTAGAACGCACCGAAGCGTTTCAGGCGGTCGTCCAGATGGATCTGCAGCACCCAGTCGAGCGAACGAGGCTTGGACTGCAGCGCGGCGAGCGGGGTCGTGCCGGTTTCGTCCTGACCGGGGCCGGGCAGGCGATGGCCGGTCACGTCGGCGTTCAGTTCCCAGCCCATCAGGCGCGCCTGCCGGTGCGCATGAGCGTATAGATCTGCGCCGCTGCGGTGCTGCCGGCGCCACACGTCGCGAACCTCGCGGAACAGCCGCTTCGCGTCGCGCGCGCAGCACTCGTACACACCGTCGATGCCGACCACGAAGCTCGCCGCGCCGTCGCCGCAATACGCGTTGAAGCTCGGCGCGATGTCGACGAAGAAGATATCGCTTTGCCGCAGTTCGACCCGCGGTGCCGGCTGCCGCTGGGCGAGCCTCGCCGTGTTGCGGCCGAAGCGCACACGCGCTGGTCGTGAGCCCGCTGCGAAGCCCATCTGTTCGAGCACGTCGGCGGCCATCTCGACGGCTTCCTCCTCACGCATGCCGGGCTGTACACGCGCGGCAATCTGGCCGATCGCCTCGCGGGTCTTTTCGCGCGCGACCAGCATGCGGTCGACCGGGCGTGCCGGGCCGGCATGCTCGGCGAGCGCGGATATTTCACTCATTGCCTTTTCTCTCCAATCGGTTGCACGGCGCCAACGCGTGCACCCCGGGGGCATTTTCCAGTACCGGTTGCCGGGCTGCTAATGACATAAAAAGAGCGTTATCCGGACAGAATGAGTCGTTCTTGTGCCATCTGCGCGCCGCTGTTCAGCAGATCGCCTGCGAGCACGCGCCGCCTGCGCCTGTGCCTGAAACTAACGCCCATTTTTTTCTGTCGGCGCGCGCAATTCTGGACCGGGAGGTACAAAATGTAAAGCCGCGCTATGCAGCTGAGCAGGCGTGTTGCGAAGGGTAGCCGATGAAAAAGATCGGCGTATCGCAGAGCTGCCAGGTCGTCTGGCAGTAACCGTCCAGACATGGCGCGGCCGCTCTGACGCGTGATTGACGGGGCTGTCAATCATATGTCGTAAGTGCAGACGTGCGGCCGATGTCCGCTTGCGCAGTCGTGCACATCCGTCTGGTGTTCGAGATCGACGAACAGGCATTCCGAAATAAAGCAGGCGCCATTGCCGTTTGCAGGCGAAAGGATTTGGTAAAAACCCCAGGCGCGAGACCGCAAAAACAACTTGTATATACAACTGCGCCCGGCTAGACTGCCTGAACTTGTCTATACAGGAATGCATCATGATCCTTACGCCCGGCTGTCTAAGCCTGCCGCAACTGCGCCAGATCGCGCGCGAGCAGGTCACGCTCGAACTCGACCCCGCCAGTTTCGCCGCGATCGACGCGTGCGCCAAGGCGGTCGGCGACATCGCCGCGAAAGGCGAGCCCGCGTACGGCATCAATACCGGCTTCGGGCGTCTCGCCAGCACGCATATTCCGCACGATCAACTCGAACTGCTGCAGCGCAATCTGGTGCTGTCGCATGCAGTCGGCGTCGGCGAGCCGCTGTCGCGTCCGGTGGTGCGGCTGCTGATGGCGTTGAAGCTGTCCAGCCTCGGCCGTGGCCATTCGGGCATTCGCCGCGAGGTGATCGACGCGTTGATCGCACTGTTCAACGCCGACGTACTGCCGGTGATTCCGGCCAAGGGCTCGGTCGGCGCGTCGGGCGACCTCGCGCCGCTCGCCCATATGTCGGCGGTGCTGCTCGGCGTCGGCGAAGTGTTCAGCAGGGGCGAGCGGATGCCGGCCACCGAGGGTCTGCACCTGGTGGGTCTGAAGCCGCTGACGCTGCAGGCGAAGGAAGGCCTCGCGTTGCTGAACGGCACGCAAGCGTCGGCAGCGCTGGCGCTGTACAACATGTTTGCGATCGAAGACCTGTTCCGCACCGGCCTGGTGGCGGGCGCGCTGTCGGTCGACGCGGCCGCGGGTTCGGTGAAGCCGTTCGACGCACGCATTCACGCGCTGCGCGGCCATCAAGGACAGATCGATGCGGCCGCCGCCTATCGCTCGCTGCTCGACGGCTCGGCGATCAACCTGTCGCACCGCGATTGCGGCAAGGTGCAGGACCCGTACAGCCTGCGCTGCCAGCCGCAGGTGATGGGCGCGTGCCTCGACCAGATGCGCCATGCCGCGCAAGTGCTGCTGATCGAAGCGAACGCGGTGTCGGACAACCCGCTGATCTTCCCGGATACCGGCGAAGTGCTGTCGGGCGGCAATTTCCATGCGGAACCGGTTGCCTTCGCGGCCGACAACCTCGCGCTCGCGGCCGCGGAAATCGGCGCGCTGGCCGAGCGCCGCATCGCGCTGCTGATCGACGCGACGCTGTCGGGCCTGCCGCCGTTTCTCGTGAAGGACGGCGGCGTGAATTCCGGCTTCATGATCGCGCACGTCACGGCGGCCGCACTCGCATCGGAGAACAAGACGCTCGCGCATCCGGCCTCGGTCGATTCGCTGCCGACTTCGGCGAATCAGGAAGACCACGTTTCGATGGCGACCTTCGCTGCGCGCAAGCTGGCCGATATCGCGGAGAACACCGCCAACATCCTGTCGATCGAACTGCTCGCCGCCGCGCAAGGCGTCGACCTGCGCGCGCCGCATCAAACCAGCCCGGCGCTGCAGCGCGTGATGAAGGCCGTGCGCAACGAAGTGTCGCACTACGAGCTCGATCACTATTTCGCGCCGGATATCGCGGCGATTACGCGTCTCGTGCAGGCTGGCGCGATTGCTGCGCACAGCCCGCTCGAATTCGCTTCCGAAGCGCGCTGACATGAACTCGCCGGCCTATCAGGGCATCAAGGACTTCATCCTCGCGCGCATTCATGCGGGCGAATGGGCGGAGGGCGACCAGGTGCCGTCCGAAAACGAGCTGGCGCGCGAGTTCAACGTCGCGCGCATGACGGTGAACCGCGCGTTGCGCGAGCTGACCTCGGAACAGGTGCTCACGCGCGTGCAGGGGTCGGGCACGTTCGTCGCACGGCCGAAGTACGAATCGACGCTGGTGGCGATCCGCAGCATCTCCGACGAAATCATCGCGCGCGACCATCGCTATCACGCCAACGTGCTGTCGATCGGCAGCGCGCAGGCGGATACCGAGCTTGCCGCCGAGATGCAGCTGCACGCCGGCGACGACATTTTCCATTCGCTCGTGCTGCATTTCGAAAACGACGAGCCGGTGCAGCTCGAAGAACGCTGGGTCAATCCCGCGGTGGCGCCCGATTACGCGCTGCAGGACTTCACCAACACGACGCCGAACCAGTATCTGGTGCGCGTGGCGCCGCTGCAGCGCGTCGAGTACCGGATCGAGGCGGCCGCACCCGACAGTGACACCCGCAGCCTGCTCACGATGAGCGCCGCCGAGCCTTGCCTCGTGCTGCATCGGCGCACGTGGTCGCAGGGTGTGGTCGCATCGGTGGCCAACCTGTGGCATCCCGGCAGCCGTTACCGCTTTACCGGCCATTTCTGACCGGAAGCTTTTGAACTGAATTCGCACTGTTTTCGCTGCTTTTCCAATATTCGCGAGGTTTAACACCATGAACAACCCGAAACACATCGATCCGCGTCTGGACCCGTCGCGCACGATCCGCGCGCCGCGCGGCAGCGAGAAGACCTGCAAGAGCTGGTTGACCGAAGCCGCGTACCGGATGATCCAGAACAATCTGGATGCCGAAGTAGCGGAGCATCCGCATGCGCTGGTCGTCTATGGTGGCATCGGCCGCGCGGCGCGCAACTGGGACTGCTTCGACCAGATTCTCGCTTCGCTGAAGGACCTGAACGACGACGAGACGCTGCTCATCCAGTCGGGCAAGCCGGTCGGCGTGTTCCGCACGCATGCGGACGCACCGCGCGTGCTGCTGGCGAATTCGAACCTGGTGCCGCACTGGGCGACGTGGGATCACTTTCACGAGCTCGATCGCAAAGGCCTGATGATGTACGGCCAGATGACCGCGGGCAGCTGGATCTACATCGGCAGCCAGGGCATCGTGCAGGGCACCTACGAAACGTTCTACTCGGTGGCGAACCAGCATTTCGATGGCAAGCCGCAGGGCCGCTGGATTCTGACCGGCGGCCTCGGCGGCATGGGCGGCGCGCAGCCGCTCGCGGCGACCATGGCCGGCTTTTCGATGATCGCGGTGGAGTGCGACGAGACGCGCATCGATTTCCGCCTGAAAACGCGCTACGTCGATAAAAAGGCAAAGACGCTCGACGAAGCGCTGGCAATGATCGAAGAAGCGAAGCACAGCGGCAAGCCGGTTTCGATCGGTCTGCTCGGCAACGCAGCCGATGTGTTCGCCGAACTCGTGAAGCGCAACGTCACGCCGGATTGCGTGACCGACCAGACCAGCGCGCACGACCCGGTGCACGGTTATCTGCCGCAAGGCTGGAGCGTCGATAGCTGGCGCGAGCGTCAAAAGACCGACCCGCAAAGCATCGTCACGCCGGCCAGGCAGTCGATGGCCAGACAGGTCGAAGCGATGCTGACGCTGCAGCAGCGCGGCGCCGCCACGCTCGACTACGGCAACAACATCCGCCAGATGGCGCTCGAAATGGGCGTGAAAAACGCGTTCGATTTTCCGGGCTTCGTGCCGGCCTATATCCGGCCGCTCTTTTGCGAAGGCAAGGGGCCGTTCCGCTGGGTGGCGCTGTCGGGCGATCCGGAAGACATCTACAAGACGGATGCGAAGGTCAAGGAACTGATTCCGGACGATCCGCACCTGCATAACTGGCTCGACATGGCGCGCGAACGCATCGCGTTCCAGGGGCTGCCGTCGCGGATTTGCTGGGTCGGCGTGAACGACCGCTATCGGCTTGGCCAGGCGTTCAACGAGATGGTGCGCAACGGCGAGCTGAAGGCGCCGATCGTGATCGGCCGCGATCACCTCGACACGGGTTCGGTGGCGAGCCCGAACCGCGAAACCGAAGCGATGAAGGACGGCTCCGACGCGGTCAGCGACTGGCCGCTGCTCAACGCGCTGCTGAATACGGCGGGCGGCGCGACCTGGGTGTCGCTGCATCATGGCGGCGGGGTCGGCATGGGCTTTAGCCAGCATGCGGGCGTAGTGATTGTCGCGGACGGCACCGACGCAGCGCATGCGCGCCTCGGCCGTGTGCTGTTCAACGATCCGGCCACCGGCGTGATGCGTCACGCAGATGCGGGTTACGAACTGGCGCGCGATACCGCACGCGCCGCCGGCCTGAAGTTGCCGATGCTCGGCCGGTGAGCGCGAAGATGAGCGCGCCGACGGGCGCTGTGACAAGCGCTGTGACAAGCGCGATGCAGATCGCGCTGATTCCCGCTGCAAGCCTCGTCGCGACGCCGTGGAAGAATGGCGGTGGCGTCACGCGCGAGATCGCCGCGTATCCGCAAGGCGCCGCGCTGGATGCGTTCGGCTGGCGCGTCAGCGTCGCGGATGTGGCGCAGCCGGGGCCATTCTCGCGCTTCGCGGGAATCGACCGCACGCTGGTGCTGCTGGAAGGCAGCGGCATGCTGCTCGACGAGCGCGGTGACAGCGGTGACAGAGGCAACGCGTCGCCCCGCACGCATGCATTGACGAAGCCGCTCGACATCGCGCGCTTCGCCGGCGAAACGGCGATCGATGCGCGCCTCGTCGACGGCGCGACGCGCGATTTCAACCTGATGGTGCGGCGTGGCGCGGCGAGCGGTCACGTCGAGATCTGGCGCGGCGCCGGCACGCATTCGGTTACGGCGGACACGCTGCTGCTGTTTTGCGCAACGGGCCCGCTGCGCGTGACGCCCGGCGCCGCGGCGCCCGTTGCGCTCGCAACCAGCGACACGCTGCGCATCGATCACGCGCAAGCGCTGCACTGCACCTGCGAAGGCACCGGCACCGTGCTCGCGGTGCGACTCGAACTGCAACCACCCGCACGCGCGGCTGCAGCCGGCATCGCGCAGCCCTGAAGCCCGCTGTCATCACGCGAGTTCACGATGAAGCAAACCGTCTGGCATCACCTGAAGCTTTGCCCGCAGGGCGACCCGAACCACACGCTCGACGATGCCGCGCTTGCCGTCGACGACGGTCGGATCGCGTGGCTCGGCGCCGCCGCCGCGCTGCCCGAGCGGTACCGCGACTGGCCGCGCGAAGACCTCGGCGGCGCGTGGGTCACACCAGGCCTCGTCGAGTGCCACACGCACCTTGTGTACGGCGGCCAGCGCGCCGACGAATTCGCGCAGCGGCTGGCGGGCGTCAGCTACGAAGAGATCGCGCGACAGGGCGGCGGCATCGTCTCGACGGTGCGCGCCACGCGCGCCGCCGATGAAGACACGCTGCTGCGCGCCGCCGCCGCGCGCCTCGAGCCGTTGATCGCCGAAGGCGTCAGCGCGATCGAAATCAAGTCTGGCTACGGCCTCGATCTGCACAGCGAGCGCAAGATGCTGCGCGTTGCGCGGCAACTAGGGGAACGCTATCCGGTCACGGTGTACACGACCTTTCTCGGCGCGCACGCGCTGCCGCCCGAATACGCGGGCCGCGCCGACGACTACATTGCGCAGGTCTGCGAGCAGATGCTGCCCGCGCTGGCCGACGAAGGCCTCGTCGATGCAGTCGACGTGTTCTGCGAGCGCATCGGTTTTTCGCTCGCGCAAAGCGAGCGCGTGTTCGAAGCGGCCGCGCGCCGCAACCTGCCGGTGAAAATGCACGCGGAGCAACTGTCGAACAGCGGCGGCGCGGCACTGGCGGCGCGTTACCGCGCGCTGTCGGCGGACCACCTCGAATATCTCGACGAAGCCGGCGTGGCCGCGATGAAAGAGGCGGGCACGGTGGCGGTGCTGCTGCCTGGCGCGTTCTATTTCATCCGCGAGACGCGCTTGCCGCCGCTCGACCTGCTGCGTCGCTACGAGGTGCCGATCGCGCTGTCGACCGACAGCAACCCGGGCACCTCGCCCGCAACCTCGCTGCTGCTGATGCTGAACATGGCGTGCACGCTGTTCCGGATGACCGTGCCCGAAGTGCTGCAGGGCGTCACGCAGCATGCGGCGCGCGCGCTCGGCAAGGCGGACCGGCACGGCACGCTGGCGGTCGGCCGCGCGGCGGATTTTGCCGTCTGGCGAGTCGATACGCTCGCCGAACTGGCGTACTGGATCGGTCGTCCGCTGTGCGCGCGCGTCGTGCGTGCCGGCGAAACGGTGTACACGCAACGGGTGTGAGCGCGTCGCGCATCAGCTGAAACTTCTATCGAACATGGACCACATCAACCGATCGCTGTTCGCGCAGCACGCCTTCCTGCCGGACGGCTGGCGTCGCAACGTACTGCTGCAGTGGGACCGGCACGGCATGCTGAGCGCGGTGACGCCCGACAGCGTCGCGCCGGCCGGCGTGCCGCGGGCCGCGGGCCCGCTGCTGCCCGGCATGCCGAACCTGCATTCGCACGCGTTCCAGCGCGCGATGGCGGGCCTCACCGAATACCGCGCGAGCGCCACCGATACGTTCTGGAGCTGGCGCGACCTGATGTATCGCTTCGCTGCGCGCATCACGCCCGAGGGGCTCGGCGCGATTGCGCGCTGGCTGTACATCGAAATGCTGAAAGCGGGCTACACGTCGGTGTGCGAGTTCCACTATGTGCATCACGCGCCGGACGGCAGCCGTTACGCGAACGAAGCGGAGCTGGCGCAGCGGGTGGTCGATGCCGCACACACGAGCGGCATCGGCATCACGATGCTGCCGGTGCTGTATCAGTACGCGGGCTTCAACCAGCAGCCGCCGCGCGACGATCAGCGGCGTTTCATTAACACGCCGGACGGCCTGCTGCGCATCGTCGATGCACTGCGGCACGCGCAGCCCGAGCACGCGGCGCTGCGCTACGGCGTCGCGCCCCATTCGCTGCGCGCGGTCTCCGGCGACGGCTTGCGTGCGCTGCTCGAAGGGCTCGATGCGATGCTGCCCGGCGCGCCGGTGCATATCCACGTGGCCGAACAGACCGCCGAAGTCGACGCATGCGTCGCCGCACAAGGCGCGCGGCCGGTGCAGTGGCTGCTCGATCGTTTCGATGTGAATGCGCGCTGGTGCATCGTGCATGCGACGCACGTCGATGCGGACGAGACCGTTGCGCTGGCAACCAGCGGCGCCGTGGCCGGCCTGTGCCTGACCACCGAAGCGAATCTCGGCGACGGCGTGTTTCCCGCGCAAGAATATCTGGCAGCGGGCGGCCGCTTCGGCATCGGTTCGGACAGCCATATCGGCGTCGACTGGCGTGCGGAACTACGGCTGCTCGAATACGGTCAACGGCTGGTGCGACGGCAGCGCAACGTGCTCGCGAGCGAGCACGCCCCGTATGTCGCGGACCGGCTCTTCGCCGCTGCGCTCGACGGCGGCGCGCATGCGACCGGCCGCGCTACCGGCGCGCTCGAAGCGGGGCGCCGGGCCGACTGGATCGTGCTCGATGCGGATCATGGGAGCATCGCCGGGCAGGCGAGCACTGCGTGGCTGTCAGGCGCCGTATTCTGCGAGCACGGCGATACACCGGTGCGCGACGTGTTCACCGGCGGCGCGCAGGTCGTCGCCAACCGTCGGCATCGCGATGAGGCCGCGGCGTACGCGCAGTATCGCGCGGCGCTCGCCGAACTGCTCGCCTAGCAGACGCTGCCGCGCGGCAAGGCCGATGCTGGTGCCTTCGCCGCCGTAACCGACCACCGAATCGCCTTACCGGAGCTGAGCCGCCATGACCGCCTCGAATGCCTCGAATGCCTCGCAGGTTTTCACGCTGCAGCGGGGCACGCTGCCTTTGCTGATTTCAATTCCCCACATGGGCACGCGCATCCCCGCCGATATCGCTGCGACGATGACGCCGGCCGCCGCGCGTGTCGACGATTGCGACTGGCACCTGGACCGGCTGTACGGGTTCGCGGAGCGCCTCGGCGCTTCGCTGCTGATGCCGGTCTACGCGCGCTACGTGATCGATCTGAACCGCCCGCCCGACGGCGCGAATCTGTACCCGGGGCAGGACACCACCGGCCTGTTGCCGCTCGACACGTTCGACAAGGAAGCGCTGTACCGCGACGGCCGCCTGCCCGACGAAGCCGAAGTCGCGCGCCGCCGCGCGGTGTACTGGCAGCCGTATCACGACGCGCTCGCCGGCGAACTGGCGGCGCTCAAGGCGCAGCACGGCAAGGTGCTGCTGTGGGAAGCGCATTCGATCCGCTCGCAGGTGCCGCGTTTCTTCGACGGACGGCTGCCGGACTTCAACTTCGGCACGTCGAACGATGCGAGCGCGGCGCCAGGCATGGCCGAGGCGCTCGCGCAAATGGTCGCGCAGCACGGCGAGTACACGGCGGTGGCGAATGGGCGCTTCAAGGGCGGCTACATTACGCGTCAATATGGGCAGCCCGACCGCCAGATCCACGCGGTGCAGCTTGAACTGTCGCAAATCACCTATATGCAGGAGCAGATGCCGTATGCGTACGACGAGGCGCGCGCGCGCAACGTCGAACCGCTGCTGCAGAAGCTGGTACAGACTGCGCTCGAGCGCGTCGCAGCGGCGTAAGCGACTCAAAACAGGCAACGTAAGCGCCTTTCCCGCCATTCCGTCATTTCGTCGTTAACGGCAGACCCAGGGCAGACCCGGGAGCAAGACCCGGGCCCCGCCCCGGGCCACGACCCGCCCGCCGATTCGCACCGCATCGGCGGCTGCGCATTCGCGCCGCGCAAGGCCGCGCGGAACACTACGTGCTTGCCGCAGTCAATTCACGATGGATCTGCGCGATCCCGATCCCGCGCACCGTTGTGCATCCGCGCGACGGTGCGGCGTGCCGGGTTGCGCGCAGCATATCGAAACGACTACTCTTTCACGGGACCCGACCCGCGCGCTGGCGGCTTGTGCCGGCTCAGCGCGGGCCGTACGAGAAGGAACGACGAAAGGAAGACCCAGTGATGGAATATTCCGACGAATCCCTGCTCCCGGTCTGGCGGGCAAATCTGACGGTGCTGACGCGCGAGGTTGGCGCGGCCTCGCGGCTCGCGCGCATGATGACGTTCTCCGAGTCGTACCTGAAGCTGATGCTGGCCGGCCAGCGCGATTTCAGCGAAGAATTCGTGCGCGGCGTCGAATCAGTGACGGGCTTGCCGGCCGGCTGGATGGACGCGCCGCACCAAGCGGCCGAAGTACCCGACAACGCGCGCGTCGCGATCGACAATGAAGCGCCGCTCGCGCGTTTTCGCGGCACTGCGCATCCGGTGCGCAAGAAGGCGGTGCTGCGTCCGCCCGAACCGATCTTCGGGCACACGGCGAAGAAAGCCGACGACGACGCGCTCGATGGCGAAGTGCATCGCAAGCAGGTGTACTTGCGCAAGATGCGCGATCTGGCGGTGCAGGAGGTGCGGCGCTTCGAGCGTCATCTGACGCATGCGCCGATCGATATCGCACTGGTGCGCACGCGCGTCGAAGACGTGATGGGCGCGGGCGATCTCGACGAACCCGTCCGCGCGGATCTCGCCGGGCGTCTCGAGCAGATCGAGAAGCACCGGCATCTGTTGATCAGGCATGTCGAGAAACTGCATGCGCTGCTGGCCGGGCTCGGCGAAAACGACTGAACGCGGCGCTCGCGCCCGCCCGCTTACGTACGCAGTTCGGTCAGAATCTGCTCGGCGAGAAAATCGCACGGCGGGCGTTTCGAGCGCGCGCTGCGCGCCAGCACGATTTCGAGCTCGGGCAGCTTCGGCAGCCCATGCGGTTTGCCAAGCGTCGTCAAATGCGCGGGCACCGCGCAGCGCGCCAGCGGCGCGACGGCGAGACCCGCCTCGACCATGCTGAACAACCCCATCAAACTGGGGCTTTCGTACGAGGTGCGATACGGAATCTTCGCGCGCTCCAGCGCCGCAATCGCATTGGCCCGCGCGACGCTGCCCGTGCCGAACAGCGCCACCGGCAGCGGCCGTTCCTTCCAGACCTCCTTGCCCGACCCCGCGGCCGGTCCGGCCCACACCATCGGCTCGCAGCGGATGAACTCGCCGTTGAGGCCCTTCACGCGCGTCACGCAGGCCAGATCGACCTTGTTGTCCTTCACCAGCGGCGCCAGCGCGACGCTCGGCAGGCCGATCACCTGGATCTCGACCTTCGGGTAGGTTGCGGAAAATTTGCGCAGCACCACGGGCAGCAGCGAAGCCGCGTAGTCGTCGGGCACACCGATCGACACACGGCCCTTTACTTCCGGATGCACCAGCGACGCCCACGCTTCGTCGCGCAACGCGAGCAGCCGGCGCGCATAGGCGATCAGCAGCAGACCGTCCTGGGTCGGCGCGACACTGCGCGGCCCGCGCACGAACAGCGTCTTGCCGAGCGCTTCTTCGAGCGCGCGAATCTGCATGCTGAGCGCCGATTGCGAACGGTGCACCAGCGCCGCGCCGCGCACGAAGCTGCCGGCATCGGCAATCGCGACCACCATCGCGAGCACGTCGAGGTCGAGGGCTTTCATCGGTATCGGTATCGGTGTAGGTATGGGTACAGCTATCAGAAAAGCTGATTGAAACCTTCAATATAACGCGTTTGTCTGAAGGTGGGCCGGCCGGCATACTGGTTGCACGATCAACCACTCGCTGCCGATGCAGCCCGTTACGATGCCGATGCCCGCCACTTACGATGAATTCAGGCAACGAGGCATGCGCCTCGACATGTCGCGCGGCAAGCCGTCGCCGCAGCAGCTCGATCTGTCGCAGGCGCTGTTCGATCGCGATGCCGCCGCTGCGACCGAGTATCTGTCGCGCGACGGCATCGACTGCCGCAACTACGGGCACGGCCTCGGCCTGCCGGAAGCGCGCGAGTTCGGCGCGCAACTGCTCGGCGTCGATGCGGCGCAGGTCGTCGCGGGCGGCAATTCGAGCCTCGAACTGATGTACGACGCGCTGTCGTTCGCGATGCTGTCGGGCGTGCCGAGCGGTGCGTCGGATGGCGAGCCGTGGCGCAACCAGCGCAACGTCGCGTTGCTGTGTCCGGTGCCGGGTTACGACCGGCACTTTGCGATCTGCGAAGCGCTTGGCATCCGCATGATTGCCGTGCCGATGCGCGACGACGGGCCCGACATGGATTTCGTCGAAGCGCAGGTGCGCAGCGACCCCGCAATCAAAGGCATCTGGTGTATGCCGTTGTACAGCAACCCGAGCGGCGCGATCTATTCGGCACGTACGGTCGAGCGGCTTGCCGCAATGCCGGCCGCGGCGGCCGACTTCCGGCTGCTGTGGGACGACGCATATCGCTTTCATCATCTGACCGACCACGCGTTCGCCACGCCGAACATCGTCGCGGCTTGCGCGCAGGCCGGCCATGCCGAGCGCGCGCTGGTGTTCGCGTCGTTGTCGAAGGTGACCCTGGCGGGCAGCGGAATTGCGTTTCTGGCCGGCTCCACGCGCAATGTCGCGTGGTGGCAGCAGCGCGCCGGCGTGCGCTCGATCGGGCCGGACAAGCTGAACCAGTTGCGGCACGTGCGCGTGCTGCGCGACAAGGCCGGCGTCGAAGCGTTGATGGCACAGCACCGCGCACTGCTGCAGCCCAAATTCGATGCGGTGGCAACGGTCTTCGCCCAGCAGCTTGCCGGCTTGCCCGATACGACCTGGAACCGCCCGGCAGGCGGTTATTTCATCAGCCTGTACGTGCCGCCGCGATGCGCCGCGCGGACCGTGGCGCTGGCAGCCGCGGCGGGACTCGTGCTGACACCGGCCGGCGCCGCTTATCCGTATGGCCGCGACCCCGACGACCGGCATCTGCGCATCGCGCCATCCTTCCCGAGCCTTGCCGAAGTGGAGCTCGCCGCGTGCGGCATCGCGCTGTCGCTGCGCCGCGCGATGGAACAGGTGACCGCGTAAGCGAAACGCAACGTAACAATATGCAGCGGGCAATGGGCTCGTCGCTCGGCGCGATTTGCGGTAAAAGATCGCATGACCGACCGCTCCCGACTCATTCCGATCATCGTTGCCTGCCCGCTGCTGCTGCAAAACCTCGATACATCGATCATGGCCACGGCATTGCCGTCGATCGCGAGGTCGCTCGGTGTCGAGGCGCTCCATCTGAATCTGGCCATCACGTCGTACCTGCTGAGTCTCGCGGTGTTTCTGCCGGCGAGCGGCTGGCTCGCGGACCGGTTCGGCACGCGGCGGGTGTTCTGCGCGGCGATCGTGCTGTTCTCGGTTGGTTCGGCGTTATGCGGGCTCGCGACGTCGTTGCCGCAACTGGTGCTGTTTCGCGTCGTGCAGGGCATGGGCGGCGCGATGATGGTGCCGGTCGGGCGCTTGATCCTGTTGCGCAGCGTTCCGCCCGCGCAGATGGTGGCGGCGATGGTGTGGTTCACCGTGCCGGGCGCGATGGGGCGCGTGGCCGGGCCGCTGCTCGGCGGCTTCGTGGTGACCTTCGTGTCGTGGCGCTGGATCTTTCTGCTCAATGTTCCGTTCGGCGTGGTCGGGGTGCTGTGCGCGCTGCTGTTTATCGACGATACGCATGAGCCGCACGACGAGCGCTTCGACCTGCGCGGCTTTGTGCTTCTGTCCACCGGTCTGGTCGGGCTGGTCGGCGGGCTCGATACGGCCGGCCGCGGGCTGGTGCCGCAGGCCGTCACGTTCGGGCTGATCGGCGCCGGCACGCTGTCGATCGTCGCGTACTGGTTCTATACGCGCCGCGAGCCCGAGCCGATCATCGATCCCGGCCTGCTGCGCTATCACGCGTATCGCACCGCGGTGGCCGGCGGCATGCCGCTGCGCGTCGCGCTCGGCGCGTCGCCGTTCCTGATGCCGTTGATGCTGCAACTCGGCTTCGGCCTGTCGCCGCTCGAATCCGGTTCGATCAGTGTGGCGACCGCGGTCGGTTCGCTGTCGGTGCGCGCGGTGATGGGCCAGGCGATCCGCCGCATCGGCTTTCGCCGGCTGCTGATCGGCGCGACGCTGATCACCGGCTGCTTCTACGCAAGCTATGGGCTGTTCCGGCCGAGCACGCCGCATCTGCTGATATTCGTCGTGCTGTTGTTCGGCGGCCTGTTCAATTCGCTCGCGATGGTCACGCTCAATACACTCGGCTATTCCGACATGCCGAGGCCGAAAATGAGCCGCGCCACGGCGCTCGCGAGCATGGCGCAGCAGCTGTCGATCAGCCTGGGCGTCGCGTTTGCCGCCTCGCTGCTGGCCCTGACCGCCCATCTGTACGGCGGCAGCGCCGCGCAGCTCGAGGCGCGCGATTTCTCGCCGGCGTTCTTCGCGATCGGCGCGCTGACTTTCTGTTCATTGCTGTTTTTCGTGCGCCTGTCCGAAGACGAAGGCGCGGAGCTGCGGCAGCGTTGAGCGCATGCGATCCTGCCCGCGCGGCAAGCATGACGGACACGCTGCGCAGCGCGGGTTCGCGCTCGGGTCCGGCGCCGATGTGTTAAAACCACCGGTACGGCGTTCGGAGGCGACATCTTGAGGAAATTTGCCGCGCAGCGATTGCGCATCGGGCTCGTCGCGTGGTGCATCGGCGGCGCGCCGTATCTCGCGCATGCGGATGCGAACGCGGCCGCGCCCGACGACGTGCCGCCGTCGACCGTCGAACGCGACGTGCATCTGTTTGTCGTGCAGAAAGACGGCTCGGTCGAAGAGCAAGACGATACGGTGCTGCGCGCGAACACGACGAGCGGCGTCGACGAGATCGCACAGCGCTATGTGTGGTTCAACAAGGACATCGAGCAGGTGCAACTGCTTGCCGCCGAAACCATCGACCGCAACGGCGTCGCGCACCCGGTCGGCCCCGACGGCATTCGCGACGTGCAGGAGCCGCGCTCGGCCGGCGCGCCGACCTTTCAGGACGGCGTGCTGCGCACGGTGATCTTTCCGGGCGTCGAACCGGGCGCGCGCGTGCACCTGACGTTCCGCAAGACGCGCAGCGTGCCGTTGCAGGCGGGCACCTTCGCGTACTTCGTCGAACCGACGCGCGGGCCGGTGGATATGCAGCAGCTGATCTTCGATCTGCCCGCCGACGTGCCGCTGTACGCCGATGCGCGCGGCTATGTCGCCGAGCCGCCGGTCACCGAAAACGGCCGCACCCGCTACACGTTCACGTACAGCCACGGTCCGTATGCGCCGCTCGAAGCGGGCGCAGTCGGCTATGCGACATGGGGCGACCGCCTGATGGTCACGACCACGCCGGACTTCGCCGCATTCGCCGCGCGCTATCGCAATGCCGCCGCGGATTCGACCACCGGCGATCCGTCGATCGTGCGTCTCGCGCAGCAGCTGACCGCACAGGCCACCGATCCGCGCGACAAGGCGCGCATCCTGTACGACTGGGTGCGCTTCAATATCCGTTACGTCGCACTGTTTCTCGGCGAAACCGCGGCGGTTCCGCACAAGGCCGTCGATGTGCTGCGCAACCGCTATGGCGACTGCAAGGATCACGTCGCGCTGTACGGCGCATTGCTCGCAGCGGTCGGCATCGACAGCGAAGCGGTGCTGCTGAATCTCGGGCCGATCTACACGCTGCCTGCGGTGCCCGGTTACGGCGCGAGCGCGATCAATCA